>JBOHVS010000236.1:0-40023 GCA_050735975.1 Binatia bacterium | reverse complement strand
TGATCTCCGCCGTTCCACAAAGGACCTTATCCAGGAGTTTGGCTGGCCGCCTTTGTAAAAAGACTCTCGTTCTTTCGACATAGCCGCTAGTATTTCGGGCGAACCAAGGTTGCTTTCCGGCATCTCCCTGCTGACCTCATCCAGCTCATCGAGAAGCGCTCCGGCACCGGTTTTGTCAATCTCTTTCAAAGGAGCGTGGGGAATCTTAAGTCCGTCCGCGGAAATAAAATCCACGGTCCGCGGATCTTCTCCGAGCTCGACGACTCTAGCGGCCGCAACGCGGATCGATGCTCTCAGGGCCGTCGTGATCATGCTCTCACCGGGCGAGCGAGCTACTTCTCCAACCAGCTTGTAGATCTCCTGGTTGGGCTTTTGTTCGACGTAGAACCGCGGATTGTCTTTAGCCAGCGCGCGTAGGAGCTTTGAAGATCTAAGGAAGCCATCACCGCGGATTTCGAACATGACCCGGGTCACATCTTCCACAATGGAAGGCTTCCAGCTATCGAAGCTTAAAAATGGGGGCAACAGACCCATCTGCTTGGCTATTCCATCGATCTGCTCGATTCGCGCCCCGCTCCCAAGCAAGTGCAGAGCCATGACTGCATAGTACATTAACACGCTGTTGGAGACGAAGCCCGAGATATCCTGGGTGTCGACGGGATTACGGCCGAGTTTTCTTAAAAACGAAAGCGTACTGCCGATGGCAGCCTCGTCCATGTCGCCGCGAACGACTTCGACCATTTGCGTGTAGAGAACCGGATTGAAGAAATGCGTGCTGGCGAATTTTTTCCGCTCATAGCTCCCACCCTTCAGCAAAAACTCCCGCGGGATGGATGAGGTGTTGCTCGTAAGAATGCCTTTAAACCCGGCTTCCCTGAGAGATCGATACACGGAAACTTTAGCACCGGTGTTCTCGGAAACGGCTTCAGTAACGAGATCCAGCCCCGCCAGATGATCGACACTCCCGGCAAGGGTAAGTCGATCGCGGATATTTTCCACTTCACTTTCTGAAATTCTGTTTCTGCGCCCAAGCCGATCAATCGCGCCGTCCACCCGACTTGCAAAAGATTGCGCGACCGCGCTCGAAGCGTCGTAAGCGAGAGTGCGGTGTCCTTTCATCGCGTAGAGAAAAGCGATGTCAAAGCCCATAACTCCGAGCCCAATGACACCGGCTCTTGTTACTTCATTCGCCATGACTTATTCCCAACACTGACAGAATCTCAAGTAACGGAAATACCGCCAATAAGCCGCAGTTCCCTGCTTCTCGCTCCTTGCGCCCTGCTCTTTGCTTCTTCATTCCTTCTTTCCCAGTGCCTCGGGATTAACCACATGGAGGGGGCTGCCGGCGGCGAAAGCGAGAATTTGCTCGACCACCACCCCATAGTATTCTTCATAGGTGTCCTTCTCAACATAGCCGAGGTGAGGCGTGCAGACGACATTATCCATTTTCAGCAGCGGATGGTCAGCGCCGGTCACCGGTTCCTCCTCATAGACGTCCACTGCCGCGGAGCCCGGCCGTCCAGCCTTGAGCGCTTCCACCAAAGCGCCCTCGGCGATTAGCCCGGCGCGGCTCGTGTTAACGATGAGCGCCGTAGGCTTCATGCAACTCAGGTCCTCGCGCGTGACGATGCCGCGGGTTTCATTGTTGAGCGGGATGTGCAAGCTCAAGATATCGGCTTCGCCGAAGAAGGTCCGGCGGTCTTTGGCGATTTCATAACCGGCCTGCCGTGCGCGCCCGGTCGATGCTTCCCGGCCCCAGCAGACGACTCGCGCGCCGAAGGCGCGACCCACGTTCGCAACCAGGCTGCCGATTCGGCCGAAGGCGTAGACTCCCAGCGACTTGCCCTTGACGGACACGCCCAAGGTCGATTGCCAATGTCCTTCCCTCAGCCGTTTCACTTCATAGGGGACGTGCCGGAGCGCCGCCAGAATCAGAGCCCACGTAAGCTCCGCGGTCGCAACCGGATTTCCGGCGCCGCCGGCGCATACGATGATTCCTCTTTCCGTGCAGGCCCGGACGTCGATATGCGCGGCAGCGCGCCCGGTCTGGCTAATGAGCCTCAGTTTCGGTAAACGCTCGATGACGGCTCTCGGGAAACGCGAGCGTTGTTGAGTCAACACCACTGCCTCGACATCCTTCAATCGCTCCGCGAGCCGCGCCGGCTCCTTTTCAGTATCAGTGTAAACCATCACCTCATGATCCTTCAGCTTGGGGTAACACTTTAGAGTGCGAAACGCGTCCTGATAATCATCGATTACGGCGATCTTCATTCCGATAATTCCTTTCACTTAAAATTTTCCGCCGTGGTTCCGTTACAATCGGAGCCCACTTTTAACATCAAGAAAGATTCCTCGCTCCCGCTCGGAATGACCTAAAGGATTTGTCATCCCGAACGAAGTGAGGGATCTTGGGGCAGATTGAACCACCCACCACCAAAATTTCCGCCCCACTTCGAATTCCCTAAAGATACGATAAACTGAATACGAGCCTAACGAACATGAAGTTAAGTCCGCTTCTCAACCGGAGCGCAGCATAGTTCACCGTGAGTAGCGACGTCAATAAGTAGACATCGACTTTGCGGCTGAAATCGGCGCCGATCCCGAAGCTGCAATGACTAACAGGATTTCCGTACAATGCTGCATCGCGGGCGGCGGCCCGGCCGGCATGATGCTGGGGTTTTTACTCGCGCGAGCCGGTGTGGACGTGATTGTCCTCGAAAAACACGGGGATTTTCTACACGATTTTCGGGGCGATACGATTCATCCATCGACACTCGAAGTGATGCACGAGCTGAGATTGCTGAACGAGTTTCTCAAGTTGCCGCACCAAGAGGTTCGCGAGCTGAAAGCGCAAGTCGGCGAAAGGACGCTGACGGTGGCGGATTTTACGCACCTGCCGACCCGCTGCCGTTTTATCGCTTTCATGCCGCAATGGGATTTTCTCAACTTCCTTGCCGGCCATGCCGGCCGCTATCCCACATTTCGTCTTCTGATGGAGGCTGAGGTGACCGGCCTTATCGAGAAAGCGGGACGCGTAATCGGCATCGAGGCTAAGACGCGTAACGGCGCGCTCGCGGTGTCCGCCGATCTTGTCGTAGCGGCGGACGGCCGTAATTCGATCCTGCGAGAGAAGGCCGGTTTGCGCGTGAAGGATTTGGGCGCGCCGATGGATGTTCTATGGTTCCGGATTTCACGAGCTCCGGATGACCCGGCGCAAACCATGGGACGGTTTGACGTCGGGCGAATTTTCATCACGATCAATCGCGGCGGCTATTGGCAGTGCGGCTACGTCATTCCCAAAGGGCAGTTTGAGGAGATCCGCCGCCAGGGCTTCGAGTCTTTTCGCCAGAAAGTGGCCCAACTGGTTCCGTTCGCGCGAGACCGCGCCGGAGAGCCGCGCAACTGGGAGGACGTGAAGTTGTTGACAGTGCGGGTCGATCGCTTATCCCGTTGGTTCCGTCCCGGCTTTGTCTGCGTCGGAGATGCCGCCCACGCGATGTCTCCGGTGGGTGGCGTGGGCATTAATCTTGCGGTTCAAGACGCAGTCGCTGCGGCGAATATTCTGGCAGAACCGCTGCGCGCGAGAACAATAGAAACCGATCATCTGCGGCAGATACAGAAGAGACGCGAGTTTCCGACGCGCGTAACTCAGCGGATGCAGGTTTTGCTGCAGCGAAGGGTGATTGTGCGCGTGTTAAGTGAAACCAAGCCGCTCAAGCCGCCGTTTGTGCTCCGTTTGATCTCGGCCATTCCGCTTCTCCGGCGCATTCCGGCCTGGCTTATCGGTATCGGCATCCGCCCTGAACATGTAAAAGTGAACTCTCTCACCGATTGACAGCTCAAGTTCGGCCTGCATATTCTAAGCGTATACTCTTAAATCTGAAGCTTTACGGAGGTCTCATGAAAGCGATTCGCATTCACAAATTCGGGCCCACGGAAGAGGCGCTTCAGTACGAGGACGTTCCCATTCCTGAGGCGGGCAGCAACGAGGTTCTCATCAAAGTCGAAGCCGCTTCGTTGAACCGCGCCGACCTCGGATTGCGGCGCGGCACCTACCGGATCTCTCCCGAAGAGTTGCCGATCATTCCGGGGCGAGAGTTTGCCGGACCTGTTACCAAAGTCGGCGCGGGAGTTGAGTCATTCAAAGCCGGCCAGCGGGTCGTCGCTTACACGGGCAAAGGGGGATACGCGGAATACGCGGTTGCGAAAGTCGCCGAAGCCTGCTCAGTCCCCGACGGCGTCGACTCGGCGACCGCGGCCGCGGTTCCGACCGTATTTCTCACCGCCTGGTTCGGGTTACTGGCCGACGGCAAGCTCAAAGCAGGCGAATGGCTGCTCGTGCAAGCGGGCAGCAGCGGAGTCGGCATCGCGGCGATCCAGATTGGAAAGCATTTGGGCGCGAAGGTGATCACGACTTCCAGCGGCGACGACAAATGTCATAAACTACAGGAACTTGGAGCCAATCAAGTCATCGACTACACGAAGAAGGACTTTGCCCCTGAAGTCATGCGAATCACGAACAACCGCGGCGTCGATGCCGTGCTGGAGATGATCGGCGGCGATGTATACAAGAAGAGCCTGGAAGCGCTGGCTCCCGGCGGCCGGCTGGTCTCGATCGGCGGAGCTTTCGGAGCAATTCCCGATCAACCGCCGGCGCTCGGCGAGGGCCGCACCGCTACGCGTTTCTCCATCACCAACCATCTGAAAGCGCATGCCGGCGACTTTAAACAGTTGGACTCGATCCTGAAACTCGTCAAGGACAAAAAGCTTCGCGTGGTGATCGGAAAGACCTTCCCGCTATCCGAGGCGCGCGCGGCGCAGCGCTATCTTGAAGGACGGGAACATTTCGGCAAGGTCGTGCTGACCATGTAAGTCAGACCGCCCAAAAGAGGCCATCTGCGTCGTTGCGCTCGCCCGACTCGCTTCAACATACGAACCGGCAAAGCGCAGGGAGCAAAAAGCACGGGACAGATATCAGAAGTCAGAGGTCGGCGGCTCCCTGCCCCGTGCTCCTTGCTCCCTGCCTTCCCTCGTCCTTAGCGATAGATTCGCCCGCCTCCGCTTTTTGATGGCCGGTTTCAGCCTGCTTTGTTAAAATAGCGGCTAATGGAAAGACCAGAAGGCAAGCCGCCCGCTTCTGCCTCCGTTGCTGCGGCCCCGGACCTCTCGAACCTGAGCGATGACCAACTATTGCAGATGCGGATCTGTGATCTAAAGCTCACGATCACCGGCACAGAACTGGAGTCCCGCATCGAAACTTTTTACCGCCAGTTGGAAGCCAAGGGGATCACCTTCAAGCCGCTTTGCTATCTGGGTGACGAATGGTTCTGTCTTGAAGGATCGACGACCATTGCAATTCCGTTCTACCTGGCGCATCCACGCCTAAAAAGACTCGAAGAGAAAATGATGCTGGAAGTGGAAGGCGGCACCGAATTCTGGTGTATGCGCCTGCTTCGTCATGAGACGGGTCACGTGCTTAATCATGCCTATCTTTTACAAAAGGACCGTCGCTGGAAAACATTATTCGGTCCGCCATCGCTGGAGTATTCCGAAAGTTTTCGCGCCCGCCCATACAGTAAGCGCTTCGTCCGGCACCTCGACGGCTGGTATGCCCAGAGTCATCCGGAGGAAGATTTTGCCGAAACGGTCGCCATCTGGCTCACACCCGAGTTGGACTGGCGACTCCAGTACCGCGATTGGAAAGCCTTGGAGAAACTGGAATACGTTGACGGGCTTATGCAAAAACTCGCCGGCAAACCGCCGTTGGTCTTCTCAAAGGCCAAGATGAGCGAAGCCTCGCGTCTGCGCTCCCGCCTCGCGGTGTACTACAAAAAGCGCCGGCGCATCTACGCGCAGGATTTTCCCGACTTCTTCGACGCCGATCTAAGAAAACTGTTCGCCGACTCTGAAGCCTCGCCGGGCAGTGAACGCGCGGCAACTTTTTTGCGTCGTTCGACCAAGCCGATCCTGAACGCCGTATCGGCATGGACGGGCGAGCCAAAAATAACTTTAAACCGCTTGCTGCGCGAACTGATCGAACGTTGCGCCGAACTGGATCTGCGCGTTCGTTCCGACGCCGCCGGTTTGGAGATCGCAGCCTACCTGGCGACTTTAGCATCCCATTATCGACTTACCGGCAAGTTCAAGGAGACGTAATCGATGGTCCGGGCCAGGAAGCGATATAAAGTCTTGGTGCTTTTCGACACCGCGGGCACGCCCCCGGCGGATCAAGACTTCACAAAAGAGCTCAAGACCGATGATTGGGCGGCTGAGGCGCACGTCATCGAAGCGCTCAAGAAACTCGGACATGAAGTAAGAACCATCGGAGTTTGGGATGAACCCGGTATGATCATCGACGAGATCAAGGCCCACCCTCCCGACATTGTCTTCAACCTTACCGAACATTTCAACGAGGTTTCCGCTTACGATCGGAATGTGGCGGGCCTGCTCGAAATGATGGACGTGCCCTATACCGGCGCGAGTCCGACGGGGCTTACCCTGTGCAAGAACAAGGGTATGGCGAAAGAGTTGCTGGCCTATCACAAAATTCGCGTGCCGAATTTCGCCCTTTTCTCTCCGGGATCGATGATCAAGAGGCCTAAGCGGCTGAGGTTTCCTCTCTTCATCAAGCCTCTGAAAGAAGAAGCCTCCTACGGAATTTCTCAAGAATCGTTTGTTGACAGCGACGAAGCTTTCGAAGAACGGGTTCGGTTTATTCACGAACGGATGAGTCAGGAAGCTCTGGCCGAAGAGTACATCGAGGGCCGGGAGCTTTATGTAAGCATTCTCGGCAACGAACGTTTGAGGGTTTTCCCGTTCCGCGAGGTTATTTTTTCCGAAGTGCCGGCCGACCAGCCCAAATTCTCCACGTTTAAAGCCAAGTGGGACGACGCCTATAGAAAACGTTGGGGAATCCAGAATATCTTCGCCGAACCCATGGCAAACGGCATGGCCCAGCGAATCGCCAAAATCTGCAAGGCCGCCTACCGGGCCTTGCGCATCCGCGGTTACGGTAGAATCGACCTGCGGATCACCCCCGAAGGCGAGATCGTCATCCTGGAAGCCAACCCTAATCCTAATCTGGAGCGCGAAGATGAATTTGCGCAATCCGCGGTGAAAGCGGGACTCAGCTACGAAAGAACGATCCAGCGGATCCTTAAATTAGGATTGACGGCAACCCACTGATGCGATTTGGATTTTCGATTTTGGATTTAGGATTTACCAACCGTACAATAGAACCATACACCTCTCTGCGTTTGGAGTGAATCTAAGTACGAAGGCAATTCAGTTTTTTTCAAACGAGTCCGCTGCAACGATTGTTTTGGCCGGCGTATGTTCCGTGCCTCGAGTTCGAAGACGGCACGGGACTGAAGCTGCGGCTACTTCAACGATACAGCAGCAACGATTCGCGCTCGCCGAGCCACGCGGCCTCGTCCGTTGCGGCGAGGGCGTCGAGATCGGCGGGAGTGGCTGCAGGATCATCTACCCATCGGCGCAGCAGCTCGCTTCCATTGATCACATCGATGGCGAGCCGGTCGTGTTCGTACTCGTAGCGAAAGTCGCGCCAGAGATCATATTGCGGTCGAAGAGCCCGCAACGATTTAAGCGCAAGGGCGACTAGCCGCCACGGCCGAAAGATGTTGTGATCGTAGCTCGCGTGGTCGAGGTGGATTTGTATTCCAGCGCAGAGCTTGCCCGCGTGCTTGTGAAACGCCGGCTCGAACGAGCAATCCCGCAGCCGGCCGCCGCGCAGCCATTGCGGCGCGAGCGAGTGCATTTTTGCCAGTAGAGAGCGCGGCTCAAGATCCGGCGCACCGAAGAGCTCCAAAGGGCGCGTGGTGCCGCGCCCCTCGGAGAGGGTCGTGCCTTCCAACATCACAGTTCCACCGTAGCAGCGCGCCATCCAGAGATTGGGCGCGTTCGGGCTCGGATTCACCCACGCGCGCTCGCCGATCGGCCAGCCGTAACCCGGCGCGCTCGACGGTTCCCAGCCATCCATCTTCACAACTTCGCACTCGACATCGAGGCGAAGCGTGTTTATGAACCATTTCGCAAGCTCACCCAGGGTAAGCCCGTGACGCATCGGGAGCGGCCCGGCGCCCACAAAGCTCTCCCAGCCTGGCCTCAGCCGCAGTCCCTCTACGGGACGGCCGACCGGGTTGGGCCGGTCGAGCACCCAGACGGTCTTGCCCTGCTCTGCCGCAGCTTCGAGAACGTAACACAGGGTCGTAATAAAGGTGTAGACGCGGCAGCCCAAATCTTGCAGATCGACGAGCAGAACATCGAAGCTGTCCATCATCGCGGCCGAGGGACGGCGCACGTCGCCGTAGAGACTAAAGACCGGAATCCCATGTAATGAATCGGTGAAGTCCGGCGATTCGATCATGTTGTCTTGCTTGTCGCCCCGGAGCCCGTGCTGCGGGCCGAAGGCCACAACCAATTTGATGTCTTTGAACGCGGCGAGCGCGTCGATCGAATGAACCAGGTCCCGCGTCACCGAGGCAGGATGCGCGAGCAAAGCCACACGGCGTCCCGCCAGAGGTTTTCTGAGCACGGGCTCTTCCAGCAGTCGGTCGATTCCGAATTTCATCGCTTCTCCACGGGTAGTTCGTTTGCCGCTTGCAATGTCGGCGGCCCCAACTCCAACGCGAAAGCATCAGGGTGATGAAAGTCGGGCTTGCCCGCCGGATGCTTGAGCGCCCAATAGGAGAGCATGCCCTGATCGTCTTCTACGACCGCAGAAAGCCCGAGCCGCAATTGCCCGCGCCGCTGCAGCCCGGTTACACCATGCAGTCGAATGAGCGCGCCAAGCTCGAGAGTATCACCCGCGATGCGGACGGTAATGCCTGCGGCGATCTTTTCTTCCTCAAGCGGCGTGCCGTCGCGATAGCGTTGAAATTTATACGCCGCCCACTCGCCTGACGGAGCGAAGTTGAATTCGTGGTATGCGGGTTCGCCCTTTACGGCGACGAAACTCTCAAAGCACGTGTGCTGCCAGAGACGATCGGCCCTGCGCGGCGGCCGAGGTGGCGGAAGCCGCAGACGTGTGATGTCTCCTTTGAGAGCATAAGTCAGAGCAAGCGCTCCACTTTCCGTCCAACACACACGTGCTTCAATCCCATACACGACCTCCCTGTATGTTTCAGGATGGGGCGTCAGCACGACAGTGTACGACGACATGGAAGGCGTGATCATCGTGGCATGAGCAGAGCATGGCAAAAACCAGCTTTGCCATTATGATTTGCAGTAACGGCGCGCAAACCGAAAGCCCATTCACTTTGAGCCGGGCTTAGGCTGTAATCTGTTCGTAGGAAAACTTCGGGATATCGGTTCGCTCGCTAGCGTGCTCAATGGTGATTCCGCAAATGTTGCCGTTACGGTCAACGTCAAGGATGGTATTCTCATCAAGGTCTTTGGTTTCTGCAACTTCGGCTGCGCGAAACTCGATGTATAGTGTGTCAGTATCCTGAAAATATTTAATCTTCATGGTTGAATGATCGATCAAAAAAGGCGTTGTGCACCGTTTCTCCATCTGGGAGCAAGATAATTCTCAAGTATTTTCCGCTCATCTCGTTTATCTGCGCCCATCGGCGAATTCGGCCGTCCTTCTGGATCACCTCCTTCACAGGATGCTTTATAACATGCTGTATCCACTCGTCCCGAATTATAGCACGGTCGGGGCGGCTGCGTAACGCTTCGAAATACCGCGTAAACTTCACTTCGTTAGATGCTACACAAACCAAGAACGTAGTTAAAAGACCCGAAACCGTCTTTTTCCGGCAGCGGAGAGGCGCAGAATTCTCAAATGGTTACCAGTCTCTATTGAGAACATAAGTCCGGTTTGCGCATGTCGCAGGATGACACGCAAACAGGACGTGTAAGGTCAAGAAAAGACTACCGCTACCTTAGTTAGCGCGACCGATTCTTTCGGCATTATGACGCTGGGGTCGCCAGCTACCGTATTTCATCGATGCTGCTCACGACTTTATAGTCCCCTCCCAAAGCTTCTTTGAAATGCTTTTCCCCACAGCGGATCTTACGCGCTTCATCCGGCCGGAGCTCAGTCAAATGAGGAGGGTCTTTAGTCTCGCGCACGAGGCAGAGGAGCGCCTTCCCGGTCGGCTGTCCATGTTGATCTCGGTCTTCCACGACTATGGCCCAGTCTGGGTTGTATTCGCCCACCGGCGTCCCCACTTTGAACCAATCCGGCAACTTCACATAGAGCTTTACGTACTCCAGTTTCTCCAGGCCTTCAGCGAATTTTCTCTCAAACAGGTCCGTTACGGATGCGATGGCCCCAAACTTGAAATTCTTGGTTGGCGTCAAATTTGAATTCCATTATTTGTGATTTTCTGTAGTGAGGATCTTTTCCAGCTTACTGATCGCGGGAGGTAGGTCTGCCGTTACGATCTGCCAGAGGATGTCATAATCGACTTCGTCATAGCCGTGAATAAGCCTGTTGCGCAGCCCGACAATTTCAGGCCACGGAATATCGGGGTAACGCTCACGCTCTTGCTTTGGCACCCGGCTCGCTGCCTCACCGATGATTTCCAGCAGACGAACCAACGCCAGGTTCAGCAGGCGGTCGGTGTCGAGATCCCTCCGCGTTTTGCCTTGCGCTGTGGTTACCGCTTCCTTGGCGTGGTCCATCATATGCCGGAGGCGCAGGATTGTTGTGTCATGGCGCGGCATACTGAATCTCGGCCTCCGCCAGTACCTCGTCGCGAAAATACCGACTGAGAAAATTAGCAGTATTCAAATCCACTTTCCGGCCCAAGATTTCTGAGAGTTCTGCCTCCATAGCGAAGAAAGCCAGTCCAGGGGTATGTCCCGGCTCAAACTCCACGAGCACATCCACATCACTGTCTGGGCCGAAATCTTCCCGCAGAACCGAGCCAAAAAAGGCTAACTTCCTGATGTGGTGCTTCCGGCAGAAGTTCGCGATTTTACCTCGATTTACTGGGACATGAGTCATTTTAACCACCAGCCTGTACGTCAACCCATTTCCAAAAATTAATCCTCTGCTGGACAATTCCTAGCTTTCATCTTGGCACAGCAATGCACCAATAGAAAACGACAGGCCCCATTCCTTTTCAAGAAGGATTGTTGTCTCCGAGTTCATTGACCTTGCTTTGTTCATCAAACTTTTTTCTCCTCAATCGCGAAAGGATCGTCAAAAAGCCTACTTACTTCAGCTCCGAATTCCGTGATGATGGAACTGTCGAGTCCGTCTTTAATGCGGCCAGCGAATGCATCCGCTAACCCGCGATAATACCACATTTGGCTTGCCTTGGGGCGGTTAAACCGCTGGCGGGAAAAACCATCTGCAGCTCCTTTCTCAAACGCTCTGCGGGTTTCAAAACGACCCGATTTTTCTACAGGGTCATCGTGGCGTCAAGGACTATTATGTGAAATCAAAGGGCGAGTTCCCAAACCCAGTCTAGACTCTTTCACGCGTCAAAACTGTCGTCCAGCGCGGGTGGAATGGACCATGGAATGAGTAAGCGCGACTTAAAGAGGAGATCGACAACTCCGTCTACAAGGGACGCGGTCTTCCATTGCCTCCGAAGCCTGGGATTAAGTCCGTCATCGTATTCAAACTTATGATAAACATCGAAACACTCCTGAAGATCGTCCTTGGGAGTCATCGACGACCCTTCCACGTCGACCTCCATACGATAAAGTCTTTCGTCTGGCCGGCCGGTGCCCTCTGGCGGTCGGGTTGAAACTGAAACCACCACGACATAACGATCGCCGGCGACTCGCTGGATTGACTCAAGCTGCGCTTCCAACTGCTCCATGTGGTGCATTCCTCCTAAGTTTAACGTTAACGGGCCTCCGAGGGCCCAGCTTTGGCGGTAGTGCTCCTTCACTCACGCAATCTATTGTCGGGGCGTTGGGAATTCTCGCGCGAGCTGAGCGCCACAGGCGGGAGAAAAGGAGACGCAACCCTGATACTCAACCCCACTTCTTTTTTAGCCCGATTCTCTCAACCGAAGGGGTAAGGGAGTAAAGAACTCAATAAAAACAACTTTCGTAATCAAAAAGTCTCCACTACATTTTGATTGTTGGTATTACTGCACCATCTTGCCGGCGGCAGTGATTCGGGGTGGAGGTTGCGGCGGAAGGGTGAGGTTGAGTTGTTCTAAGAGGAGTTTGTGGTCGGTGTTAGCCTCGGTGTAAGCAGTCATGCCGCGCGGTCGAGGGCGCGCACCGCGAAGGCCAGACAAACGACTGTGAACATGACGAACGCCGCGCCCTCCAGCAGGATGACCGCCGGCGAGCCCGTGCCGAGCAGGCTGAAGCGCAACAGGTCCACGTGCCATGTCATGGGATTGGCTTGTGCCGCCCAGCGAAACCATACGGGTAGGTCCGATAGAGGATAGAACATCGTGCTCAGAAACATCAGAAAGATGTACGCTGCACTGGTGACGGTGTTAAAGGCATCCATCCGCCTTAGGCGGATGGCGAAAATGCTCAACAGGAAAAACCATCCGGCGGTCGTCAAGACTACGGCGGCCACTGCAAGGGGCCAGAGATCCCAGCGGATTCTGACATCCATTACCACCACCCCAGAGCGAGCGCCAGGGCGGCGCCCAGCGCGCTCAGCAATACGTTGAAACAGATTTTGCCGATCAGGAGCTGCCGCCGGGTAATCGGATAGGTTAATAACTCGTAAAAAATCCCGGAATCTTTGTCCATGAAAAAAGTCCATGAGGTGTTCATGGCAACGCTGAAACCCGTCATCGCGATCACGCCCGGCAGCAGATAGGCCGTGTAGCCGAGCGACTGCCCCTCCACGACAAACGAGTTCGCCAGCGCCCGGTCAAAGCCTGTGCCAAACAGCATCAGATACGCGATGGGAACGAACAGATCCCAAAACACAAAACCGACATTCGTGATCCGCTGGCGCCAGTCGCGGTAAATGATTCCGGCAATCCCGTTCATCGGCTGTCCTTTAAGAGGGCAACGAATATCTCCTCGAGATCGGCGCCTCGAATCTCAAACTGCGTAAAGGGAATCGAGCGCGCAATCTCAGCCAGCTCCGCCAGCAGAGAGGCCTCCGTGCCTCGGAACAGCATCTCCACGGTCTTGGCCTCGGCTTTGATCTCTACAGGCTTAAGAGCTTCGAGGCGACTTACCAGGTCGCCATCAACCCCGGCGAAGGATAAGTTGACCCGGAACATCTGCTCTGAAAGTCGCCGCAAATCATCCAGAGTACCGGAGGCCAGTGCTCGACCGTGATCGATAATCAGGATGGTATCGCACAGTTGTTCGGCCTCGCTGAGAACTTGGGTGGTTAGCAGCACGGTCTTCCCGTTACCGGCTTCGGCGCGGATTCGCTCCATGACGCGCCGCTTCATGAGCGGATCCATACCGGTGGTGGCCTCGTCCAAAAAGATAACCGGCGAGTCCACCATAAAAATCTTGGCGACCTGGACCCGCCGCTTGGTGCCGATGCTCAAGTCATAAACGGTCTCGTTCAGCTTGCCGGCGAGGTCGAACTCCTCGGCCACCGATTGCATACGCTCCCTAGCGTCGCGCCGCCCGATGCCATGAAGATAAGCATAGATCAAAAGATTATCCTTCACAGTCAACAAGGTATCGACTGCGGTTTGTTGAAGCACCACGGCGATCTGCCGGCGGACCTCCAAAGGTTCTCGGGACACATCGCGCCCAAAAACCGTAGCTCGTCCCGACGTCGCTGATGTGATCGTGGTCAGAATCTTGACGAGGGTGGTTTTTCCCGCCCCGTTGGGGCCCAGCAATCCGAAGACACAGCCCCCCCGCGGAACCTGGAAAGACACACCGTCGAGAGCGCGGACATCCTCCCCCGTATTCGACCTATACGCTTTTTTCAGATCTTCGACTTCAATCGTGTTCATACACTTACTATTCTCGAAGCTACTCGGGATAATGGGTATACCAGCAAACTTGTGGCCGGCGCTTTGACCGTGCTCAAGGCCACAACGATGACACGATGAGTTGCAGCCCCACCATGCCAAGGGCAATGGCCAATCCGCGAACGATCCAGTCGCCCTGCATTCGTTGCGACAGCTTAGCTCCAAATTGCGCGCCCAGTATTGCGCCGATCGCCAACGCGATCGTCCGCCGTATGCCGTGGTGAAAAAACCCGGCAAGAATATGCGTCGCGCTCCCCGTAAACGCCGTCACCGCTAGGATAAACAATGACGTCGCGGTGGCGATGTGGACCGGAAATCTCAACAGATAGATGAGCGCAGGCACATACATGAATCCGCCGCCGATGCCTAAGAAACTCGACAGAAAGCCAAGCACGGTGCTCAAAGCCGCCCCGGCAATAAGCGTAGAGAGGCTCAGCTCGAAAAGGCCCTGCGTTTGGAACTCGATTTGTGCGATGCTCGCCGCGCTTTTCGGGCCGGGGTTGATTGCCAGGAAAATAGCGACCAAGACCAGGATAGACCCAAACAGCAGATCAAACCCGGCACGGCTCATGCGGATCGTGCCAATGGCCCCGAGAATTGCTCCAGGAATAGTAGCAACAGAAAAAATAACCGCAGATCGGTAGTCGATGCGTTTTGCTCGTGTATACGCCAAGGTCCCTGAGAGAGCGTTGAAAAAAACCACCGCAAGCGAAATGCTCGTTATCGTCTCCGGAGCCTCCCGCGGATAGAACAGAAGCAGCGCCGGCACGAGAACGAATCCACCTCCGGCTCCTATGAGCGTCCCGTAGGCGCCGGCGAAAAAACCCAGCGGAATCAGCCAAACAAATTGCAAATACTCCTCCATCAGTCACATTTATCACTCTGCCGGGTTCCTGTCACCGAACACCACTGGGATTCCTGTTCTGCTCCGTCCGGGAGAATCCGCTGTCCTTGACAGGCCGCCGGTCGGCTAATAGATTGCCCACAAAACGAGTTCATCCAATTACGAAAAGCGAAGGAGTTTTCATGGCTGCAAGTCGAGCGAACGTGCCTGCCTTTGACTCATCCAATCTCAAAGAACTCAAAGAGAAACTCATCACGGCCTGCCGTATTCTCGATCACGAAGGCGTCACCGACGGCTACGGTCATATCAGCGCGCGCGTGCCCGGGGCTGATGCGCTTATCACCATCGCCAACGTGAGTCCGGGCTGCGTAACCCTTGACCGCCTCATCATGCAGGATTTCGACGGGAACTATCTTGGCGGGGCCAAGACACCGCCCAACGAGTGGCCTATCCACGCGTGCATTCTCAAGGCGCGACCCGACGTAGAAAGTGTTGCTCACACTCACTCGAAATGGAGCACGATTTTTAGCGTGCTGCCCATAAAACTAAAGCCCATGCACCACTACGGGAAGTTCCTTTCCGCCGACGGCCCGCCGATATATGAAGGGATTGGGCTGGTGCGCACAGTGGAGCGCGGCAACGATCTCGCCGCCGTGCTAGGAGACGGCCCGGCGGTTTTGATGCGCGCTCATGGCGACACGGTCGTCGGCGCAAGTATTGAGCAAGTTATCGAGCGCACGACGCGGCTCGCCATGCTCGGCGAATGGAACCATCTGGCGCTTCTCCACGGTGAACCGAAGTACCTGACCAACGACGAACTGTCAGTCTACACTGCCGACCAGCGTTTTCCTATGCGCGGCTGGGAATATTTTGTCAGCCGGCTAAAGAGCCGGGAGCTTTGAGCGTCGAGTTTTGAGCTTTGAGATAATACAGAACCCACAGACAGAAGGAGGAAATATGACAGCGCAGTCGGAAGTGGTTTCATCAATGGAGTTCGTGCACCAACTCAAAAAAGAAATTCAGGCGTTTCCGAAGATCCGTATCAAACATCCATTTTTGAAAGCGGTATGCGCAGGGACCGCCTCCATGGACCAGATCCGCGCATGGGCGATTCAGGATTATCAGTTTCGCGCCGCCGTGCCGCGCATCGCGATGCTGCGATACTTGGCCTGCACCGATCCGGAAATCGCGCGAAAACTCTGGGGGGTTGTGGAAGAAGAAACGCGCGGGCTCGATACGGGGAGCGCCGGGCACAACGAACTGTTTATACGGTTTGCCGATTCCATCGGCCTCACGCAGCAGCAGCTTCAGAACGCCGAACTAACGCCGTCCACGGCGGCTCATCTCTATTATGTGGAGCTGATCATTCATACTTTGCCATGGTTCGTCGTCATGTCCATTCAGATCGGCGCGGAAGGGACCTTTGGCCCGGCAGCGGCGGCGCTGGGAAATGGTTTCATCAAGCAGTACGGTATGAAACCCGACGATGTCCGATTTTTCACCGTCCACTCGGAAGCGGATGAAGAGCATGGCAGCCTCGCCGAAGAGATTGCCGTGCGTTACATCACCTCGCCGCACCTGCAGGAGCAAACGCGCAAGCACACGTTCCGGCGCATGGAATTGCTCTACGATATCTGGTCGATCGACGGATTTTAAAGAGTCGAAGGCAATATGGCGAATCTAACCTTAGGTTTTATCTCAGCCTTCAACGAGCGCGTGGAGCCGCTCATGAACGGGACGATTCAGGCGGAGGGCATCGAGCTCATTCCGACTTATTCACACCCGTCGGAGACTTTTTGGCGGCAACTCAAATTTCAGGAATTCGAAGTCGGGGAAATGTCGATGTCTTCGTTTCTCATCGCTCGTGAACACGGCTTCGACATGGTTGCGATCCCCGTTTTCCCGAGCCGCCGCCTATTCCATGCCGAGCTTTCATACCATCTTAATTCCGGCATCAAAGAACCCGGAGATCTCCCCGGCAAACGTCTCGGAGTGGCGGAGTATCAACAAACGGCGGCGCTCTGGATACGCGGAATTCTCGAACACGACTTCGGGGTGTCGCAGTATAAAGTCCACTGGTACATGGAAAGAACCGAGGAGATGAGCCACGGTGGAGCGACCGGCTTCATGCCGCCGCCTGGAATCTCTTTCAACCGGATCCCCCCTGACAAGAGCCTGGCATCCATGTTGGTTAGTAACGGCCTCGACGCCGCGCCGATCGCCAGCCCGTGGTTGCTACGCGACAACGCGCTCGATCGTTCCAGCCGTATCACCGGTAGCGGCGGAGATTGGCGCAACGTCAAGCCGCTTTTTCCCGATCGCATGGCCGAGGGGCAGCGTTTTTTCAAGAAACACGGTTTTCTCCCCGTCAACCACGCCTATACCATTCGCGGCGACATCTACCGTAAGCATCCCTGGGTCGCTTTCAATCTGTATAACAGCTTCGTAAAAGCCAAGGCGTTCGCGCGCGAGACACTATTGGAGCGCATCCCGTCGGCGCTGTTCTTCGGGCCGGAGTACCTCGCCATGACACGTGACATTATCGGCGACGACCCGTTTCCTTACGGCATCAGAGCCAACGCCGCCATGCTCGACACGATCACCGAATATTCCCACGAGCAGGGACTGACATCCAGGAAGATGAAGATAGAAGAGCTGTTCGCCGAAAGCACTCTCGACCTTTAACAACGATTTCGATCACCGGCCGAATTATTGGCGCGCCGAAAGGAAACGGACGATGCCCAAACTGAGATTAAGCTTCATTTCCGCGTTCAATGAACGCGTTGATCCCTTGATGAACGGAACCATCCAAGCCGAAGCAATCGAGATCGTCCCCACCTATTCTCATCCGTCCGAAACATTCTGGCGCCAGCTCAAATTTCAGGAATTCGATGTCGGTGAAATGTCGATGTCATCGTATCTGATCGCGCGCGAACGCGGTTTCGACATGATTGCCCTGCCGGTTTTTCCAAGCCGGCGCCTTTTCCATACGGAGCTTTCATACAATACGGAGTCAGGCATTAAACAGCCAAGTGATCTCGCCGGCAAACGCATCGGCGTCGGAGAATACCAGCAGACCGCGGCGTTGTGGCAGCGCGGCATACTCGAGCACGATTTCGGAGTGTCTCAATACAAGGTTCAATGGTATATGGAGAGAACCGAAGAGCTAAGCCACGGCGGCGCCACAGGCTTCACTCCCCCACCCGGGATTTCCTTTCAACGCATTCCACCCGACAAAAGCCTGGCGTCCATGCTGGTTAACAACGAGTTGGACGTGGCAGCGATCGGCAGCCCCTGGAAAAACATGCCCAACATCATCGGACGATCGCACCGGATTCCCGGCACCGATGGAGATTGGAGGAAGGTTAAGCTGCTATTTTCCGACCGCATGGCCGAAGGGGCGCGGTTCTTCAAGAAATGGGGATTCCTTCCCGTAAACCACGCATACACAATTCGCGGCGACATTTATCGAAAGCACCCGTGGGTCGCTTTCAACTTGTACACGGGCTTCGTCAAGGCGAAGGAGTACTTTAACGCAAAGCTCGGCGACAGCATTCCCACGGCGTTGTTTTTCGGCCGGGAGTATTTGGCGATGACCCAGGAGATGTTCGGCAACGACCCGTACCCCTACGGAGTAAAAGCAAACCGAAAGATGCTTGAAACCCTCATCGACTTCTCTCGCGAACAGGGCCTCGCCTCCGAGAAGACAAAGGTTGAAGAGCTATTCGCGCAGAGCACACTGGAGCTTTAACTCACGGCTTCAACTCAAAATCAGGCAAGACCGCGAGCGACTTTCGCCGCTCGCGGTTGTGGAAGTGGAGTGTGAGGGGAGTTTTTACGTGCAGCCGCGCACCAGAAACAAAAGAAGTAGTATGGGTATCGGTATTCCGAGGACCCACAGCAATATCCAACCGATCGCGCCGTTTTCGTCTTTCAACATCTTCATAAGTCCTCCTTTTGCGGGACGGTACAACAACTTATATCGCACGGTAACGCAAGCGCCGTGCCAGTGAGACCGCGACGTTTTTTGCGAAGTGAGCGTTAATTGCCGGGCGGTGAATGTCCCGTCACTGAGAATGTTTCGCACAAATGAGACAACAGAGTCTCTAAAGATCGGACTTCGTAATTGAGGACCGCCACGCTATCGAGATCTTGCTGATACGTTGACCCGAGAGGTCGCAAAGAGTCAGGTATAACTAGCGGGGCACGCGGCGCAGCGTTCGTTTAGAATTGATTTCAAGCCGGTGGAACTATCGCCTCAGCATTCCAAGTTTTTCCATGGCATCGTGAATCAACTGCACTTCGCCTTCCGGTACAGGCGCCTGGGGCGCTCGGACCAGCATATTATCCAGCAGACCGGCAAAGTAGGCGGCGACTTTGTAGCGGCTATGCTTGTAGACGTTGGGAGCTTTATACACCGACGCTTCCAAAGCCCAGTTGATCTCATGCTGCTCGCGCGCTTTGTCGAGATTACCCTCTTTTACCGCATTGAAAAGATTGACGCAAAACTCCGGCGCAAAGTTCGCGAAGCCGGTCAAGGCGCCGTCGCCGCCGGTGATGAAGTGTTGAAACAGCGACGATGTCGCGAGCACGGAGACATGGCGCGGCAATGCGCGCATGCCGCGCAGCACCTGTTCGTACCGGCGAATATTGGCGCCGCTGGCGACCTTGATAGCGACGACCGATTCGACTTCGCGCGCGATTCGAACCGCAGTTTCCGGGGTGTAGCCCGACGCTGTTGAAGCGGGGTAATGAAAGATTGTGATCGGAAAATCGACCGCTTTGGCAATATCATGAAAATATTGCAGCGCAAACTCCGGATTCGCCGTCGAGCTCCAGTCGTACACGTGCGGTGGGGTCAGCATCACGGCCTCCGCGCCGGCATCCTTGGCTTCGCGGGTCTGCCGGATCGCTTCGCGAGTCGACAGCGCTTCGATGCCGGCTACGATACACTGGTCTTTCCGAATCTCTTCGCGATAATCTCGATGCATCGAATCCGCTCTTCCCGGGTCAAGGTCGCCCCCTCCCCTGCTCCGGCGTTGCAAACGATCGCTTTGATCCCTTCGGGCTTTGCCTGGAAACGGATAAGCTTGCGTAAGCCCGCTTCATCGATATCGTAGTTCTCTTTGAAGGGCGTTACATTGGCGCTAAGAATGCCTTCCAGCTTGAGGTTCATGCGACTCCCCCGTTTCTCCTTTTTATCGTCCGGCAGAACTTGCGCTCCTCGATGCCTGTGATGGAAGACTGTGTTCGATTTCTTCGTTCGTGAGAATCAACATGTGAGTACCTTGCTCGTTCCTTCTATCCGCAATTTGGCTCAGTCCTATTGAATCGGGAATCGCTTGTCAAACAATAGCTCGCCGCGCGCTCGACGTAGGGGCTGGAGTACTGGAGCGATGGAGTAGTGACCACTTCGCGGATAGCGCGAGATTATGCGCAGCGGTCATGTAAATAGTCCTTACAGTGATCAATTCCCGCCAAGACTCGCGACTAGCAACAACTTTTTACCCGCAACGAGGTTCTGAGCTGTTCGCAGTGTTAACCTCGATTACAGTCGCGTATTTGCTGACTATGCGTAAGCGACAGTTTTATCGGAGATTTTTCTTTGGCCTTCCGCTTGCTCGTATCCAGCGTTTGTTACCCCCGGACGAATAATGCCGCGCAACTGAGGTGAAGTTATGAACATCCCCGAGAGGCAAGGAACGGCAACGATGGAAAAAACTCGGCGCCACAGGATCTTCATAACACCTCAACCGGCCGCACGACCGGCTATAGAATCCCGCTCTTCACGCCGGTTGTTGCTGGGTCTATTATGGTTGTCGTTGCTTCCTCAAACGGCTTTGGCTTCATCTGCGAGCCCCATTCGGAAATCAGTCAAAATCGCTTATAACGTCGTAGCCTATCGTTATCACACCGCGGAATGCCGTTACCTTCAAAATCCCGCAATGGACATGCTGCTCGCCGCGGCGAAGCTTTCTCCGGCACCGGCCGTGGCATCGAGCTTGGTGTCATGCATGGAGCCTGGGTATCTGCAATGGACATAAGCTTCTCATCTTGCCCGATCACCGCGCGGGAGACTGTGCCGGTCCCCATCAACCAGCCATACTCCTCCTATTCGGCGCTGGCGATGCGACCCTGCTCGGCGTAACGCTAGGCAGGCCAGCATTTTAGAGCACGAGCCCCTCTGCTCTTCGCCAAGGAGGAGCCCTACCTTATCCTCGCTGCGCTCGGAATCTCAAATTACCAACCTGGAGGTATCCTAGCGCGGCAAGCAACCGAATCGGAGTATCTCGCGCAAAGACGCAAAGGGCACGTGTTGTCATTTCGGCCAAAGGGAGAAATCCTTGTCTCGACCGAAGGGAGAGATCTACTTAGATCCCTCGCATTCGCTCGGGATGACGGGCCGTTCTCCCGTCACTTTGCGTTCTTGGCGCCTTGGCGCGAAAATAATCCTAAGCGCGCGTACCGAACCGGTGCTTACCGCGGTTAATTTGCACAGGCTACGCAGGCTTTCAAATTTTAATAACCGTCCACGCATCTAAATTGCCCTATCGATTCCACAGGCACTTGCCACTTTTGAGTTGTTCCTTTACAATTTTCCGCTTAACAGGAGGAGGAAGAGAGGTGTACTACTACGCTTACGGTTCCAATATGAATTGGGAGCAGATGCAGCGGCGCTGTCCATCATCGCGTTTCGTGTGCGTCGCCAGATTGCCCGGCTACCGGTTCGTCATTGCCCGGCACTCGCGACTTCGCAAGTGCGGCACGGCGAACATATTCGTGGAGGACGAATGCGAGGTTTGGGGTATCGTTTACGACGTGAATGATACGGATCTGTGCGTACTGGACGGCTTCGAAGATGGATATCGGCGCGAGAAAGTTCGGGTTTACGCTATGGACGACGGCTGCAATCCCATTGAGGCGTTGGTTTACATCGCCCCCACAGAAGGGGAAACACCGCTCCCCAATCCTGAGTACAAGCGCCTCATGCTCGAGGGCGCCAAATACTGGAAACTCCCCGCGGCTTATGCCGAGATGCTGAAAAGCATCGACGTCGCGTAGGCTTTGTTACTGCTTTCCGGACCCGCTGATCACACTTTCAGTTAATCGGGCCAACCCCGCCCCCGCATGGACAAGAACGACGTGGTGCGTTAGAGTCGTGGTGTGTCGTCGACGCGCAGAGGATTGAGGTGAAGGTGATTTTACGTTACCTCTCATCCTTTCATGCGTCCGTAGAAACATGCCCTGGAAGACTGACGAGCTTCGCCGTCGCGCAACCGAGCTGGCCCGCAAGCCACGCACCCGGAAGATGGCCGTCTGGCTGGGAGCGATCATCATCGCGATCGGCATTTTGGGCGCTCTGGCTGCGCCGCCTCTCCTCCGATACTTGCTCGCCAATCAATTGACGAAAGCCCTCCATCGCGAGGTTTCAATCCAGCAGATACGCATCAATCCTTATGCCTTGTCGGCGACGATTCGAGGCTTCTTGATGAAGGAGCGTCAGAGCGACGCGACGGCTCTTTCGTTCGAAGAACTGCACGTCAATCTAGAAAGCCTCTCTTTTTTCCAGCGGGGAATCGTGCTCAAAGAGCTGCAGCTGCGGAAGCCGTACGTCAATCTGATTCGGAACGAGAACCGAACGTACAATTTCCAAGATCTCATCGACGAACTCACGTCCGGGCCGCCAGGACCGAGGCCGAGATTTTCGTTGAACAATATAGAAATCATCGACGGGACAATTGATTTCGACGACCGGCCTGAAAACACGAAGCATTCCGTTTCTTCGATCAAAATCGGATTTCCCTTCGTCTCCAGCTTGCCGTATCACGCGGACCTCAGAGTCCAGCCCGCTATCTCGGCGGTAGTGAATGGCGCGCCCTTAGAAATTGGCGGCGAGACCAAACCGTTTAAGGACTCGCTGGAAACCGTTCTCCATTTCGACCTCAATAGTGTGAACATACCCAAGTATCTCGAATACTCGCCCGTGGAGCTGAATTTTAAGTTTCCATCGGGCCAACTGAGCGGCGAACTCGCGGCCACATTCAGGACCGTCAAAGACAAGCCCCCGGTGCTTTCCATCTCAGGGAATCTCGCCGTGACAGAGCTGGTGCTTCAGGAAAAAGATGGCGCGCCTCTGATGAAGCTGCCTCAGTTGGACGTGTCCATTGATGCCTTTGATGTGTTCACAAACAAGGCGATTGTAAAATCCGTCAAGGCCCAAGGCCTAGAACTACATCTCGCTCGCGGCCGTGACGGCAATTTAAACGTCGCCTCATTGATCCGCTCCTCTGCTAAGCCGGGCAACAACACGCCAAACAAAGAGCCCAGGCCATTCGACTATCGGCTAGACGAGATCTCGATTGAATCCGGCAAACTCCATTTCATCGACCAATCGCCTCAACGGCCGTATAAAACGCGCCTTGACGACCTGCGTCTCGAAGTTAGGGGATTGACCAACGAGGCCGGCAAAAAGGCCAACGTCGAGCTTTCCTTCGAGTCAGACGCGAAGGCGCGTTTCAAGCATGACGGCAGGCTTCAACTTACTCCTTTGCTGGCTGAAGGGACGGTGACCATTGAAGGACTCAAGCCTGGGGCTTTTCAGCCTTACTACCAAACTGCAATCGCCGCGGAGATCAAGGAAGGCTTCCTCGATCTCTCGACCCAGTACACTTTTGAGTCAAAATCCGATCAGACCGACATAAAGCTCGCCGAGTTGAACGCCATGGTTCGCAAAGTGCGGTTGGAACTGCCCGGACATCCCGAGCCGCTATGGCGCATTGCCTCGCTTGCGGTCAAGAATACGACCGTCGACGTTGCCAAGAAATCGATTGTAATCGGAGCATTAGAAGGACGCGATGGAAGCGGGTATCTGCAACGCGAGCCAGATGGCGGGCTCAGTTACGCCCGCTTCGTCAAAGCCCGCCCTGACGAGCCGGCAAGTAAAACAGCCGATAAGAAAGACGATGACGCCTGGAACGTCCAGGCCAGACGGATCGTGTTCGATCGCTTCAAAATTAATTTCGACGACCGGGCGGCGGCCGCTCCGGCTAAAATAAACCTATCCGACGTTTCCGTACGAGGTGAAAACTTTTCTACCGCCAGGAATCAGCGTGGTAAAGTAATAATCCGCGGCAAGATCAATAACAATGGCATGCTCAGACTTGCCGGCTCGGCAGGCGCTAATCCGGCAAACGCCAATTTCATCGTCGAAGGGCAAGAGATCGAACTTTTGCCGTTTCAAACCTACCTCACTGAACGATTGAATCTTTCTTTGACCAGCGGCCGGGTCGGAACCAAAGGCAAGCTTAATTTCGATGCTAGCGGTAATGGTCCGGCCAAGCTGACCTACAGCGGCAACGCCCAGATCATGGATTTCGCCGCGATCGAAAAGAACGGGGCTCAGGATTTGCTTAAATGGAAATCGTTGAATCTCGATGGCATCCAGTTCGCCCTGGATCCCATGCAGCTAAGAATCGACGATATCAACCTAGCGGATTTCTACTCGCGATTGATCATCGGCGCCGACGGCAAGCTCAACCTCCAAAACCTGACGGCGAACGCCGACGAAAAAAAAGAAACGCCGGTCAAAACAGATCAGGCGGAACCGTCCGTCCAAGCAGCCGCGCCGGCACAAACCGGCGATAAGAGGGTCACAATCGGCAAGGTTCACCTTCAACGAGGCAATGTCAACTTCAGCGACTTCTTCGTGAAGCCCAACTATTCGGCCAACCTGACGGACGTGCAAGGCACAATATCGGAGCTCAAACCAGAGACGCCGGGCGATCTCGACGTCGTCGCCAAACTCGACGGCGCCGCGCCGGTAGAAATCCGCGGCAAGATCAACCCGCTGTCAAAAGAACTCTCCCTCGATATTGTTGCCGATGCCAAAGAGATCGAATTAAACACCCTCTCTCCGTATTCGAGCAAATACGTCGGCTACGGAATCGAGAAAGGAAAGCTCTCCTTCAACGTCAAGTACAAGGTCGAAAACCGCAAGCTGAATGCAGAGAACAAAATCGTTTTAAATCAGCTGACCTTTGGAGAGAAGGTGGAAAGTCCCGAGGCCACGAAGCTGCCGGTCTTGCTCGCCGTCGCCTTACTGAAGGATCGCAATGGCGTGATCGACGTCGATCTGCCCATTAGCGGCTCGCTCGACGATCCTCAGTTCAGCATAGGCGGGATTGTTTTGAGAATCATCATCAATATCATCACTAAAGCGGTAACTGCCCCGTTCGCGCTGCTTGGCGCTGCGTTCGGCGGCGGCGGTCAAGAGTTAAGTTACGTCGAGTTCGATTACGGGCGAACCAATCTGACGCAAGCCGCCGAAGCGCGCATCAAAACGCTTGCGGCAGCGATGAACAACCGGCCCGCGCTTAAACTTGAAATTATGGGTCGCGTTGATGCCGTCAATGATCTCGATGGTTTGAAGCGCGCTGCCATTGAACGAAAGCTGAAAGCTCAGAAAATGCGAGAGCTGGCGAGACAAGGAACCGCGCCCAAGTCAGTGGACGAAGTGCAGATCGACAAGGCCGAATACGAACGTTATCTCAAAGCCGCGTACGCCGCTGAGACGTTTCCCAAGCCGCGGAACTTCATTGGACTGGCCAAGGACTTGCCGGCGGCGGAGATGGAGAGCCTGATAATCAAGCACACGCAGGTCACCGATGACGATTTGCGAGAGCTGGGAAACCGCCGCGCGCAGGCGGTCCGCGACCGATTGCTCGCCACCGGACAAGTCGGCTTTGATCGGCTTTTCATTGTCGCTCCAAAAGCGGTCACCGCTGCAGACGAAGAAAAAACGAAGGCAAAGACGAGCCGGGTGGAGTTTTCGTTGAGATAAACGGCACCGCGGATCATGTCGGTAGTTTTGGCCCTGCTTAAGAGAAATTCCGTGCGCCCATGCGGGCCGTTACTTGATGCACGGTAAAGGGCTGCCAGTTTGGCTTCCGCTTTCGATTAAAACTCGCCGCGCGGTTGTGGAACCTGATCCTTTCGTATAAGCTTTGCAGCGTGCCGAGGAGGGAAGTTTCATGTCACAACCCAAGAAATCCACCAATCCCAAGGTCACCATCATCGCAAGCAAAGGAGCCAATCAGGCCATCAATTATCTACTGGAAGACCGCGACGAATTGGAATGGCTCGTCGCCATCGGCCGCAATCATAAAGGCGACATTTTCTTCTACGATACGGGCGGCGACATCGTTCAAGATCTCGGCGCGCTTGAATATATCAAGGAGCGTATCATCAGAGACTATTTTGGCGAACCGGATGAATAAAAACCGGGATCGCTCAACTTCCCCTTCATAGCGGCAAGGCCCCCCTGGTTGTTCGGACGAGCGGTCAGGCCGGGGAGAGAAATGAGCGGAGATCAGAAGTCAGAGGCCGGCGGCTCCCTGCTCCTCGCTCCTTACGCAGGTTTAGGTTAAGGTTTAAGCTCAATCCAAGCCTTAGCCTCAGCCTTCCGAAGCTCGCGCGTCTCGCGTCTAGACTTTTTTGACCAGCCTGTAAAAAGAGCTTTCAACACTCTATCTGCCGTCGGCGTCAGTGAAACCGACCGCTTCCGCGGCGCACGGCTCCGGCGCACCTACCTCACCTCAGCCGGATTGAAAGAAAAATGTTTGACGATCAGGGGAGTATTCAGGTTAGATAGGTCAACGTAACGATCGCGCGGCCCAGGAGGTTTTCTTAGTGAAACGTCTATTGTCGATTGCGTTTACGAGGTTTGTTCTTAGCCTGGCGATGGCCCTTTCGTCGATTCAAGTTTACGCGGCCGAGCTTCCATCGATTGAAGTCGGGCTCCCCCGGGGCGGACTCTTCGGCCTCGGCGGCCAATACATCATCGACAAAGGTCTGGACCGGAAGAACGGGTTCGTTATGAAACCGCGTTGGGCCGGAGTGCCGGAGATCCAGCGTTTGCTCGGTGTTCAGGCGCTATCCGTGGGTCTAATGACTCCCGAAGCCGCTTTGCGCGCCAACGTCCACGGAGTTCCGATCCGCTTGATCCAGCCGTATCAAACATCGCACATGTTTGTTCTCGTTCGCAAAGATTCTCCCTACCAGAAAATCGAAGATCTGAAGGGAAAGGCCATCGCACTCACGCCGGAAGTGACAAACCTCTACAACCTCTTCGACTTCATTATGCGAAAAAGAGGTCATGACATCGAAAAGGATTTCCAACTCAAAAAACTCGGTGGGCCGGTGATTATGGCCGTTCTGGAAAAGGGCGAGGTTGAGGCGGGGATACTCTGGGAAGCGCATGTCTCACGGCTCGTGATTTCCGGAAGGTACAGGGGTGCTGATGGGACTGCGCGATGAACTGGTAAAGTTACTCAACGCGAAAGTTTTACCTGTGATCTGGTTGGCGGCCCTCGATCCCTGGGTGAAAGCGAACCCGGATGGCGTTAGCAAGCTCCGCGCCGCGTGGACTGAGGCCTATCGGGGCTTACAACAGGACGAAGCCCATTTTCGAAAATACGCCAAACAATTCTTCGGCCTCGAGAAAGCGGAGGAAGTTGCTTTGGCATGGCAGCGGACCAAAGTCTTTCTACTTCCGGCGGATTTTAAGTGGCCCGATGCCGCGACCCTGAAAGCCGAAAAAACCTGGCTCCAGGAAGGGATCGAATTGGGCATGTTCACGAAGGAGTCGTCCGGCCACATCGACGCGCTGTTTACGCCGTAGCGGACGTTCAACGGTTCAAAAGTTCAAATGGTTCAAAGCTTTCTCCTGAACACTTTACCTGTTATTTGTGCCCGGAATCTTGGGTTGGTATCTGGGCGGCGGAGAGTTTTCCGGCAGATAGTCTTCTAGGCGGATGGTCTCCCAGCCTACCGGCCGCAGACGCTCGAACTCGAACCTTCGCTTGGAGTCGCATTCGGGCGGCTTGGTCGCATCAATCAATACTTTGCCGCCGACACGATGCCAACCGGGAGCGCCGGGAGCGCCGAATTCGGGACACGACGGGTCCATCGCATGGATTTTCGCCCCGCGTATGACAATGATATCCTCCTGTGGATTCACTCGCGTCGAGACAGCCCACAAAATCTCCGCATAGTTGAAAATATCAACGTCTTCATCGACGGCGATCGCGACCTTCGGATGCTGGTATTCACTGGAGAGAGCCGAGAGGAGCACGTTTCTCGCCTCGCCGTAATAGCGGGCGTTGATCTGAACCACCACGCCGAAGATTCCCGGCAAAACCAGGACGTTCTTTACATCGGCAAATCCTCCGACCGTGCGGATGCGGCGGAGTATCTGAGCCGACATCGGAACCTTGTGATAGACACAGCCTTCGACCTCGCTGCCGTTCTGCACGTTCTTGAAGATAGCATCGTGGCGCATCGTAACCGCTTTAATGTTGACGATGGGGTTCATTCCGGATCCGGTTAGATAATAATCCTGGAACTCGCTGAACGGCCCTTCCGGCTCCCGCGTCTTCGGGGGAATTTCTCCTTCGATGATGATCTCCGCATGCGCCGGCGCTTCGAGATCCACCGTTTCACATTTCACCAGCTCAACCTCTTCCTGCAGCAGCGCGGAGGCGATCTCAAGCTCGTCCACCCCATACTGGGTGGTTGTCGCCGCGGCGAAATAATACATCGGATGGTGGCCGATCATGATCGCGACCGGCATCGGCTTGTCTTGTGCCTCGTACATCTGGTAGTTGGCCCAGGCATGCCGCGGATAGAGAAGAATACCGGTTTTCCTGGGCTCCTTCATCTGCAGGCGATGAAAGCTCAAATTACGGCGGCCGGTTTCCGGATTTTTGGTGATCATGAGCCCGGAGCCGATAAACGGGCCGCCATCGCGGATGCCCGATTGATGGATCGGCATCTTGGTTATGTCGGCTTCGTCTCCTATCGTGATTTTCTCTTTGACCGGGCCCGTCTTTGCCAGACGTGTCGTACCGGCGCGTTCGGTGCGGCGGACAAATTCGGGAACCATTGAATCCCGATGCGTGCCGAACGCCGACGGCGCTAGAGTCACGTCTCCGGGCGCCTGGCCCAGGCAGCGCCATCCGGGGAAACCCGCGACGTTTTCAAACAAGAGCGCGCGATCTCTGGCCTGCCAAAGCAAAGCTCCCATCTGCGTCCGGGGATCCACCGGCTTCGTGATACGAGCCAGTAGCCCGGAATCCTCCAATTGGCTGATCCATGAGCGCATGTCTAAGGCCATCTGCGTTCTCCTCTGCGTACTTTTGCGCTATTCCATATCACGGAGCGGCTACGCTCACCACCGAAGATCCCACCACTCCATGACTCCAACACTCCAGTTCCCTCCGGTCCTGTTGACTCAAATCCAGGATTCGCCTAGCTTGCGCCAATGCGCCATCTTTCCGTGATATCGATGTTCGGCTTGGGCGATCTCGCGCCGGAAAAGCGCAGGGCCTTGAGCATCGTTCTTTGCGCGAGCGTCGCCCTCACCATGGGCGTCAATTTCATTCAGCCGGCTTTGCCGGCGTTGATCGAACCTTTCGGAATCAGCGATTCCGCTCTCGCCCTGGTGATGACGGCGCTGACGGCTCCGGCAATAGTTTTATCGCCGATATTTGGCGTCGTTGCCGATCTGTATGGCCGTCGATTGCTGCTCGGCCTGGGTCTCATTTTCTACGGCGTTTCCGGCGCAGCCATGGCGTTCGCCCCGTCGTTTACTTGGCTGTTGATTTTCCGGACATTGCAAGGGATCGGTTTCAGCGCTGTGATTCCGCTCACCATCGTGCTCATCGGCGATTTGCTGGAAGGCGATCGGGAAATCAGCGGCCAGGGACTCAAGGTTTTCTTGGATCGCGTTGGTTATTTGATCCTGCCGCCGTTGGGCGGTCTGTTGGCTACGGTGGCCTGGTTTTGGCCGTTTACGGTTTATTTTCTGACTGTCCCGCTGGGAATCGCCGCGTTGCGTTGGATGCCGGAAACCAAGGGAAATTCGAACGGCGGGACGTGGGCATATTTGGGCGACATGCTGCGCTTGACCCGCCATCCACGTCTGCTGATCGCCTTTTCGGCCGGCTTCCTGCGCTTCTTTCTCGACTACGGGTTCCTCACCTATTTTCCGCTCTTCCTGGTGCGCACGCATGGGATCTCCACCGCGACGGCCGGTTTGCTCTATGTCTTTTTTTCGATCGGCGCGATGGTGACCTCCATGCAGGCGGGCCGCCTCGCTGCCGGAAGGGACAAAGCTCGCCTGTTATTTACCGCGTTCCTCGTAAGCGGCATCGCCGTCGTCGCGGTCCCCTTTATGCCCAATATATGGGCGGTAGGCTGCGCGATTTTTTTCTACGGACTTGCGAACGGCGTTATCTCGCCAATGCAAAAGAGCTTGTTGACCCAGAATGCGCCGCCCGAGCTGCGCGGCGGCATCGTTTCATTCGATCGTTTGATTCAACAAGTTTCGAAGACCACATCAACGTCGATCGTTGGGCTATTGCTCGTCGCAACCGAGCTGCCGACCATCTTCTGGTTTCTCGGCATTCTTTCGTTGGCAAGCGTGGCGTTGATGGCGGCCCTGTTGCCCCGGGCAGGTGAAAGCTCCGCTAAACACGCCGTTTCTTAAATCCTTCACGTTTTCAGGCCGATCAAAAAGGTTCAGGTGCGAGGCGCGCGAGGAGATCAGAACCCCTTAAACTCGTTCTCTTCTCGACTCTCGATCTCTAATTGAATGGTCGTGTGCTCGATCCTAAATCGGTGCCGAAGGGTTTCTTCTATTCCGTTGAGTACCCGATGAAAATCCTCGCCGTTGTCCACGACAGCGTGCGCGCTCAAAGTGTATATCCCGGAAGTGACCGCCCAAAGGTGAAGATCATGAACTTTGACGACGCCCTGCACCTCTTCGATCGTTCGCTTCACTTCTTCAAGCCGGATTCCCTTCGGAACGGCTTGCATCAGAATACTTAAGCAATCCTTTATCAAACTCCACGACGAGTGGAGTATGAGTAGCCCGATAAACAGACTGATCAAGGGGTCCGCGAAATACCAACCCGTTCCGAGCATGACGAATCCCGCCGCTATGGCGCCTACGGAACCGATCGCGTCGCTCACGACGTGCAGATAGGCGCCCCGTAGGTTCAGGCTGTCACGGTGAGAGCCATGCAGGATCATTCCCGCGGCAATATTTACCAGCAGGCCCACGACCGCGACGATGATCATCCCCCGGCTTTCTACTTCAGGCGGATCCAGCAGACGGTTGTAAGCCGCCGTGAATATGACCCCGACGATGAGCCAGAGCGCGAGGCCGTTGAACAGCGCCGCGAGTATCTCTACCCGATGGTAACCGTAGGTGCTTTCAAGCGTCGCCGGACGCTGAGCCATCCGAAATGCGAACAGGCTCAATGCCATCGCGCCGATGTCGGAAAGCATGTGACCTGCGTCCGACAGGAGCGCCAAACTGTTGGTGAGAAAACCGGCGATGGTTTCAGCAAAAAAATAGCCCGAGCTGATAGCGAGGGCGAGCTTGAGTCGTCTTATCTCGGTAGTCCTTCCCATACCTAAGATTACAGGGTACTCTTCGCCCCGGATCGGCTCAAGCGGCAGCGCTTGAAGCCGAACAAACCAGAGCAGCTACTGTCCCCCGACTGGGACAGCGCTCTCGTCTTTCAATGCCACGAAATAAAGTTTCCCTTGGCTGTTCATGAAACCGGCTTCCGCGCCGGCTTGATCTCCCGCCCCGAAATAGAGGTCCGCGCGCTGGAGGCCGCGTATGGCGCCGCCGGTGTCCTGGTTGAGAACGAAGCGAGCAAATGCCTGCCACCGGACGAGATGACCGGCGCTGTCGAGGATAGGCCTGTGGGTTATCACAAAGGCGAGCGCGCCTTTGGGAAAGATACGTGAATCGGTGGCGATGGATCTGCCGGCGGTCAGCGGCACCTCGAGACTTCCCAGCGGGCCGGATTCAATGACGCGAAAAAAAATGTAGCTCTCATTGAATGACATAACCGCGCCTCTCTCCTCGGGACGTTCCAACAGATAGCGGCGCAGCCGCTGCATCGACATCTCTTCTTTTGGTATCTTGCCGTTGTCTATCAGGAGCCTGCCGATGCTCCGATAGGGCCTGCCGTTCGAGGCTGCGTAACCGATTTGGACCCGCCGTCCACCGCGCAAGCGAAGAATTCCCGAGCCCTGAATATGGAGAAAAAAAAGGTCGATGGGATCCTTGACCCAAGCGATTTCGTAGCCCCGTTGGCGCAGCACGCCGAGATCGTCGATTTCCCGGCGGCTGTAATACGGCACAAACCGCTCCTCATGCAGACGGCCCGCCAATTTCTCAACCGTAAGTTTCGGCTCGAGGGTGACTTGCTCGGCGATAATAAGGTCCGCGGGCTTTGCGTAGATCGGGTAGCGGTATTCCGCGGTCGGGGAAAGACTCGCGTCGAGCACCGGCTGAAAATAACCGGTGAACAACACCGTTTCGGCCCCCGGATCGTTACTGGACGGCACAAATTCAAAGCGCGCGGCGATTTCCTCGGCCCAGCAACGAGCGCACTCCCGGCGATCGAGCGTTTTCTCAAAGGCAACAAGCGACTCGAGAACTTGCTTTGCGGTGAACCGCCTTGGTTGCTCTCCCACGACCGTATCCGGCGGCAACTTCGTCAGGTAAGCGATACTCTGAACAATCGCGCTTCTAAGCGATTCTTTGTCGAGGTCGTCCGAGATCTCCGGAGTCAGCGATATCGAAGGCTGGCCGTGAGCGGCGCGCAGTAAAAAGAAGAAAATTACACTGGCAAGAATCGGCGCTTTACTGTACATCACTTGATTCTTGAAGCTCAAAGCCGTTTCGTGCAAACATCTGTAGCTTGAACCGGAAGGAAATTAGCGACGAGGCTGCGCGAGTTTTGGACGAACTCCCCGGGGAGTTTCGCAATCGTTTGCATAATATCGAAATCGTCGTCCAGAACCGGCCCACGAGAGGCCAGCTCCGGGCCATGGGGCTCGACCCACACGAAGATGCGGTGTACGGCCTTTACGAAGGAGTTCCATTACCCGAGCGCTCCACCGTTTCTCCGCCTATCTTGCCGGACAAGATCACGATCTTCTCAGGGCCTTTATTAAGAGACTTTCCGGACCCTGTCGAACTCCGCGAGCAGGTCCGCCTTACCGTCATCCACGAAATCGCTCACTACTTCGGCATGGATGATGACGAAATCGATAAACTGGGTTACTGAAGAAGACAGAGACAGGGACAGAGACCGCCCCGCCCTCTCCTGTATCTCTATCTTCGTCTCTGTCTCTCTCCCTATCTCCGTCTCTCTCTATCTCTGTCTATTATCGTTTCTTCTTTACTCCTTGTCTCCTTGTCTCACCCCCGTATCGCTATCTCTGTCTCCTAGCTCCTTGTCTCCCTCTTTCTGTCTCTGTCTCTCTCTATCGCCCTTTAATCCCTTATATCCTGCAAGAACCACTCGGTCGGCAGCTCTCGCCCGACTCCCTTCTCTTTTGCCAGTTGGTAAATTTTCCCGGCGCAGGCGGCGAACTGCAGCCCCTGCGTTCCGGCGTTGATAAAGAACGTGACTTGTTTGTTACTCGTTCGCCCAGGCGCCTTGCCTGCGCGCACGTCCATGAAGTACTTGAAATAATCGCCTTTGTAATTATCCACGGCCGGATTGGGAATGCGGCTCCGTTCTTCAGGTTGTCCCGCGATATATCCGACGTTGCCATGCAACCGGATCATCCCTTCATCCATGGCTTCGATCGTGTTCTTCCCAAGCTTAACTGATACATCGCAACCTGTCACGACTTTAGGGCCTACTTCACAGGCGCGAACGCAGGTGATATGGGACCCTTCCTTCAGCCACTCGGGCTCGTCGAAAACAGTGCGCGTCGAGTCCGTGCAAGTTGCCACGATGTCCGCGTCGCGCACGACTTTTTCCGGCGCATCCACCGCAACCACTTCTAAATCTAATTTGCCGGTCATTTCTTTGGCGTATGCTTCGCGATTGGCTTTCGTCGGGCTGAACACCTTGACCTTCTTGAGCTTCCGCACCTCATAGAACGCTTCCAGATACGTGCGCGCCATTCCGCCCGAGCCGAAGATCCCCACAACTGAGGCGTCTTCGCGAGCCAGATACTTAACGCCCAACCCAGCGCAGCCTCCGACCCGCATGTGCTGCAGGAGGCCATCGTTGATGATCGCCAGCGGCTCGCCGTTGCGCACGCTGAAAACCATGACCAGACCGCAAAATGTTCCCGGCTTCGTGCAGTATTTTTCTTCCGTTTCGCCGTTGGGCCAGTGCACGATATCGGACTTCATCCGAATGGCGAAGACGCCGATCTTCCGGCTCGCCCCTTCCATGGTGCCCCAACGATAGTAGCCGTCAGGCCGTTCGCAGGGCATCCAAACATCGAGCCGCGGACGGTATACCGCATCGCCCTTAATGAGATCATCGTAACCGATCTCCAACGCCTCAAGGCACGCTTTCATATCGAAAAGCTTTTCGACCTCCTGATTGTTGATTAGCAGCATTATAACCTCCTACGTTTCGCCTATACCAACACAACGGATTCTAAAAAACAAAGCGCAATACTAGACCGCATTATTATACTGCTTCCGCTGGGGAAAGCCCGGCCGCTCCTCAAGCCGGCGCAATACGCCTCTGCCTTTCTCGCCCATTCGCACCAAGCCTCCTGAGATCTCGCCGTACCCTCTCAGTGCGCCGGCTTTCGTATCGTCCCGGCTTCCTCTGCCGAGGGGGCGAGCCGTGGAGGCCACGGTCACAGGGACGTGGAGGTTGCTCCCAGGCCCCGACCGCAGAACAACCACCTTTGGAGAGGATCGGGCGGCGGCCTACAAGCTAGAGGCTTATTGACCGTGGCCCGAAAGGGCTCGCCCCCGAAGGCCGTAACACAGACTCACTCCTTCTCCATCGTCCGTGAATAATACGGGGCTAGCTTGGCTAGCTCAAACGAAAACGCCCTGTGCGCGAACCTCGCTTTTGACCGGCACGTGGCATAAGAGCAGGTTAAGGTTGAGAGAGGGGTTTGAAACAGGTTGAGCGAGGTCGAGGTTCAGAGAGCAGGAGTGTCTTTTTCTGCCTAAGGTTTCACAGTATCTTAAAATAAGCCGTGCCAATCGGGAACTCCGCGAATTCGGGAGCATAAACAACCGTGTTTTCGAAAATAGGCCATCGATGAAACCCAGGGTAGAGACCAACCAGGCAAAACTGCCGCCGTTCTGGGACCGTAACGTGGTGTTTTTCTGCAACCTTGAGTCGGTGTTTTTCGAGAACGAAGAAGCGGCGGGTCTACTCACGCGGCAGATTTCCGGCGCTCATTCTTACGGCGGGAGAGTCGTTTCCATTCTTAACCTGCTTTTCCAACGCGGCCCGAATAAGATACTCCTCGAAGCACCCCCGGAACCGCATCTCTTAGACTATCTTTCGGGCGATCTCCAACTTTCCCTTCCGAGTTATGAACTTTTGGATCGCCGCGGCTATCAAGACCTAGGTTCGAAGCCGGAGGCGACACATATCGATGGGATCGACCCTCTCATTGAGGATTTGAGAAATCATCCGGCCTCGTGGGTGGACGGCTACGTCACGGATTCCATTCTCGTGGAAACGGCGGCTAAGCTAAAGAAACAGACCATTAGCACGTTGGAAGGGAGCAAGAAGGGCAACAACAAATATCTCCTTCATTTGCATCAGGTGGAGAAGAATTTGCCGACCTTCCAAACATTCATCGCTACGAATCCCGAAGAGATCCGCCCATGTCTGAGTAAACTTCGGCGGCTGGGGTATCGAAAAGCGGTTATTAAAGCGCAAATCGGGGCCTCGGGCTACGGCATGATCAAGTTGCCAACGCAAGAGTTCCAGTCGGAAAGCGTGCCTAATTACCTCTTCTTTGAAGGTCCTTGCATGGTACAGGGATGGCTCGATCAGGAGACGCATGGAGTCGAGCGAATCGGCTCTCCGAGCATCCAGATGTTCCTGAACGAGAACACGGTCTTTTTATTTGATTGGACCGAACAGATCCTAAGCGACGAGAGCGTCCATGAGGGCAATACATCGCCGCCTGATTATATCTCGAATCACCCTGAGCTCGAGAACGAGCTTTTTCGCCAAGCCGCCATCGCTGGGGAGTGGCTGCACGCGCAAGGATATCGCGGCACGGCCAGCACCGACTTTCTCGTGATTGCAAGAAGGAAGAAGACGGAAGTAATCATTTGCGAGATCAACGCCCGCGTGACGGGGGCGACTTACCCGGCGGTGTTGGCGCGGCATTTCAAACCCGCCGGGTGCTGGAGCATGAGAAATATTCAGTTCAGGAAATCATTAGACGGGAGTCAACTCCTCTCGGTCATGGATCGAGCGGCTGTGCTCTATCGACCCGACCAAGACAAAGGGATCATTCCATTCAACTTCAACGTTGACCTCGACGGCAAAGTTACCAAGGGGCAGTTTCTTTGCTTGGCGGAAACCTTGGAACAGTGCGGCAACCTTCTCATTCAGGCCTGGGCCGAGTTGCCGGTGGAATGGGGATATGACCGAGACTAGCCGTACGAGTGAAGCATTGAGAAAACGATTGATCGAGCTCACTCGCAACCTCATCCTTATTCCGAGCGCGCGCGACCGTCCGGATGAGATTGAGCGCTGCATGGAGTTTGTCATCAATCACCTGGAATTACCGGAAGCCTTCACAGTTAAGCGCTTTCGAGAAGGCGGGAATCCTTCAACCGTGTTTCTGCCGCACAACATCAACCGGCCGGAGGTAATGTTTTTTGCGCATCTAGACGTCGTCGTACGGCCGCAGGGTACGGAGTACCGCTCCTCGGTCAGCGACGGACGGATCTATGGTCCGGGAAGCGGCGACATGAAAGGCGAATTGGCGATACTGCTCGAGGTTTTTCGCGACTTTCACAAGCGCTATCCTGGAATATCGCTAGGGCTGGCCGTAACTTCGGATGAAGAAAGCGGCGGAGACTTCGGCACGCGATTTCTTCTCGAAAGGGCTGGTGTCAGATGCGGTGTTGCAATCATACCGGACTCGGGCTCTCTCAATGAGATCGCCGTAGAGGAAAAGGGGATTCTGCATTTGAGACTCCTGGCCCGCGGATCTTCAGGGCACGCGTCACGACCCTGGCTTGCTGACAATCCGCTGGAACGCATGATCATGACACTCAGCAAGATTCAAAACTATTTTAACAGCTTGCAAATCGGCGAAACCCATTGGCACCCGACCTGCGCAATTACCGTTCTAAATACCGAGAATCGCGTCTCTAACCGGATACCTTCTTTTGTCGAAGCGGTATGCGACATCCGCTTTCCTCCGCCCTATACATCAGACCAGATCGTAGCAGCCGTAATGCAGTTCGCTGGCGACCAAATGGAATCTCACGTGGTCGTTTGCGCCGAGCCGACCAGGGTTTTACCCGATCCGCTGTTCCTTGCCGCTACCGAGGAAGTCACCGGAAAGCCGGTCGCACTGATTCGTGAGCACGGTGGAAGCGACGCGCGTTTCATTTGTCGTTACGGCATACCGGTAATTATGTCCCGCCCTTTCGTAGGCAATCTCCACGCCGAAAACGAATGGATCGACATCGCTTCTATGGAAACCCTCTACCGAATCTACCAGCGTTACATGAAAAGGAAACTACTAGCCCCTCCGACGTAAAGCCGCCGTCTTCGGCCCAGATCCCATGGAACGTAGCGGAACTTTTTTCTTTGGCCGCAGTCGTAGCCGCTGTTTTCGTTCTTGGCCTGTTGACACACCCGCGCCACTTGTATAAGGACTCGGCAACGATTAACGTAGGCAGATGCCGTTGCGCGTGTGGATCCCTCGCCAATATTAACGACTCAGTAGATGGGGATTCGGCGCAAAGGAAGAACACCATGATCATCGATACCCATTTTCATGCTTTTCCCGGGAAATTCCTCGAGCTTGTGCCGGAAGCCAAGAACGACGTGCGAGGAGTCGGGTTCCATGCGTTTGACCAGCGAGAGTACCTTGATGTTATGGACAAGCACGGCATCGATATCGGAGTTCTTTCCAACACGGGCGGCAGGATTGAAAAACAAGGGAACAGAGCTAAGGTTTTGGAGCTGTGCAGAATTCTCAACGATGCCTTCGCCGAGGCTCACGCCAAACACCCGCGCCGGTTCAAAGCATTCGCACGGCTGCCGATGATCGACCTCGATGACTGCATGGGAGAGCTCGAACGGTGCTATAAAGATTTGGGAATGCACGGCGTCATGCTGCCGACCAATCTCGCGGGGAAATATCTCGATGAGCCTGAATTCAAACCCTTTTGGGACGCGCTTGCGGCAGGCGGGAAGCCGCTTTTTCTGCATCCCACAAATGCTCCGTGCCAATCGAATTGGGACAAATATTCCCTGCACCAAAAGGTCCTCTGGCCGACGGATAGCACCTTGGCCATTTCCCGGATCGTCTACAGCGGAGTCTTTGATCGTTACCCCAATCTCAAACTCATCGCCTCTCATCTAGGGGGAATGGTTCTGCTCTATCTTGACCGGCTCAATTGGCGGGAAGGAAGCCCGGAATGTCAGAAGGAACCGGAAGATTACTTCAAGAGCATCTACTATGATACTGCCGGCCCGATCCGCGCAACCTTCATCAAACTGGTCTACGATACGGTCGGGCCGGGCCAGATCCTTTTTGGCGCCGACTATCCCCACGGGCGAGGCGGACACGACGATCAGTTCTATCCTATGACGCTGAAAGCAATGGAAGAGCTTGATATTCCCAAAGAGGACAAAGAGAAGATCTACTACAAGAACGCCCAAACGCTGGGGTTTTAGGACGCTAGAATGGTAAGCTTGATTTTTTTTGCGATCTTTTTTCTCCTCGTCTTCGTTGGCCCGGCTATCTCCCTCTACACCGACTGGTTGTGGTTTCAGGAGACGGGCTACGTTCAGGTGTTTACGACATCGCTCACTTACAAAGTTGTTCTGGCAATCATTTTCGGCGCGCTGTTCGCTCTTTTGCTCTACCTGAACGTGAAGTTGGCCGCCCACGCGCCGCGCGGGAGTCGCTTGACGGTGCAAGACAACGTTATCGAGCTCCCCAGCCCGGAGATAGTCGACCCTCTGCTGCGGCGCTTGCTGCTTCCCGGGGCTCTCTTGCTGGGGCTTTTTGCCGGTCCGCAGGCGGGGGCCCAGTGGGAAACTGCGCTCTTTTTTGTCAATTCGGCTTCCTTCGGGTTCGCCGATCCGCTTTTCGGCAGGGACATTGGGTTCTACGTTTTTCGCCTGCCTGCCCTGCGCGCCCTGTTCAACTGGCTCAGCTTTGCCATCGTGCTCACTTTGTTGGCGACCGCCGTCACTTATCTGCTCTATCAGGGTGTACAATACACGCAGCGGGGTCTTTTTCTCACCCAAAAGGCGAGAACTCACTTACTGATCCTGATCGCCGTCTTTCTCGTCGTCAAAGCCGGCGATTACCTGCTCGATACTTTCGATGTTCTCTACTCAACGAGAGGAGTTTCTTTCGGCGCAAGCTACACCGATGTCTATGCCGTTCTGCCCAGCCTCAGGATCCTCGCGTTCGTCGCGCTGGCAGCCGCCGGGCTGAGCTTGTTTCAAATCAAGCGGCCCGGGTTCAAATATCTTTTAGCCGGCGTCGGAGCTTTGGTCGCCGTCCATCTCGTCGGGCTACAGTTGTACCCCAGCCTTCTCCAACGCCTTCGGGTGGTGCCAAACCAAATCGTGGCCGAGCGGCCGTTTATCGAACGTAGCATTGCGTTCACGCGCCGGGCTTATGGTTTGGATAGAGTCGAGAGCCAGGATTTCCCTGCTGAAGAGCAGTTGACGCTGGCGGATTTGAAGCGCAACGATCTAACGATCAAGAACGTGCGCCTCTGGGATCACCGCCCCCTGCTGGCCACTTACGGACAGCTTCAAGAGATCCGGACCTATTATAAATTCGTCGATGTCGACAACGACCGATATGTCATCGACGGAAACCTCCGTCAAGTTATGCTCTCGCCGCGTGAACTGTCGCACCAGCACCTGCCGAGCCGGATTTGGATCAACGAGCATCTCACCTATACTCACGGGTATGGGGTCGTGTTCGGCCCGGTCAATCAGGTAACACCAGAGGGTCTACCGGAATTTTTTATCCAGGACATCCCCCCGGTCTCGACCGGCGCGATCAAGGTCTCCCGTCCGGAGATCTATTTCGGCGAGCTTGCGAACGATTACGTCATTGTCAAAACCACCGCTCAGGAGCTCGATTACGCTTCGGGAGATCAGAACATTTACAGCTCTTATGAGGGGAAGGGCGGGGTGCCGATCAGCTCGCTTTGGCGCAAGCTCATTTTGTCCGCGCGCTATG
>JBOHVS010000235.1:0-10748 GCA_050735975.1 Binatia bacterium | reverse complement strand
TGGTCGGTGGTTGCTGGCGCCGCAAAGCGAAATCCGCAATGTTCGGCGCCGTTATCGCGACGGCACGCTCGTGCTCGAAACGGACTATGAAACCGCCGATGGCGCAGTGACGCTGATCGACTGTATGCCGCCGCGCAGCCGCGAACCTGATGTGGTCCGTGTTGTCGCCGGTAGACGCGGGCAGGTCAAGATGCGCATGCAGCTCATCATTCGGTTCGACTATGGATCGATCATTCCTTGGGTTCGCAGGATTGAGAACGGGATTCGGGCGGTCGCGGGTCCGGATACTCTCATCCTGAACACGGGCGTCGATCTTCACAGCGAAAATTTCCGAACCGAGGCGGAGTTCACCGTTTCGGAAGGACAGAGAGTGCCGTTCGTCCTAACGTGGCATCCGTCGCACGACCCAACCCCGGCGGTCATTGACGCCGAGGAAACCATTGCCCACACGGAGCAGTGGTGGCGGGAGTGGTCCGGCCGCTGCACGTACGAGGGGCCGTGGCGCGAAGCCGTCGTGCGCTCGCTTATCACGCTCAAAGCGCTTACTTATGCTCCGACGGGCGGTATTGTAGCCGCGCCAACTACTTCCCTGCCTGAGCAGCTTGGTGGAGTGAGAAACTGGGACTACCGCTATTGTTGGGTCCGGGATGCGACGTTCACGCTCTACGCGTTGATGCTTGGCGGCTACATAGAAGAGGCCTGCGCATGGAGAGAGTGGCTGCTCCGAGCAGTGGCCGGCAAGCCGTCACAACTAAACATCATGTACGGCTTGGCCGGGGAACGCAGGCTCTCGGAATTGGAGCTCGGGTGGCTCCCTGGTTATGAGGGCTCATCCCCTGTGCGTACCGGCAATGCGGCCTGTTGGCAGTTTCAGTTGGATGTGTACGGCGAGCTGATGGACGCTCTGCACTTGGCCCGGCGGGGCGGGCTTGACCCGGATGAGAATGCCTGGCGAGTTGAGCGCGCATTGACGGAATACCTCGAGTCAGCCTGGAGCGAGCCGGATAATGGCATTTGGGAAATGCGTGGTCCGAAGCGGCACTTCACTCATTCCAAGGTGATGGCTTGGGTGGCCGTGGATCGCATGGTAAAAGCCGTCGAGCGCTTTGGGTTGGACGGTCCGGTCGAGCGCTGGCGCAGTCTCCGCGCAAAAATTCACGAGGAAGTATGCCGCAACGGTTTTGACCGCGAGCGAAATACGTTCGTGCAATATTACGGAGGGAAGGAACTCGACGCCAGCCTGCTGATGATTCCTCTGGTGGGATTTTTGCAAGCGAGCGATGCGCGCGTAAAGGGCACGGTAGAGGCGATCGAACGGGATCTCATGGCCGGCGGCTTTGTCCTCCGGTACCGGACGAAACCCGACGTCGATGCTCTTCCACCCGGCGAAGCGGCTTTTCTCGCCTGTAGTTTCTGGCTGGCTGACAATCTCGCCTTGGCAGGACGTAAGCAAGACGCGCAGCGGCTGTTTGAGAGCCTCTTAAGTCTGTGCAACGACGTCGGCCTCTTGTCCGAAGGATATGATCCAGGAAATAAACGGCTGCTCGGCAACTTTCCGCAGGCATTGAGCCATTTGGCTCTGGTCAATACCGCATGCAACCTTTCTCGCGACCGCGGGCCGGCGGCCGACCGCCAGCATAGCTGAGCTTGTATTCAGGAGGAGTGAAGACTCTCTCGATAGCGACTGGTTTTTTCTTCCTGGAAGCATCGCGGTGTTTGATTCGAGCTGTAGCTGAACTCGATATCCAAAATTCCCGAGTGTTGAGGCGAATATGGCTTACCGTCCTTCGCGTCGCCTGATTATTTCAACGGCCGTTATCCTGGCGCTTATTGGAGCCTTCATTCTGATACTGCCGGAAGTGGTCCGGCGCGTAGCCGTCAACCGGCTGCAAAGTGCGCTCACCGTGCCGGTCGGGATCGGCGACGTTGACATCAACCTTTTTACCGGTCGCGCGACTATTGAGAGCCTGATTATCGGAAGGGACGACCCCCGTCCCATTGTGAGCTTGCCTGCCATGGCGGTTGGTTTCTCTCGTAGTGGTTTGCTGAGAGGGCAAATCAACCTGCAAACCATCGTTTTGCGGAACCCCCAACTGATCCTCGAGCGCCTCGGTGCAGATAGTTACAACATTCTCAGGGCTGTGCGTTTTCCAGAAAACTCAGAAGAAACCGCAACGGGCGGCGCCGCGTTCACCATGGATCGAGTGGAGATTCACGGCGGCGAGATTGTGTTTATCGATAACACCCAGGATCCGGATTATCGGGTCACGTTCAGCTCGCTCAATCTCGTTGCAGGACCGGTTTCGACTTTGCCGGACGCGAACGTCACGCCGACAGATTTCACGGCCGGGTTCAGGATTGCGGACGGCTCGATCAAGCTCGCCGGTTCGACCAGCGCGCTTAAAGAACCTTTCGAAATGGAACTGACGGCGGAGATCGCGAACGTCAAATTACAGGTATTCGGCATCTACCTGCCGTACGGCGGGAGATTGAATCTGGAAAAAAGCTTGTTGAATGGTCAGGCAAGGTATGTGCTCGCCTATAGCGACGGCAAAACATCCAAGCATTATCTCAATGGCATGCTAAAAATCGGCGGCATCGGTCTCCTGACTGACCCGGGATCTCGACCGGTACTCCAGTTAGCTGGGCTAGAAGCGCGAGACATTCATCTTGATCTTTTGGAAAACAAAGCCCAAATCGGTGCGCTGGCTGTTATGGAACCACATCTGCTGGTGAAGCGGGATTCTTCGGGATTCAATCTGCAGCAGTTCTTGCCCGAAAGCGAAACAGCGGTGGCCGAAGGTCCCAAGCAAAACGACCAGAAAGGCATTCAGATGCCCTTAGTCGTGAAACATGCCGAAGCGCAAGCCGGCACGATTGAGTTCGTCGATCAGACTGTAAGCCCAACGGTCAAAACCCTGCTTCAGGATGTGAGTTTTTTGGCTAACAACATGGCGGTTTTGCCGAATTTTGCGGCTGAGCAAGTCGCCGCCGAAGCGCAACTGGGAAAGGGTTCGATGCGGGTGACAGGAGCAATTTATGATGAGCCGCTCAAGGGGCAATTTTCCGTGGTTGGGGAGAGACTCCCGTTCCAGCCATATAGCGGTTATTTGAACCAGCTTTTCAGCTCAGCGAACTCGAGCGGAGATTATATCAATGCCAAACTGGAACTCGCCTTTGCGCCTGAAAAAAACGATGAAATCGTTACATCGATAAGCGGGAAACTAGAAGGTCACGATATGGCTTTAGAGTTCCCGGACAAGGAGAATCCTTTTTTGCGGACCGATAGCCTAGGCGTGGATCTGAGAACGATACGAATCGGCTCAAGCCCACGGGTCGATATCGATCAGATCAAATTTCTCGGAGCGAATCTTAGAGTTTTTCGGGATGAGCAGGGTAAGCTCGATGTAACCCGCCTCTGGGCATCCAACGGACGGCGGGGGTCGGAACAATCTCAGAAGCGAGATCAGGAGACAGGAACAACCGTGGCGATCCGGTCCATCACTGTTGAGAAAAGCGCTATCGAGATCCTGGATAGGAGTGTCTCCCCAAATTACAGTACGACGGTTTCACAAGTACGCGGAAAGCTCTCGAATCTTCTGCCCAGCGCAAAACGCGCCGAACTGAAGTTGGAGGGAATACTGGGGGAATCGGCGAATCTGAAGTTGAGCGGCTGGTTGACGCCATTTACCAAGAGACCGCATATGCATCTGGAAGGCACGGTCCAGAGTTACGCCCTTCCACCGCTTAATCCGTACGCGACTGAGTATGTCAGCCATCGGATCCGACAGGGCCAGATAACCACGGATGTGAACTACACGTTAAAAGGAGATGAAATCCAGGCGACGGCAGAAATTGTACTTCGGGATGTCCGGGTCGGCGAAAAAACCGGTGATGAATTCAGCAGCCGGATCGGCATACCGCTTGAGCTTGCAATAGCCCTGCTCCAAGATATTCAGGGTGTTATTCGATTGCAGTTGGCCATGAGTGGAGACACAGGACTGCGGTTAAACGTCGGGAGCTTAATTTGGAACGCCGTTCGGAACGCGATTGTCAGGTCGATCACAGCGCCTTTTCGCTTGGTCGGCAACATCCTTACTCTTGGAGGGAGGATCGGTGCCATACGAATCGATCCGATCCTGTTTCAGCCCGGAACGCGGGAAATACAACCCAAAAGTGCCGAGAAGCTTGCCGATCTGACCAAGTTTCTAAAGGAGAAACCGAAGCTTGAACTAAAGCTTAACGGCGGCGCGAGCCGAAGCGAGGCGGATACGATCAAGCGAAAGAAGTTCTGGGAAAAGATCCAAACGGTTGAGGGGAAGGACTACGAGCAAGCTCTCATTAACCTCTACCGGGACATGGGTGGGATAACGGAGCCGGTCACCCCGCTCGACCCGGTAGCTGAAGAGTCGCTGGAGCGCTTCGTAATGGAGCAAATCGAGGTTACGGATGCGGAGCTGCGGGCGCTGGCCCGCGACCGCAGCGAAATCGTAAAAGAAGAACTTCAGTACGGCGGGGTCGATCCGGAACGACTCATTGTAAGCGCGAAAGAGGATTTGGCCATGGGGAAGGCTTCAGGCGTTGAGATCGAGCTTGTCTCCTGAAGATCGATAGGGAGCTTTTTACATCATAGCGGTGTTTTCAGCTGCTGCCCGCTTCGATATTTGTGATATGAATCCCTTGGCCCGCGAGAGCACGCCGCAGGATGGCAACCACCGGTACCGCAAGCAGGGTAAAGAAAAGACTGATGTAGACAAACATTTGAAGAATAAGCGTTCGCGTGTCGGCAACACCGGCGATATTGAAAGGCGAAGAATAAAATGACTCGAGCAGCCACGACATCCAAGATCGACTAAATAGCCAGTAGAGCGCGCTCCCGACCAATCCCTCGAACGTATTGGTAACGTTTGAGAGCGCCATGAGAAACGCGTAGCTCATCCCCGCATACTGTATTTTGACCACTTCGCCGGCAACACGCAGGGGAATCATAAATGCGGGGATCGTGGCAAAGCCAAACATCACGCTAAAAACGATTCGGAACCAGACGTAACGGTTCCATTCCGGCAATGGATTCCAACCCTGCGGAAAAGGCCACATGATGACGCCCCACCATGGATGGTCAGGATCCAGGTAAAAGTAAAAGCTCAAAGGAAAGGCGATCAACATAATAACAACCATCGCATAGAGATAGTGATACCACTGGATCCACGGCCATCGCCGCACGACAAACCGGTATGTCAGGATCGACAGCAGAAATGTAATTGCCTGGATGGTGAAAATTGTTCCGAAAGCGATGGGCGTGAAGCCTCGAACATCGATGAGATAGCTGCGCTCGATGTAACCAATCGATGGGCTGAAGTTCCAAAGCACGATAAAAAGAATAAGGAGCATCAGCAGCTTGTTTTCGCGACCCAGCGAGCGAATCGTGGCCGGCAATGAGCGCATTCGGTAAAGCAGGCTCCGGTGAACGTTGCGCCACTCGAAGAGACGCGCTGACCGGCGCGGGCGACTCGACAAGCGCGCGGGTCGCTCCGGAATATTGATATAACCGACTATGGCCGTGACCAGCGGCGGAAGACCCGTAGCCAGAAAGATCATCCAATAGGCAAACTGCCCATCCTGAATCTGCTCCTGAAACCAGCCGCTTATCGCCGTCACAACGGCGTTTGCCAGGGAAAGCATGGTCCATTGAAAGTTCACGAAAGATCCGACTCGTTTCAGTCTACGCCCGTGTTCGACCATGATGGCATCCGCCACGACGTCGACAAAGGCGTAGGTGGAAAAAGCCAGATTAAAGCCAATGAGATAGACGAGCGGTATGCGGACGCCGAGAAGAGCGCAGAGCGCGTTGAAGGCCCAGAAAACCACCCCCAGTAACGCCATCAGCACGAACCAGGATTTTCGATGGTAGCCGAAAAGTGTAAAGCGATCAGAGATGAAGCCCCATAGCGGTTTTACCAACCAGCCGATTGATTTCAGCGATTGGAAGAGTTGCCCGCCGGCGTCTCCCATATCCAGAAAAAACTTAACGAAATAAAGCGTTGGAATATCGGAAAGCGCGCTCGAACCTTGGACGGTATAAGTCGTTCCAAAGATCCACTTAAGACGACTTATTTCGTTTTGCGGTCGTGTAGGCAATGCCACGGAACGCTCCGGACGTAATGATTTCTTAACTTTCCCCAAAGCGCAACCAACCGGCAGCCACGGGTAATATCGGCGCCACGGTTGCTCACCCACGCGCTGTCTCTATAGAGATGAGAGAAGGGGAGTATTCCGAACAGCGAAAGCCGGGCGGTTCGCGATGTAAAGTTATCGTGACCGATCGGGTGTTCCTGATCGATCTATTCACTATTTCGGCTCGCAAGCCTTGAGCCGTCCCCAACGCCAAGCCATCTCTGAGCTTCAACCTGCAATCACCCCTGGGCCATGGTTCATGATGTCGAAGTACATCGGATAACCGCGCGTTCCGGCCTTTTTCGGCGCGACCCCGATGAGCGGTCCTACTTTGGAAACCCGTTGAAGATTCCGTGTTGCAGAAAAGGGACAGTTCACGCTATGCACATGCGCCTAACGCGGGACGCTTGAATTAGAGATATGCCTTTTTGGCGAGATAAACTGCCGCGCCCGCTCGATGACTTGCCTGCGCGACAGCCTTTGACGAGCTGGCTCCACGTATTTCTGGCATCCCATTTGCGTCTTTAAAACAGAGGAGGTTCCGGCCACGACGCGAATAACCGGCTCCACGGATGGCCGGCCGACTAAGCGGAAAGAGTTGTTACTAAACTCAAAGGAGGCGATTGCAATGATACACAATTTGACGGAGCTGAAAGGGCTTACAATCAAGGCCAGAGACGGTGAAATCGGCGAAGTCGATGACTTCTATTTTGACGATGAAAGCTGGACGTTTCGGTACCTGGTTGTCGACACCGGAAAATGGCTTCCAGGCCGTAAGGTGCTGATTTCGCCGATTTCGCTTGGGAAAGCCAATCGAGCCAATCGATGGCTCGAAGTGGATTTAACGATGAAGCAGATAGAGGATAGCCCCGGTATCGAAACCGACAAGCCGGTGTCGAGACAGTACGAGACGTCTTATTACGACTACTATGGATATCCGTATTATTGGACGGGACCTTACTTATGGGGCCCCGCAGCTTACCCGGGGCCTCTGGTGATGCCTGAAAGGACTCAGGCGGAAGCCGAGGCAGTGAGAAGAGAACAAGAGTCATCCGATCCTCACCTGCACAGTGCAAAGGAAGTTTCCGGCTACTACATCGAAGCTACGGACGGAGACATCGGCCACGTTGAAGAGTTCATCATCGATGACGAGGATTGGGCAATCCGTTACATCGTGGTGGATACCCGCAACTGGTGGCCAGGGAAAAAGGTGTTAGTGTCGCCTCAGTGGATCGAGCGTGCAAGCTGGCACGACTCCAGAGTCTATGTGAATCTGACTCGCGATAACATCCAAAAGGCGCCCGAATACGATTTGGCCAAGCCTTTGTCGCGCGACTACGAGTCCACGCTCCATCGTCACTACGATCGGTCGCCCTACTGGGATCGATGAACGGAGGCTAATGGTGGCGGCACGCAAATCGAAAGCTCGCCCTAAAGGCTCTATCAAGAAAAAAAGACGCCGGCGAACTATTTCCCAAACTGACCAGCCGTTCGAGCAAGACGCAAAACGGCGGTTAGGTCAGTTTGGGGGAGCAGGCGAGCCGCCGATCAAGAAATGATGAAGCTGGCCCGGCGCGCCAGAGCAGGCTTAGGTGAAGGTTTCCCAAGCTCGAACTTCGAACCCGCCAGTTGAAGGTTAAGCCTGGCGGTGAGGTTAAGAGCTCGAACTTCGAGTTAGGAAACTCAACCTGAACCTTAGCCTCAACCTGCTCTGAGGAGTCTGTGCCGATTCTGCGACAGAGGCTTAGTTTTGGGACACCGGTCACACCGGAAGGCACTCTCAGGCTGCTGAGTTAACCCGCTCAACCTCAAACTTAAGCCACCGACAAAGCAACTCTTGGCTCAACATTATGAATGGCATGTGGCTTGCTCCTTCAGAACACGATGCGTCCGAAAACTTCCAGGTCGATACGCGATCCGGATTACCTAAGAAATTATGCAATTGATTTTTTGCCGGTCATAAGGAACTACCGGGACTCGCAACGAAGCAGATCCCCGCGTTGCTCAGTCGCCAGCTCTGTTTGCGTGGAAATCTATCATGCGAGCCGGCACCACATCGCCTTCGTCACCGTTTGTCTGGCTCTGTTCTTGTGCTTCAAAGCCGCCGGGGCGCTCGCTTTCAAAGAACCCGACATATCACGAACGGAACGTGATCGCGGCTATCTCGGCCAGCCATCGCTCGACAACAATCGTTCGTTATCAAGCGAGCGGCTCAGGACCGTAGGCAGCCAAGACGAGATAATCGCGGCCAAGAGAGAACGTTCGTTTATAGGACCCAACGAACCTTTGACCCGTGCGATCCATCCGGGGATGTCCGCCCGCTCCGTTGCCGGTTTGCGCATTGCGGAAGCAGGCAGAAGACTGTTGCGCCAAGGACATTTCGCGCGCGCTTTGGTGCGGCTGGAAAGAGCCCTTGCGCTCAATGCGAGTCCCTATGACTACTACTATTTGGCTCTTGTTCACTACCGGCTCGGCGATTATCAACAATCCCTGAATTTTCTGGAAGTTGCAGGATCCCGGCTGAGCGGTCATCCGGAATGGCCGGCAGAGTTGTCGGCCCTGAAAGGCCTTGTTCGTAAGTCGCTTCGGTCTGCCCGTGTCTCCGACGGCAAACGCGATGCCGCTGTAGTGGCGGCGCCGCCTGCGGCGGTTTCCAAACCAAAACAGGACCAACAGAAGCAGGCCGGCGTGTCGGGCGACGTTGGCGAATCCCGCACGCGACATTATTTACTTGTCTTTGATTTTTTTATGCTCAGTTTTTGTGTCGCGGGGTTTTTTGCCGCCTTCCTGCTCTCGTCACTCCGTACCCTCAGACCGAGACAAGAATGAATCCCGACCAAAATAGCAAACCGCTTACTAAGCCCGCTCATGGCACGCAGGCAAAGAAAAAAACCATCCGTTTGGCGGCAGTGGGTGATCTCCATTGCACCAAAAATTCTCGTGGGACATTGCAGTCGCTCTTCTCGCAAATCACTCAGAGCGCAGACATCTTGCTACTCTGTGGGGATCTAGTCGACTACGGCCAGTTGGAAGAAGCGGAAGTTCTTGCCAAGGAACTGGCCGGAGTAAAAATACCCATGCTCGCGGTGCTCGGCAATCATGAATATGAGTCGCAACAGCAAGGCGAAATTCAAAGCATTCTTTCGAACGCAGGAGTTGTCGTGCTGGACGGGGACGCCTATGAAGTACAAGGCATCGGCTTTGCGGGGGTGAAGGGCTTCGGGGGCGGATTCGGCGAGAAGGCGTTGCAACCTTGGGGAGAGGAGTCGATCAAAAAATTCGTTCACGAGGCGGTGACTGAAAGCCTCAAACTTGAATCCGCGTTAGCGAAGCTTAGAACGCCACAGCGCATCGCGTTGCTTCACTACTCGCCCATCCAGGCGACGGTGGAGGGAGAGCCTGCTGAAATTTTCCCCTTTCTAGGTTCCAGCCGCCTGGAAGAACCGCTGAATCGGTATCCGGTGACGGCTGTCTTCCACGGACACGCGCACTCCGGCAGCCTTGAGGGGTGCACAAAAAGCAAAGTGCCGGTTTATAACGTCGCCATGAAGCTTCTTCAACGTAGGTTTCCAGATCGACCGCCTTTTAGGCTGGTTGAAATACCGGCGCCTTGAGATGCGTTAGCGCAGGTGAATCTAAATGCAATGTTTAACCGGACAAAGCCAAAGCAACAGCTTCTATCGGTTCATCCTACGCAAGCTGAATAGGTCGGGCATTCCTTTCCTCGTGGGCGGGGCATGCATGTTGGAGCACGTCGCGAAGATTGTTCGGCCCACGAAAGACTTTGACCTGCACGTCAAGCAGGAAGACGTAGAGGGAATGTTTGCCATATTCAATGACGCCGGTTACCAAACCGAGATAACTTTCTCCCATTGGCTCGGCAAAATCTTTCGGGGCGATACCTTTGTGGATGTCATTTTCAGCTCCGGAAACGGCGTCTGTAAGGTCGATGACGAATGGTTCGAGCACGCTGTTAAGGGCAAGGCTTGGGGAGTGCCGGTCAAATTTTGCGCTCCTGAAGAAGCCATATGGTCCAAAGCTTTTGTGATGGAGCGCGAGCGCTACGATGGCGCCGATATCGCCCATCTCATTTTTGCTTGTGCCGAGCAAATGGATTGGACCCGGCTGCTCCGTCGCTTCGGCCCGCATTGGCGGGTCCTTTTCAGTCACTTGATTCTTTTCGAGTTCATCTATCCGGACAAACGGGGTGTCGTGCCGGGTTGGCTGTGGCAGGAGCTATGGGACCGAACCCAAAGTGAGAGGAACGAGTCGCCCCCGGAAAATCCGGCATGCCAGGGCACGCTATTATCGCGAACCCAATATCTGTACGACATCGAGCATTGGCGATATAACGATGCGCGGCTCGGCCCTGCCGGAACCATGGCCCCGGAAGAAGTGGCGCGCTGGACTGAACCGGCGACGGAGAATTGCGAATAGCAGCTGGCCTGCATTATTCATGGATTGCAAAATGCAAAGTGTAAATTGCAAATTGAAAAATGTCCGGACAGGGAACTGTCCCTCGTTTTCGACCTGTTAAGGTTTTATTCATTTTGACTTTTGCACTTTACAATTTG
>JBOHVS010000234.1:0-6278 GCA_050735975.1 Binatia bacterium | reverse complement strand
CGGGTACAGCAAGGTGGAAAGAGGAGGAGATGCTGGTTATCGAAACCAACATCGACGACATGAACCCGGAATTTTACGACTATGTTTTCGATCGGCTCTTCGCCGCCGGCGCTCGCGACGTGTTCCTGTCGCCAATCCAGATGAAGAAGAATCGCCCGGCAACTTTGCTAACCGTCATCTGCGAGGCATTGCGCCGCGGCGACATCGAAAAAATCGTTTTTCAGGAGACGTCGACTATCGGCATTCGTTCTTACCCGGTGAACCGGACGATTCTTAAGCGCGAATCAAAAAAGGTAAAAACCCGGTTTGGAGACGTCACCGTAAAGATCGTTGAGCAACCGGACGGCAGCAAACGAGCCGCACCGGAATATGACGATCTCAAACGCATCGCAGCGGCCAAAAAACTCCCGATCAAACAGTTACACGACGAAGTCATGCGCATCGTCGGTAGATAGATCTCGGTCTCGACTCTGTAATGTCCGACGAGCCATCCGGCAACATCGATCCACCCGTGTCGCCCGCGCCGTGGGCGTCGTTGCGTTACCGCAACTACAGTTTGCTCTTTCTTCTTTCTCTTTTTGCCACGGCTGCCCAACAGATGCGCCAGGCGCAGAATCTTTATCAAGTCTATGAGCTGTCCGGCTCGACGGTCCAGCTCGGCCTCACGGGACTCGCACAGGGGATTCCGATTTTTGCTTTCGGTTTATTTGGCGGGACACTGGCGGATTTTATCGATAGAAAGAGATTGCTGTTCATCACAACCTTCGGCAATCTGCTTGTCGCGGTTACTCTGGGAATTCTGACAATAACCGAATTGATTCAGGTCTGGCATATCCTGCTCGCCACGGCGCTTACCTCGGCGCTCAACATCGTCCTCAATCCGACGCGCATGGCGCTGATCTCCCATGTCGTGCCTCGCTCGCATCTGACCAACGCGGTGTCGCTTAACTCCAGCGTATCTCAAGGGTCTCATTTCATTGGACCGATGCTCGGTGGATTAAGCCTGGCGTGGATGAGCACAGGCAACGCCTATTTGTTCAACGCCTTGTTTTACATTCCTGCCGCGGTCGCGATCGTTCTGCTCGAGGTCCCCGCAAATGACAGAATAGGGCGGGAAAAGTTTTCCATGGCAAGCTTCTTGGGCGGTGTGAGGTTTCTTTTCTCCGAGCCCATCATTCTCACGTTGGTGATGTTGGATTTCATCGTTATCGGCGTCGGATTCTACCGGCCGCTCTTACCAGTTTTCGCCAAAGACATACTTTTCGTCGGCCCCGCAGGATTCGGCATGCTGTCTTCCGCTCCGGCGGTCGGAGGGATCATCGGCACCGTCGCACTGCTTGCGATCGGGGACGTGAAAAGCAAAGGTTTGCTCGTGCTCGGGTCTTTTCTCACCTACGCCCTGGCGCTTGGAGTTTTTGCGATCTCGACGAGTTTTTGGCTCTCGCTCTTGCTTCTTGGGGCCATGGGCCTGGCGAATTCCCTCCAGGCCGTCATGCGCCAAACGACATTCCACCTTCTCACGCCAGACCCCGTGCGCGGTCGGGCCTTCGCCGTTTTCAATATGTTTTCTCAAGGGGCCAATGCCGTCGGAGCCGCCGAGGTAGGATTCGTGGCTGCGCTCATGGGCGCCACAGGTTCCCTATTGTTTGGCTGCGCTGTTGGCGCGGTACTCACACTCATTTGCTGGGCGACTTTGCCGGGCTTGCGAAAGTTCGGCACTAACTAGCTCGCCGATATCTTCCCGTCAAAGAACTAGCGAGTTAAAAAGTCTGACGGCTGGGGGTCCCATCCATCACCATGACTCTTGCACGGACGGGCTCGCTTTTGCCCTTGAGCTCCAGCTCGCGGCAAGGAGCTTCAGGAAATTCGGCTGCCACATAATCATAAGTCTCTTGAGTAACAAGTATCTCTCCTGAAGCCGCGGCGGCCTGCAGGCGGGCCGCAATATTGACCGTATCTCCCAGCACCGTGTAGTCGGTGACCGCGCCTTCACCTACATTGCCGACAAAGGCTTCGCCGGTGGCAATGCCAGCGCCGACGTGCAGGCGCACATCGTCAGCATGGCTGCTCATTCCTTGGAGGATCCGTAACGCCGCCTGGACCGCTCTTTTCGGGTGGTCTTTCGCGTGCAGTGGAGCGCCGAAAAAAGCCATGACCTGATCGCCGACAAGCTTATCCAGCGTGCCGTCGTAGTCAAAGATGCTATCCGTCGCCAGCGAGTAGAAACGGTTGAGGCGTTGCGCGACTTCGATCGGCGGAAGTTGCTCGGCCAGCGACGTGAAGCCCCGCACATCGACAAATAGGACAGATATGACACAAACCTCCCCGCCCGGGGGAGCGAGTTCGTATCACAGAGTGCACAAATTCGGATTCTTGCGCGAGGGGCGGATCTGCACCAACCGAAAGGGAACGGAAAACAACCCCAAGAAGGGCACCAAGCACTCTTTACACCTTTTGGTTGAAGGCAGCCGGCGATAAACCGTCCGAGCAATCTTCGCGCCGCCGAGCAATTGCCTCAGTCGTCTGAAGAATTTTACCATGGGATTTGTCTCCCCGAATCTCGAGTCTCTTAGCAATCTACTACAGGCCTGGTTTCATCGGCAGAAACGGCGAAAAGGGAAATCCCCTGCATGCATGCCTCAGTTAACGCGGTCCGGATAATCCGAGAAGTAAATACAAGCGACCATTTGCTCGGGCCAGTGTTCTAGGTTGCAACCCGGAGCGGTGTCATACCCGTGACCGGGTTTCCGGGTGTTGTGATTGACCGCCAAAGAGTTCAGCGGCGGCCAGCCGTTTTCGTCGCACCAGTCCGCGATCTCGCGCAAGAATTTACCGACTCTGTGTTTAATCTGAGGGACTCCGGCTCGCTCGCACAGATCGCCGTATGCGAGAACGCATGAATCGACAGCCGGGTTCTCACCGAGCGCAGCCCGTAAGCGCTTGTGATGATCAAGAAGCGCTTGCGCGAGCGCCCGCGCCTGGGGGCTCATCTCTTTCACAGCAAAAGAAGGTAGTAAGCTATCCGGTGCGCAAGACCGATTCCAATAATCGTAACTCAAAGACTTCTTTGAGTGAGTCTAAGGGCGGCAAGTGATGGAACCGTAAATTTTCAAAATAGGGGAGCTCGCCGGCGCAAGGAACTCCGGTAAGTGAGATCAGGGCCTCGCGATTGGTTTCAGCCGCCGGAGATAGCTCTCTTTCAATCTGATTTAACACGTAGCCAAGCACATGCAGGCCCTTGCAGCCGGCGTGTTCCAACGTGAGCAGAAGATGATTGATCATGCCCAGACGATTAGCTGCAACCACCAGCACGGGGAGCTTCAAGACACAAGCCAAATCCGCGTACGTATAGCTCGGCAACAAGGGCACCATAAGCCCACCCGCGCCTTCAACGAGCGTGATATCGTGCGCCAAACAGATCTCGGCGTACAGATCAATGACCCGATCGATATCGATTCGCCTTCCTGCTCTCTCCGCTGCGACACTTGGAGCCAGCGGCTCGCGGAACTGGTAAGGACAAATCTGTTCCAGCGCAAGTTCACAACCGGACGCCTCTTTCAAACGAGCGGCGTCTTCCGGAAATAGCTTACCGTCTCTTTCGGCGCAGCCGGTCTCCGCTGGCTTCATGACGCCCACCCTGCAGCCTAAGTCTCTCAGGAGCGCGGCCAGACCGCCGGCAACGAACGTTTTTCCGACGGCGGTATCGGTACCGGTGATGAAGATCCCCTTTCCCATTGCCACATCAAATCAGTTGATAGAGAACCATTCTGTGTTTTGTTGTCATCCTGAGTGAAACGAAGGATCTCGTATTATAGATTCTTCATCGCGACGCTCCCCAGAATGACATTCACAACATGCTCCGACAGAGGTCATCCCTCAGTCACCGCCCGAATGCAATCGTAGGTGACATCCAGCAGCAGCTTGAGTTCGTCATCCGCAATAGTCAACGGCGGCATGAGGATAATCACGTCGCCCAGCGGTCGGATCATGACACTGCGCTTCCGCGCTTCAAGAATGACCTTATGACCAATTCTTTCTCCAGGCCGGTAGCTTTGCCGGCGGGCTTTGCCTTCGACCAATTCAATCGCAACCATGAAGCCCCACTGCCGAACATCGCTGACATGGTCAAGAGAAAGAAACTCACCGATGAGTCGCTCTTGCAGGTATGTTATCTTTGGCTGCATCCGCTCAACAACGCTGTTTTTCTCGAATAATTCGAGATTAGCCAGAGCAGCGGCGCAGCCAAGCGGATTCCCCGTATAGGTATGCCCGTGAAAAAACGTCTTGTATTCTTTGTGCTCGCCGAGGAAGGCCGAAAATATTCCTTCGGTCGTCAGGGTTGCCGCCAGCGGAAGATAACCGCCCGTGATCCCTTTCGCCAAGCAAAGAATGTCCGGCGCCACGCCTGCGTGCTCGCAGGCGAACATTTTCCCGGTTCGACCGAAGCCGGTTGCGACCTCATCGAGAATTAGAAGGATGCCGCTGCGGCGGCAGATTTCGCTCATCGCTTGCACGTAACCGGCAGGCTGCGACCACATGCCCGCCGCGCCTTGCATCAGCGGCTCCATCACGACTGCGGCCAGTGAATCTTTTTGCGCGGTTAGTTTTTCTTCCGCCTCGTTGATCGCAGCCGTCAAAGCCTCTTGCTCGCTCAGTCCTTTATAGTAACGAAACGCGTGCGGAGGATTCAGCCGCACAGCAGTAAAGAGCAGGCTTTTATGAAAACGGTGAAAGGTATCCGAGTAGCCGACGCTCATCGCGCCGACGGTATCGCCGTGATAGGACTCCGCCAGAGAGGCGATCTGCGTGCGCTTGGTCGCCCCCTTGAGCTGCCAATATTGAACCGCCATCTTGAGCGCAATCTCCACAGCCGTAGCGCCGTTGTCGGAGTAGAAGACGCGTTTAAGACCCGGCGGCGCAATACCGATCAGTTTCTCCGCCAGTTGAATACCGGGCACGTGGCTCAAGCCGAGAAAGGTCGAATGCGCAATGCGGCCAAGCTGCGCCTTGATGGCATCGTCGATTTCTTTTCTTCGATGGCCGTGGACGTTGCACCAGAGCGAGGAAACTCCATCCAGATACTTGCGCCCGTGAACGTCGATTAGATAGTGCCCCTCCCCTTGGCTGATGATGCAAGGGTCCCCAACCATCCATTCCCGCATCTGGGTGAATGGATGCCAAAGGTAGATATGGTCGAGCTGCTTTAGTTCCGCATAATTAAAGGTCATTGAGCCCCAATCTTCTCAAAATTCAATGGAAAATGCAGAATGCAATTTCATTTTTCAATTTCCGTCTTAACCGCCTTGAAGACTTCCAGCGCTTGGTGAATGTGTTCTTGCGTGTGGGTCGCCATCAGTGTAAGGCGTAGACGCGAAGTGCCAGGCGCCACCGTCGGCGGGCGAATCCCCTGGGCAAAAAGATCCCGTTCGAGTAGTCGTTCCGATAGTTGTATGCACCGGGCGGCGTCACCGATAATCAACGGCAGAATCTGACTTTTACTATTTCCGAGGGAATAACCGAGTCCTTTCAATCCTTCTCTCAGCCGCTCACAATTGTTCCGCAGCGCTTGCCGTCTTTCCGGTTCCTTTTTCACGATGTCGATCGCCGCGATAGCCACAGCCAGAACAGCCGGCGGTAGCGAGGTTGTGAAGATGAAACTCCGACAGCGATTGATCAATAGCTCGCGCAAGGTGCTGCTTCCGGCAACGTAGGCGCCAAATCCTCCCAGCGCCTTGCCCAGAGTTCCCATCTGCACCGGGACGCGCTTACTTAGGCCCAAGTTCGCGACAACGCCCGCGCCATCCGGTTCGAAAACACCGGTTGCGTGGGCCTCGTCAACCATCAGCATGGCGCCATATTTTTCAGCCAGCTCGACAATCGCCGCAAGCGGCGCCCCGTCTCCGTCCATGCTGAAAAGAGATTCCGTAACGATCAGCTTGCGACCGGCAGGCGGTGAGTTCTTCAATGCGGACTCGAGGCTATCGACATCGCAATGTGAATAAACCACAACCCTCGCGCGCGACAGGCGGCAACCGTCGATAATACTGGCATGGTTGAGCGCATCGCTGAGTATGAGATCGCCTTCCCCAACCAGGGTCGAAAGAATTCCCGTGTTGGCCTGAAATCCAGAGTTAAATACGAGCGCTGATTTTGTTCCTTTCAACTCCGCGATCTTGCTCTCCAACTCTTCGTGCAAGGTCATGTTGCCGGATATCAGCCGCGAGGCGCCGGAGCCGCAGCCGTAGCGGTCAATCGCCTCTTTGGCGGCTTCGCGCAGT
>JBOHVS010000233.1:0-5082 GCA_050735975.1 Binatia bacterium | reverse complement strand
GCAACCCAGGAGAAGTTTTCGTGGTGTCCCGAATGCCGCCGCATTTACTGGCCCGCCACCCACCATCAGCGGATGCTGGATGAACTAGCCGGCATGGGATTGACCTAGAATTTGGCGGTTTCGTGTGCTAGATAATGATTTTGTTTGTTTCCCCAGTTCAGCCGAAAAGTGATCGGCGTTCAGGCGAATTGAAACACAAAGTAGTTTTTTCCCCGGTAGCTCAGCCGGTAGAGCAGTTGGCTGTTAACCAATTGGTCGGGGGTTCGAGTCCCTCCCGGGGAGCCAGATCCAGGCCTCGCTTCGCGCGGCCGTTCAGGTTGTCGAAGCGGGGTCTCCTAATACCACCAAAGATCATATAACGGCGGGAGGTAGCCCGATGGCAGGGAAGCAGGTCGTAGGCAATCCGACTCCACGAGTCGAAGGCGAATTAAAGGTCAGCGGCAAAGCTCAGTATGCGGTCGACGTCATTTTGCCAGGAATGGTTTGGGGCAAGCTGCTCAGAAGCCCGATTCCTTACGGCAGGATCAAGCGAATCGACGCGAGCAAAGCGTCGGCGCTTCCGGGTGTGCGCGCAATTGTCACTGGGGAGGATTGCGCCGGGCTCAGAATCGGGCGCAGGCTCTATGACATGCCGATCCTGGCGGACGGCCTGGTGCGGTTTGTGGGTGAAAAAGTCGCCGCGGTAGCTGCGGATGATGAGCTCATCGCTGAAGAGGCAATGAACCTGATCGAGGTTGAATACGAGGAGATGGAGCCGGTGTTGGATCCGGTGCAAGCCATGAGGCCGGGAACAACTCTCATCCATCCTGACGTGATGAGCTACAAAGGTTTGCCGAAACCCCTAAAAGAGCCGTCGAATGACTTTATTTATATTACCTGGGGCAGGGGCGATATCGAAACGGGATTTCGCCAGGCCGACATCATCGTCGAAAATACCTTCACGACCCCTGTCGTGCACCATAGTTATATCGAACCCCATTCCTGCGTCGTCGATACGGCGGCGGACGGTTCGGCGAAGTTCTGGTCCTGCAGCAAGGTGCCCTATGGCGTGCGGGAACAGGTGGGCAATGCGCTGCAGATCCCGCCGGAAAAACTGGTTTTTAACCCCGTGTATATCGGCGGCGACTTCGGCGGCAAGGGAGATTTCATGGACCTGGCGGTCGTCTATCTCTTGTCAAAAAAGGCCGGGCGGCCGGTGAAACTGGTCATGGACTACGACGAAGAATTTGCCGCCGGGAATCCGCGGCACGCCTCAATCGTTCAGGTTAAGACCGGCGTCAAAAAGGACGGCACCCTTGTTGCGCACCATATGAATTTTATCTTCGACAGCGGCGCCTACGGGGCCTTTAAGCCGAACGCGTTTCTCAACGGTCCACACCTATCGGCCGGACCCTATAATATTCCCCACGTGTTCATCGAGGAACACATGGTGTACACGAATAAAATTCCTTGCGGTCACATGCGCTCCCCGGGCGATCCTCAGGGATTCTTCGCCAATGAAAGCCAAATGGATCTCGTGGCAAAAAGGTTGGACATGGATCCCGTCAAATTCCGCCATAAGAATTTCATGCACGACGGGGACATCGATCCGACCGGAGAAGAGATCAGTTACATCAAAACCGACGAGACCCTCCAAAAGGCGCTGGAAGATTCCGGCTATCACAAACCGAAGGGGAGAAACGTCGGCCGCGGTGTTGCTTTAGTGCAATGGACGCCCGCCGGCGGGATTGGAACGGTCGCGATCACATTGGATCAGGAAGGCATGGCGACGATTTCCTCCGCTATGCTCGATCAAGGCGCCGGGACCTATACGGTATTGTGTGAGATCGTGGCGGAAGAATTAAATATTCCACTCAGTCAGATCAAGACACAGACGCTGGATACTGCGCGAGGAACAAAAGATACCGGGGTCGGCGGCAGCCGGGCGACCCGGGTTTACGGCAACGCGGGCTACGAGGCCGCCCTCAAAGCAGTCGAGGCGATCAAGCACGCGGCCGCCGGAGAATGGGGCGTTTCCGCGGACGAGGTCACCCTTGCTAAGGGGGCGGTGCTGCACCCGCGTATGGAACGGCGGCTCTCCTACGCGGAGTTGGTCAAAGCGAAAGGCTCTCCGATCAACGTGGAAGCCAGTTACAACGACACTTCAAAAGTACACGCCGCTTCGATGTGCGTTCAGGTGGCGGAGGTCGAAGTGGATCGGGAGACCGGGCAGGTGCGGCTGAAAAAATTTACTTCGACTCACAACACCGGTACCGTGCTCAATCCGTTAATGCACCAGGGGCAGATCGAAGGCGGCGCTGTGACCGGCATCGGTTACGCGCTCATGGAGCAGGTCGTTATCAGCGATGGCAAAGTCGCGACGACAAACTTCGGTGAATATAAGATTCCCACGATAGTGGACGTACCGCCCTTCAGGAGCTCGGTGACGGAGCAGCCCAAGGGAGCGGGCCCGTATAACAGCATGCCGATCGGCGAGACTGCCAATATTCCAGCGGCGGCGGCCATCGCCAATGCCGTGGAGGATGCCTGCGGCGTGAGGATCAAGAGTTTGCCCATTACCGCGGAAAAAATCTACGACGCGCTCCACGGGTCGAAGTAATTCATGACGCGGGTTCCGGGAAGCATCGATCTCGGAAAGTTTCGGCTTATTTACGAGGAGGAGAGGGGGCGCGCGGCCGAGGGCGAAGACAGCTACCTCCTCCAACAGCGCGCGATTATTCGCCTCAATGAAGAACTGGTCAAACTAGAGCGGCCTCAGGATTGTACCGTTCTCTGCAACGAAGATAAGTTCAGAAAAGAGGCAGGTAAGCGGCCTTCACCGCTGCAGTATTTCATTGCCTCGGTTGGATTTTGCATGTTCAGCCAGTTCGCCCGTTTTGCCGCGCGGTCGGCTGTGCGGATCGATGATGCTGAGATGGACCTCCGCATGACGTACGATCTGAGCGGTAAGTTAGCCGACTTCTCCCGCATGGCCCAAGGCCTCAGCTATATTTTCAAAATCAAAAGCTCGGCAGCCGTCGAGCAGGTCATCCGGGTCGTCCAATTGACGGACAAAGGATGTCACACGGTCAATTCGATGCGCAAGCGCGTGGCAGTATCCGGTAAGCTGTTGTTAAATGATCGTCAATTCTGGGTCGGTGATTGACATCGGGTAGGGCGCGCCGCCCCCAGCGAGACCTTGGGTGCAAGAGGAGAAAAATGGGCAAGATAAAGATCGGTGATCATTTTCCCGCAGCGAAATTGCAGGATATCGACGGGACGATCGTCGAACTCCCGGCGGCGTTTGCCCAAGCTCCGGCAACAAGGGAGGCGAAAACGATTATTGGAACTTGGGGCCGAATCGCGTAGAATCTTTCAAATATCGTGACTATTGAAGAACTCATAAAAGACCGGCGAGAGGAAATCCTGCGAATCGCCGCACGACATGGCGCCCACAACGTCCGGGTTTTCGGCTCGGTTGTCCGCGGTGAAGCGCGCCCGGCATAGGGGATTGTGCAGGGGATTGGGGTCAGGCATGAGTTATTGACTTATTGGGGTGCTTGGGGATAGAAGCAGGTAATGGCCCGCAAGCCGAGAGTCGAATTTGAAGGCGCTTTATATCATGTCATCGTTCGAGGTAATCATCGACGCGATATTTTTCGCGACGAAAGCGACCGCGTCGCCTACCTTGACCGCATCGAGCATTATCGAGAGCGCTATCACTGCATCGTGTACGCCTACGTGCTGATGTCGAATCACGTTCATTTGCTGATCGAAACCGGTGCGGTGGGACTTTCAAAGATCATGCAAGGGATCCAGTTCAGCTATACGCAGCGCTACAATCGCCGTTACCGCGCGGTAGGCCATTTATTTCAGGGGCGCTACAAGTCGATTTTATGCGATCGCGATGCGTATTTGTTGGAGCTCGTTCGCTATATTCATTTGAATCCGGCGCGGATGAAGCATCCCCAGAATCCGTGGAAGTATCGCTGGAGCAGCCATCGGGCCTATGTCGGAGAACACACTCCGGTCACGATTCAGACCACCTCTGTGCTGAAGCAGTTCGGGTCCAATGCGAGCGTTGCCCGAAGAGGGTATCTTGGTTTTATGAAAGAGGGATTGGGCCAGGGGCACCTGGATCGCTTCTACCAGACGGTAGAGCAACAATTTTTAGGCGACGAGCGGTTTGTCGAGGAAGTGGAAAAGAAGACAAAGGAAAGGGAGCCGGCAAAGGTCAAGGTTAAATTTTCCCGCTTGGTGGAGGGGGTGGCGTCGGTGTATGGCATTGAAGCGGGGCGACTGCTGGGCACGGAGCGCAAGCGAAGCTGGGTAGAGCCGCGGTCGCTGTTGGTCTATGCGGCGCGGGAGTGGTGCGGGATCAAAGCGAGAGTTTTGGCAGAACACCTCCATCGCGACGCATCGATGATTAGCCGGTTGCATGCGGCGTATGTGGAGAACCGGGATAAGCGATCAGAGTCGGAATTGCAGCGTTGGCTCAACATTAAGTCAACAACTCATGCCTGACCCCCCCCCCGGAAAATTCCCGCTCCGCGCTTCTTGCTGCTCGCTCCAATCCCATCGCTCCCCGTCCTCCCGCAAAAGGAGAGGAAAGGAGAGGGTCAAATCTTGACTTAAGTACTCTACGCGAGGTATATGGTGGGGGACTATGGCGCGTCCACTGAGAATTTGTATCCCAATGCTTTTTATCACATCACCTGCCGGGGTAACGACCGGCGCGTAATTTTCCGCGACGATCATGACCGAGCGGGTTTTCTCGAGCGACTTCGGAGCGCGCGAGATCTTCAGCGTCCGGGTGCACGCCTATGTACTGATGAGCAACCATTTTCATCGATTGTCGAGACGCCCAAGCCAACCTGTCTGAGTTCATGAGGCAATTCAATATTTCCTATACCGGCTACTACAACCGCCGGCACCGCCGGATCGGCCATTTGTACCAAGGACGATTCAAAGCAGTGGTGGTGGACAAAGACAGTTATTTATTGGAACTGAGCCGCTACGTTCATTTAAATCCGATACGGATCAAATCGAAACTGCAGCGGCCGGAGAGGGAGCGGACTGGAGAAATCCTTCGGTACCGGTGGA
>JBOHVS010000232.1:0-2360 GCA_050735975.1 Binatia bacterium | reverse complement strand
GTCGCTACCATGGGCGACTTCGAGGCGGCGTATGAGCCCGAGCTGCCGCGGAGCGTAACCAATAAAAGGACTGCGCACATTGCATTGTGGATTCTCGGCTATTTTATCGCCATCTGGCTCCTGGGCTTTTCCTACGCCGTACCGCTGATGATATTTGCCCACATCAAGTTTGGCGGCTCGGAGAAGTGGCCTATCTCCGTCTTTTTGACGGCCGCCGGTTGGGCTTTCTTTTACCTGTTGTTCGAGCACGCCTTGCATATCCCCTTTCCCGAAGGGCTGATCGTTGGATGGCTAGCGTAGCCCAAGCAAAATGCTCAACCCGGATTCTTCGCTTGCAGCGCTTGCCAGACCCTTTCCGGCGTAAGCGGCAGATCATAAAGCCGCACACCCGTTGCCCGATAAAGCGCATTGCCGATCGCCGCCGCGACGGGCAATAATCCTCCCTCGCCCATCCCTTTGGAGCCGAAGGGACCGGGCCCGTTCTGATTCTCCACGAGAATCGTTTCGAAATCCTTCGGGGTGTGCGCGAAGGCCGGAATCCGATAGTCGATCAGATTCGGATTTAAGAGCTGCCCATCTTTGTAGATCATCTCTTCCAGAAGGCTGTGGCCAACCGCGTTCATCACGCCTCCTTCGTCTTGTCCCTCGCAGAGGACGGGATGGATAGCTTGCCCGACGTCGGCCAACGAGACGTATTTGAGCAACTTGATCTCTCCGGTTTCCCGATCTACTTCAACTTCCGCGCCGCCCCAGCTGGTCTCCCAAAACGTCGTCGGTGACCCGAGGGCGGCCTCTTTGCTCTTTATCCCTTGATAGTCGCCGCGCCCGACGATCTCTCCGGCGCGCGCTCCGAAGCTTGTTTTCATAAATTCTTCGAACGTGACCGACTTATCCATGGGATCGCCGACCTTGCCGTTCTTTATCACCACGCGATCCTGCTTGATATTGAGCAACTTCGCCGCGCGCCTGAAAAGTTGCTGCTTCAAGTCTTGAGCGGCCCTCTGCACGCACAGTCCCATGACCACGGTAGAGCTGCTGGCGTTGGTATTGATATCGTAGGGCGTTACGTCGGTGTCCAACTGCGCGACCGTAATCTGTTCATAACGGACTCCCAGCTCCTCGGCCACGATCTGGCTTAATGCCGTGCGCGCCCCCTGTCCAATCTCCACAGTTCCGGTGAGCAAAACGAGACTGCCGTCGGAATTCATCTTCACGGCAGCCGACGACACCTTGTAAGTTCCCCCGCCGTCTTTCATGCAGCAAGCCAGCCCTTTGCCGCGATTCGGCCTGCGGTTTTTTTGGCCCCAGCCGATTTCTTTGGCCGCCCGCAGCAGGCCTTCCGCCAGATCGCAGTCCACGGGGGTATCCCCGGGCGTGTAAAGCTCTCCCTTCCTGAGCAGGTTCTTTAGACGGAACTCCAACGGGTCGAGACCCAGCTTTTCCGCCATGATATCCATCTGCGATTCATACGCCCAGGTCACCTGCAGAGTGCCGAAACCGCGATAAGCTCCGGCCGGGACGGTATTCGTATAAACGGCATAGGCATCGGTTTTCGCGTGCGGGATGCGATAGGGACCAAGGCAACGGTAACCCGCCTTTTGCGTAACGCGCGGGCCGGCGTCCGCGTAGGCGCCGGTTTCCATGTGGATGACACACTCCCTCGCCACGAGAGTGCCATCGCGAGTGACGCCGGTCTTAATGCGGAAGCGCGCCGGATGGCGGGTAACCGTCTTGAAACTTTCTTCGATCGAGTGCGCAAGCCGAACCGGCCGCTTAGACTTCCAGGACAACGCCGCCGCCAGCGGCTCCGTCTTTACGGAAAGTTTTCCGCCATAAGCGCCGCCTACGTACGGAACAATGATCCGAACCTTGTTAAGGGGCACATGAAAAATATCCGCCAAATGTTCCCGCAAGGTGAAAGGCTCCTGTGTGGCGGCCCACAGCGTGATTCGGTCGCCCTCGACCTGGGCAACCGTGGCATGCGGCTCCATCGAGAAATGCTGAACTCTGGGAAAAGTAAACGCGTCTTCGAAGACATAATCCGAATTTTCAAAGCCTTCGCCGAGGTTGCCCTTCGAATAGCTGAACCGGTAACAGAGGTTGGTTCCGAAGAATTCCTTGGAGGTCTCATAGCGGTGTCCCATCATCTCGCCGCCTGTCGACGAAGCGTCATGGACCAGGGGAGCCCCCGGCGCGAGCGCATCGGCAATAGAGGTAACGGCCGGCAGTTCGCGGTATTCGACTTCGATCAGACTGAGCGCTTCCTCCGCCGTCGCTTCGTCCGCGGCCGCCACCGCTGCCACGGGATCGCCTACGTACCGGACCTTATCGACGGCGACGATCGTTTGATCTTTATAAGC
>JBOHVS010000231.1:0-3867 GCA_050735975.1 Binatia bacterium | reverse complement strand
GGGGTTAAGTTAGCCGAAGGCAAGACTCCATCGGGTGCGCGGCCTGGGAAAGAAAGCTCTATGCCTCAAAGTAAAGGTTCTGTCCCGCAGGGCGGAGTAAAATAGGCCCGGGGATCCCGGCATAGCTCCTCCGGAAGATCTTCTCTTTGGAGACGCAAAACGCGAGTTGAATCAAGGCACTGATATTGGCAGGCATAGCGGATCGCCTTCCTCTCGGGGGCCTTGTGGAGGTGGCATTAAGGCCCCCCACTCCTTACTTCGCCGTTGGCCTATTTACGACGGTTGCATCCGATTAGACGGGATCCAGGCTGCATCTTGGCCCATGAGTTTCGTCTGGGCCGATCAGCTAAAACTATACGGATCGCCTTAGCAGCCGCTTCACTTTGGCAACCAGAATCTCCAGATCGACCGGCTTTGTTAATACTTCCACCAGCCCAGGCGAACCTTGGGTTTCTGATTTGCGGGAAAGGTAAGCCGTCACAAGTATAACGGGAGTTTTTGGCGATTGAGCCTGAATGCGCTCGACAAGTTGGAGTCCATCGACCTGGGGCATTATCAAATCAGAAATCAAAAGATCGATCCGCTGATTTGTAAACAGATCAACCGCTTCGACCCCATTACATGCTTCGAGTATTTGATACCCTTGCATTCGCAGAACCTCTGCAATGTTTTTTCGAATAATCGCCTCGTCTTCCACAATGAGGATTTTTTCCGCCATTATTAATTAGACGGATCTCGTCACGATTCGTTAAGCCGCACAAGCCACCATCGGGTGGTTCTCCATATCACTGCCTGCGATGCACAATCAACATAAACTTCAGGTATTCCGTCATTCGAAGTGATAAGCAAAGCATTTGTCATTAGCTGTACGCTGTTGTCCGAATTTGGCACAGCCCGCCTGACAAAATCTCGGTTCGGTCCGTTAGTTGGTTCGGATCCGCAAAGCGGCCGTCACGGGAAAAGTGGCTAGTACGAGGCGGCCTCGATCCTTCCCGCTTTATGGCGTTGTTGACGATTCTTGTTATGCCTGCCAACGAGCTTCGCCGCGGCGCGCGCCGAGATATCGGACACTTAGACATTCAGGCGCGCGCGGTACGGGGCTTGCGAGGCATAGGGAACGGGAACCCGAGTATGAAAAACCGAATTCTCTTAGTTGAAGACAACATTGATCTTATTGATTTGCTATCAAATGCATTGAAGTTTCTGGCCTTTGAAGCAGTCATCGCCCGAGATGGCCTCGCGGCCGTGGAGTTGGCGGAATCGGCGAATCCGGATCTCATTATTATGGATATTGGATTGCCAAAACTGAACGGAATGGACGCTATAACAAAAATACGAGCCAATCCCAAAACTAAATTCATCCCTATCATTGCCGCAACAGCAAGGGCGATGCGAGGTGACCGCGAAAGTTGTTTGAGGGGAGGGTGTGACGCATATCTTGCAAAGCCCTTCTCACTCCAGGAGTTGAGCGATACTATCGAGTTGATCTTACAAAACCAGCCGATTCGGAAAATCGCTTCTCGCGCTCGCTAGGAGCAACACTGTCCGTCCCAGCAGGCTGCTTAAAAAGACTCATATGCTTCGTTGAACTGCGATCCCATGCACCCGGCAAATTCACGCGATTCCATCTGGCCGGCTAAGCCGGTGTACTGACAAAACCTGCCAAGTCCGCCTCACCGGTAAAATTTAGTTTGACAAGGTCCCGTTATCTGTTACGATTTTTCTAGATCAACTGACTCGCCGGCAAAGTTTTGCGTGGTTGTTGGGAGAATCTGTGATTTCTCGCGCGCCATGGCCTAAAGCTTCCCTCTGTCCGCTTCTATCGAGCGGAGTACTTTCTCATCCTTATCAACCGATCCGCGGAACAGGTGGTAGTTGTAGCGGATCTTATGCGCTTTTCGTAGATCGAATCGGGGTTTTTACAGGGCCGGTCGGCGTCCGCACTTCTGTCGCGGTATTCGTCTCCAGCTCTAGATTCCGCCATGGCAGCGAGTCTTAAGAAGAACAAACGCAGCTCGGGGAAAAGAAGCGTTCTACAGAGCGTCAAACGACAAGGCAACTTTGTAACAGCGGACAAGAACCCGTTGGGCACGGACGGGTTTGAGTTCGTCGAATACGCCGCCCCCGCTCCCTCGATGCTCGGCGCCCTGTTCGAAAGAATGGGGTTCAGCGCAGTCGCCCGCCACCGTTCGAAGGACGTGACCCTTTACCGTCAGGGCGACATCCATTTTATTCTCAACCACGAGCCCCATAGTTTCGCGCAAGCCTTCGGGCGCGTGCACGGACCCTCGGTGTGCGCCTTTGCCATCAGGGTCAAAGACGCCGCTTATGCTACAGAGCAGGCGATCTCTCTCGGCGCCAAAGCGCATCACGGAAAGATCGGCCCGATGGAGCTTAACATCCCGGCCATACGGGGAATCGGCGGGAGTCTTATCTATCTCGTCGATCGCTACGGCGACCGTTCCATCTATGACGTCGATTTCATACCGCGCAGCAACACCCCGCCTCAGGTGCACGGAACGGGACTGACCCATATCGATCATCTTACTCACAACGTTCACAAGGGGCGCATGGATGGATGGGTTGAGTTTTATCAACGGTTGTTCAATTTCCGCGAAATCCGTTATTTCAACATCCGGGGCCGGAAAACGGCCCTCAAGTCCCGCGCGCTGGTCAGTCCCTGCGGTAAAATCCGCATCCCGATCAACGAGCCGGTGGACAGGCAATCCCAGGTACAAGAATATCTCGAAGCCTACCACGGAGAGGGAATCCAACATATTGCGCTGGGGAGCGGGGACATTTACGGTACGGTCGAGGCGCTCAGAAGCCGGGGTGTGCGATTTCTCGATGCTCCCCAGGGATACTATGAGCGCATCGAGGACCGGCTTGCCGTTCACAACGAGGACCGCGAGCGCCTCGCGCGCAATCAGATTCTGATCGATGGCGATGCCGGCGCGGGTGTCTTGTTGCAAATTTTTACCAAGGCGATCATCGGTCCCATCTTCTTCGAAATCATTCAGCGCAAGGGGAACGAAGGCTTCGGCGAGGGGAATTTCCGCGCTCTTTTCGAAACGATCGAAAAGGATCAGATCACAAGGGGTGTTTTGCGATGAGTGGAAGATGGATCTCCTTTCCGCGCAGCGAAGGAACGGCGTCGCGACAAGCGCACGCCGACTTGCCGCCCGATACTTTTGAGCGAGAGGTCGGCAAAGAAGGCTTTTACGGTCCGGCGACGCAACTGGTGCATCGCCATCCGCCGACGGCCTGGAGTCATTTTGAAGGGCCGCTGCGGCCGCGGGCGTTCGACACGAATCGCTTGGAGAAGTATGCAGACTCGCCTTTGGACGCTACGCCTTTGATGAGCAACCCGTACCTTCAATTTCGCCACTGGCGGGCCCGGAGGAGCATGGACCACCTGGCGCGCAATAGCGACGGCGACGAGCTGATCTTCGTACATCAAGGCGCCGCCGAGCTCTTCTGCGATTACGGCCACCTCACGATCGGCGAAGGAGACTATCTAATCATTCCTCGAGGAACAATCTGGCGGGTTGAGATCACGTCGCCGCTCACGGCGCTTCTCATCGAATCCACCAACGACAGCTATCGACTTCCGGAGAAAGGAATCGTGGGAGAACACGCGCCGTTCGACACTGCAGTACTCGAGGTGCCGAGAATCGACGAACCTTTCCGCGCGCAGCAGACCGAGACCGAATGGCGCGTGCTGGTCAAGCGCCGCGGTTCGGCGAGCATCATCACTTATCCTTTCAACCCACTGGACGCGTTAGGCTGGCACGGCACCCTCGCTCCGGTGCGCCTCAACTGGCGCGACCTGCGGCCGCTCATGAGCCATCGCTATCACCTCCCGCC
>JBOHVS010000230.1:0-2442 GCA_050735975.1 Binatia bacterium | reverse complement strand
TTATACGGGCACGAACTAATCATTGCCGAACAGGAACTTCCAGATCGACCGCGCGGTAGTTTGCAACGTGCTGCTCGGATGTAAAGGACACGTGCCGGTCGGCTCTTCTCCCTCGATAAAAGCCTCGCGGAGGACTTGCGGACAGTTCGGGGTGGAGGGTTGGCCGCTCAGAGGATCGATTTCGACGAGACTGATACCGGGCGGCGGAATAAAATCAGTGACGGGGGTTCCTTCCGTGGCGCGCTTCATAAAATCCGTCCAGATCGGAAGCGCGGCTTGCGCGCCCGATAATCCGAGCTTGCTCTGATTATCAAACCCGACCCAAACCACCGCTAACAGGTCGGGCGTATAGCCAACGAACCACGCATCCTTGAAGTCGTTGGTTGTTCCCGTTTTACCCGCTGCCGGGCGAGTAAAGCCCGATCGGCGAGCGAGATCCCCCGTGCCCCGGTCGAGAACGCCTTTCATGAGATGATTCATCATGAACGCCATCTGCGGCGTCAACACCTTCTCAACGCGGACATCTTGCTTCTGCAATACGCGGCCGTCGGAGTCCATGACTTGCTTTACGGCCAGCGGTTGCGTTCGCACGCCGTTATTGGCCAAGGTCGAAAAAGAGACCCCAATCTCAAGCGGTGTCACCTCCGCGGCGCCGAGCGAGACCGACGGAACGGCGGGCAACGAGCTCTGAATGCCCAGACGATGCGCAACATCGCGAACGCGTCTGATTCCCACCTCTCGCGCCACCCGCGCGGTCGCCGCGTTCAGGGACTTCTCCAGCGCGCGTCGCAACGTTACAATGCCGAGAAATTCGTCGTTGTAGTTCCCGGGTTGCCACTCCTGGCCCTCATAGGTCCAGGTAAAAGGCGCGTCCTCCACCAGGGTAGCCGGCGAGAACTTCTGGCCGCTCGCTTCGCTGCCATACATCAGCGCGGCCAAATAGACGAAGGGCTTGAAGATCGACCCGGGCTGCCGCCTGGCTTGAAATACCCGATTAAACTGCGACTTCTGATAGTTTCGCCCGCCCACCATTGCTTTGATCTCACCTGTCTGCGGCCGGACCACGATCATCGCCCCTTCCAGATGGTCATCCTCGCCCCTCCGGCGGAGCGCCGGATAGGCTTCCTCCAGTCGCTTAAGGCCGTCCGCTAGCGACTTCTCGGCTAGTCTTTGCAAGTGGAGATCGAGACTAGTAAAGATTCTGAGCCCTTCGGCGGTCAGGACATCATGCGAATAACGCTCTGCGAGTTCCCGCCGCAAAAAATCGACGTAAAAGGGAGCGTCGTTGGTGACTTTGATCAATTCCCGATGAGGCAACCTTTCCTTCAGTGCCGCTTCGTACTGTTTTTGACTGATGATCTGGTCGTCGAGCATCTTTGCCAGAACCACATTTCTCCGATTGGTTGCAGCTTCGATGCTGCGATACGGAGAGTATCGATTCGGCGCTCGGATGAGGCCAGCCATCAAAGCCGTCTCTCCCATGCTCAGCTCGGACAATTCTTTTGAGAAGTAAAATTGCGAGGCCTGCCAGATACCGAAAATGCCTTGGGACCCACGCTGTCCGAGATAAATCTCATTCAGGTAGTTCTCCAGGATTTCGTTCTTGGAATACTTCCGCTCGACAATAAGAGCCATCAGCGCTTCCTTGATCTTGCGGCGCAAGGTGCGTTGGTCGTCGAGAAAAAAGTTCTTCATCAATTGCTGAGTGAGCGTGCTGCCTCCCTGCACGACGCCGCCGCTTCGGACATTGACGATAAAAGCGCGCAATACCGAAAGCGGATCGACGCCAAAATGGCTATAGAAACGCTCGTCCTCGATGGCCAAAATCGCCTTGATGAGCAGCGGCGGGACTTCAGATAAAGCCACCACCCTTCTCTCCTGCCAAATCTGGTCATAGAGGCCGGTTACCAGCTCGGGCTCCAATTCAAGCGAAAACATCTCCTCTCCGCTGGCCCCGTTCTCTATTTTGCTGATCGCCGTACTGAGCAGCGATACGCGAACGGGAATCCCTTTAAATGTTTCCGCAGGGTAGACGAAATCGTGCAGATAGATGTCCAGAATGCCCCGTGATTTCTGGTAGCGGTATTCTCCCCTTTTTTCCGGGATACCTCGCGTTTCTTGGTAGCCCAGTCGCCGCATTTTCTCCCACAAATCTTCCAGACGGAGATTCATGCCGATGTAAAGCAAATGGGTATCGGAGTAGATCTTCGAAGGGAAACGCCACTTCTGACCTTCGAATTTCGCGACAACGGTTTCTTCGAGGCGGGTGAGATACCAGGCTCCAAAACCGATCCCGCTGGAAGTGACGATCAAAAGGACGAGCAGGGAGAGGCCGAAGATTCTAATTCTGGACTTCTTCAAACGAGGACTCCAAAAGGAATTTTATTCTGAACCAGATCAACGTCAAAAGCAACAAAAAGAGGGCCGGGTGCTATGCACCCG
>JBOHVS010000229.1:0-6889 GCA_050735975.1 Binatia bacterium | reverse complement strand
AGCGCCTTGACCATCGAGGCCGCGCCGGAGAAACTCGAACTGAAGCGCGATATATTCAAGCAGCTCGATGCGATCTGCGAGCCCGAGACGCTTCTCGCGACCAATACCTCATCGTTCTCCGTAACTGCCATTGCGGCGAGCACGCGCTATCCGGAGCGCGTGCTGGGGCTGCATTACTTTAATCCGCCGCCGCTTATGGCCTTGGTGGAAGTGATCGAGGGAGATCGTACCAGCAAGGAAGCGATCGACAAAGCCACCCGGCTCATGCGTGAGATGGGCAAAACCCCGGCCCGCACCAAAGACACGCCCGGCTTCATCGTCAACCGCATCGCCCGTCCGTTCTACAATGAGGCGCTGCGTATCCTGGGCGATGGCGATGCCGCGTTGGACGCGATCGACCGGATCATGAAAGAAGCCGGGAACTTCCGCATGGGCCCTTTCGAGCTAATGGACTTGATCGGCAACGATGTTAATTTTGCCGCTACTGAATCTCTGTACCGGTCCTTTTTTGAAGACGCGCGGTTCCGTCCGAGCCCAATTCAACAACGAATGGTGATGGGCGGAAACCTCGGGCGCAAAACCGGCAGAGGTTTTTACGTTTATGGCAAAAAGTAGTCTCGCGATCGTCGGCGACAGCCGGCTCGCAGTTGAGTTACTTGCTTTGGCTCGCGAAAAAGGGCTCGAGCCGGCGCCATCCGCCGACGCCTCGGCGCTCGCGCCAACGACCACGCTGGTTGTCGATACCTTCGCCGGCAACCACGGCCGAAAAAGGTCCATGCTCGAAGCACTCGATGCGACCCTTCCAGCCTCGACGGTCATCATCACATCTTGTTTAGGAGCGGCGACTACCTACCTCTCGTCCTCGGCAAAAACTCCTGAAAGAATCGTCGGCTTCGCCACTTTTTATCCGCTGAAGGATCGACAGGTTGTCGAGCTTGCCGGCGGGATGAGAACCGTTGAGAGCTCGCTTAAGGCAGCCGAGCAGCTGTTCAAGTCGCTCGGGAAAGAGACGATTCGCGTTAAAGACGCCGCCGGCTTGACCTTTCCACGCATCTTGAGTTTGATTATTAACGAAGCCGCGCGAGCTCTCGAAGAAGGAGTTGCCCAGGCGGACGAGATCGATATCGCCATGCGCCTCGGCGTTAACTATCCCCAGGGTCCCCTTCGCTGGGCGGACGAGATCGGCCTGGATGAAGTTCTTGCGGTCCTGGAGGGGCTGCAGCGCGAGACCGGCGACGATCGCTACCGTCCCGCTCCGCTGCTGAGAAAATTGGTGTCGGCAGGTTTTCACGGCCAAGCAACCGGGAGAGGCTTCTATAATTATCGGGAAGACCAGGTGAAGCCATGAACGAAGCAGTCATCGTCGAAGCTCTGCGCACACCCATGGGGCGCTATGGGGGAATCTTCAAAGACGTCCGAACCGACGATCTGGCGGCCTACATCATCGCCAGACTTTTGGAAAAAACCGGCGTCAATAAGGAGGAAATCGAGGATGTCTATCTGGGTTGCACCAATCAAGCCGGAGAAGATTCGCGCAACGTCGCGCGCAATGCCTCTTTGCTCGCGGGCCTTCCCTATACGATTCCCGGCGCAACGGTGAATCGTCTCTGCGGTTCCGGCCTCGAGGCCATCAACCAGGCGGGGCGGGCGATTCAAACCGAGCACGGCGATTTGTTCGTCGCCGGCGGCGTCGAGAGCATGACGCGCGGCCCGCTGGTCATGGGGAAAAGCGCGGTTCCTTTCCAGCGCGGCGACGTGACCGTCTACGACAGCTCGCTTGGCTGGCGCTTTCCCAATCCTCGGATGGCCGAGCTCTATTCTCTGATCAACAACGGCGAGACGGCCGAAAACGTCGCGGAGAAATATCGAATCAGCCGCGAAGCGCAAGACGAGTTCGCGCTGGGGAGCCACCAAAAGGCGGTCAACGCGCAAAAAGATGGCCGGCTTACGGATGAGATGGTCGCCTTCGCGGCGCCGCAGAGAAAAGGCGCGCCGCAGATCTACGATAAAGACGAGGGACCGAGGTCCGATACTTCGCTCGATAAACTTGCCGCGCTGGCGCCATCCTTCAAAAAAGGTGGCACGGTTACGGCGGGCAATTCCTCGCCTCTTTCGGACGGCGCGGCGGCCTTGCTGTTGGCGACGCCAGAGAAAGCCGAGCAACTGAAACTCAAGCCGTTCGCGCGCATCGTCGCTTCGGCCGCCGCCGGAGTTCACCCGAACTATATGGGCATCGGTCCGATTCCGGCTACGGAGAAAGCGCTGAAGAGAGCCGGGCTCAGGATCGATCAGATCGATCTTGTCGAATTGAACGAAGCCTTCGCGTCACAGGTTCTTGCCTGTGCTCGTGAGCTGGGTATCGATCCCAAGAAGCTCAACGTGAACGGTGGGGCGATCGCTTTAGGTCATCCGCTCGGCTGCAGCGGAGCGCGCCTGATGACCACGTTAATCCACGAAATGAAGAAACGCGGCAGCCGGTACGGCTTGGCGACAATGTGTATCGGAGTGGGCCAGGGCATCGCCACCATTGTCGAGCGGATGAACTGAGGCGCGCTCGGCTGCACTGCGAGAGGTTCGAGAACTGTCTTTCAGAATCCTTATGCATAAGAGTTTTTGTTTTGCGCGTCATTCCAGCGAATCCGCCACAGGGCGTCGGACGGATCCGTCCTTCGGCGGATCCGCGGGAGTGACAACCACTCTATTAGTCTAAGACGAGAGATTTCGGCCACTTGAGATCACCATCTCTAGCCCACCCGCCCGTGAGAATCTCTGCGAAACATCTCTTGCTCATCGCGATCGTGTTCGCCGGTGCGATCTTTTTTTTAATTCATTCGTTGAACACCTTGGCTGGGCAGAGCCGGGAGCAGCTCCGTCAAGAGCTGCAAAAATTGTTAGGCAAAGATGTTACGTTCGACGGGCTCGAAGTGAGTCTTTGGAGTGGCCTGGGCTTCTCGGCCAGAGAGTTTCGTATTGCCGATAATCCTCGTTTTGCCGCTACTCCCCTGGTCCGAGCGAGAGAATTGAAACTGGGAGTGAGCATAACCCAACTGCTCCTCGGCAGGATTGTAGTCGATTCATTGACCTTTGAAGATCCTGAATTCCAGGTCATCACCGATGAAGCCGGGCGTTTGAATCTGTCCGCGCTCGCTGACCGGAAGAAAGAAGCCGGGTCATCACCCAGATCGCGAGCGGCGAGGCAAGAACGAAACCACACGGCGGCGAATTTTCTCATCACCAAGATGCAAATCAGAAACGGCCGGGTGGATTTTATCGATCGCTCGGTTAAAGAGCCTGCGGAGCTTCAGGTGAGAAACGTCGAGATGGAACTTAAAGGATTAAACCCGCGGGGCAAAACAAGAATTAGATTCACCGCGGCAATCGCCGAAGGCTTGAGTCACGACGTTCGGATCGAAGGAGAACTGGGCCCGAGCGCGCAGGGTCTTAACTGGCTCCAACAGCCTGTAGAGCTCGAGATACAGCTTGACTCCCTCCAGGTTCCGCTGCTTACGCGCGCCATGCCTATTCTGAGGAATAAAATTCCACGCGAGCTCGAGGTAGCCGGTCCGTTCGCGATGCGGGCGAAAGTGTCGGGCACTTTTGAACGGCCTCGAATCACCGACGTTATCCTGAAAGGACTGCTATTCGGATCGTCCGATTACAACGCAACCCTGACCGGGCAAGTGGAACTGCCGGAAAGCCGCGCCTGGTCTAAAGCACAGCTCAAAGGGAAGTTTACCCTCGATCCTGTCAAACTGACCGATCTTCGCCGCTTGCCTCAAATAGAAGCGCTCTTGCCTGCCACGCTCGTGACCGAAGGTCCTGTTAGCATCTACAGCCAATTCGAAGGCACTTGGAAGAACCTTCGGATCGGCGCTTTGATCAAAGCCGGCAGAAGTGAGATTCGGTTTGGGGATTGGCTGCGTAAGCCGGCAGGAAATCCGGCTGAACTGCGCGCTGCAATCTCGCGGCTGAAGAATGGTCTGATTCTTCATAAATCAGCGCTAAGTCTCGGCAGCTCGAAAATGACCTTGAGCGGCGCCTTTGAAGAGAGCCCAGAGCCTAGATTGCGACTCAAGCTGCAAAACGAGCCGAGCCCGCTGGCCGCCTGGAGTCATTTCGTCCCCGGTCTGTCGTTTTATGGGGTTCGCGGTAAGGTCGTTTGGGACCTTACATTCGAGGGCAAATTTCCTACCCCCGACGGCCGCTGGAAACTTGGGGGCAAGTTAAAACTGGCGGATGCCGAGTTAAGACACAAGGAGAGCGGCAGGAAGATCGATCAGCTTGACGCTGACGTCTCGTTTGCCGGACGAGAGGCTCGTGTTGAAAATGCCTCCTTTCGGTTGGGTTCATCTAACATAAAAATGACCGCCTCCGTAGCGGATCTCGCCCAGCCGAAGGCTGGTTTCAAATTCTCGTCTCGGGAATTAAACCCGATGGACTTGCCTATCTTCCCCGCCAACATATCAAACCAGATTAAGGACGTAACCTTCGCCGGAGAAGCTCAAATTGACAATGGCGCGCCGTTGGTAGAGGGAATCTTCTCTTCGGCGGAGGGAACTCTGGATGGAGCAGCCTACCGCGATCTACGAGCCGACGTTTCCTGGTCTCCGCGGGGCATCAGCTTCAAGGATTTTTTCTTGCGCGCAATGAACGGAACGATTCAGTCACAAGGATTCTGGATGACCGACAGCGACCATACACAGCGGTTTGAACTAACGTCTGAGCTCGCTTCTGTGGATGTCGCCGAACTCGTCAAGCAGAATTTCCCACAGCTAAAAGGTCGGGTCGAGGGCCAACTCAACCTTCGCGGCCGGTTTAATGCCACACCTCAGAACGGCGCGACCATTCAGCAGGTTGTAAGAGGCGCAGGTGAAACCGCGATTTATCAAGGCACCATCAGAGATATCAATTTGATCGCCATGTTCTTACCGCGGCACCGGGGCGTTTCCGACTCAACCGGTGTCGCGTCACGGCTCCCCCCAATGCTTACCGAGTCGGTGAATCGACAGGATACGCCGTTTGATGTAATCAAGGCTAGTTTTACCGTGGAGCGGCAACGGCTCCGCACCGACAATCTCATTCTAGTGACGCCGGACTATACGATCACCGCGGCCGGATGGGTGGGGTTCGACAAAACCACAAGATGGAGCGGGTTATTCGTTCTATCACAACACCTCACGCAAGAGCTTCAGCAGGAGCATAAAGCCATTCGGCACCTGTTGGATCGACGAGGAAGACTGGCGCTTTCCTTCCGAGTGGAAGGCAGGCTTCCCAATGTCAAGATACGACCGGAGAATCGTGCCTTGGCGCAAGCCCTCGGGGTTCGATCCCCGCAGACGGCCGAGGGGGCCACCGGGAGCGGTGAAGAAGAGCAGGAAAAGAGGGACAAAGGCGAATGGCTGCCAAAATCACTCGAAGAGTTGCTTAGGCGGTAGGCCTGATTTCATGGATCTCTACGCGATATATCTAGAAATTCGCCCCGAGCACATCGCCTACATAAAATTTATCTTCGAATCCTATGAGGAGGTAGGCATCATTCGCACCGTAGATCGGAAACGGGCGATCATCGTTCTCCTGGCTGTTCATGACTTTCTCGAAGTGGCACGGAAGATCCTGGAATCTTTAGGGCAGGAACTTCCTTTGATAGAGATTCCACGGCCCGCTGATCTCACCGACGACTGGCTGATGTCCGAGCTTGCGACCGAAGCGCAGGGGTTAGGTTGAGATTGAGGTTATGCTGAATCATTAAAACCATGAGCATCAATCCTCAAGCCGGGGTGTCTACCCCGCCGCGCGCGCGTCAGAAGATTCTCGATCTGTTTGCCAAAAAGCCGCGGGAGCGGCTGACCCCGGCTGAGATCGTGAGAAAGGCCGGCTTCTCGCACGGTGATCTTGGACTCGTGGCTGATTGCTTGCGAGAGCTGACCCGTGAAGGGCGGATGGTGCGCTTGAAAAAGAACCATTATGCTCTTCCCGACGGTCGGAACCTGGTCGCGGGGCGGGTTCACGCCCACCCTGATGGATACGGTTTCCTCATTCCCGACGACAAAAGCGCCGAAGACGTCTATCTGAGTCGCCGGGAGATGCGCCACGTAATGCACGGCGATCAGGTGATAGTCCGCGTTGACCGAAAAAAGCGTGGCGGAGTCGAGGCCCATGTCGCGCAGATTATTGAACGGCGACATAAGCAACTCATCGGCACGTATAATGAATTCGACGGCAAAGCCTATCTTATTCCCATGGACTCGAGAATCGCTCCCGCGATCCGGCTGAACTCGGGCAGCCATCGACCCGAAAAAGGAAGCGTCATCGCCGCCGAAATCTCACGGTACGGCACAGCGCTCTCAACGCCTGAAGCCCGTCTAGTGCAAGTCATCGGAAACCACGACGATCCGGAAGTCCAGGTTCAATCGATTATTTTCCGCTATGATCTGCCGGCGACCTTTCCCGATGAGATTCATCGCGAAGCCGCGAAGCGCGTGTTGGCGATTGCTCCGGAAGAACTGGCCTCGCGCAAAGATCTGCGGAGCTTGCCGATTGTCACCATCGACGGCGAGAATGCGCGTGATTTCGACGATGCCGTCCACATCCGAAGCCACGGAGACCGTTATCAGCTCTTCGTCTCTATCGCCGACGTAGCCTACTACGTAGAACCGGGCGGCGCGTTGGACCAGGAAGCTTATAAGCGGGCAACCAGCGTCTATTTTCCGGATCGAGCTATTCCAATGCTCCCCGAGGCCCTTTCGAACGGCATCTGCAGTTTGAATCCTCGCGAGGATCGTCTCACCAACACCGTCTGCATGGAAATCAATCAAAAAGGCGAGGTCATCCATAGCAGCTTCTACCGCTCCGTCATTCGAAGCCATGAGCGAATGACCTACACGAATGT
>JBOHVS010000228.1:0-3130 GCA_050735975.1 Binatia bacterium | reverse complement strand
GCGCGTGCCGGAGGAGGTTTCCAACCATGCAGCGAGAACTGTTCAGTTTCTTTACAGCCCGAGCAACGGCCGGCTTTGCTGTGGTCATAGTGGTCACGCTTGCTTCTGGCTGTGCCGCGATCCGTGTTCATCGCCAGGTGGACCAGCCGCTCGGGCCAGAACTAACAACCGGGATCGGCGGCACGCTCTTTCTAAATAAGCAAAGCGATCTCCCAAACATCTACGGCGGCCGAGACATATACGGCGGGAAGGTCGATAGAGGTTTCGCCGAGATGAGGCTTGCCGGCATCGAGGGTCAGACGCTCTTGCTGGACGTGGTCGATATAAACCGGCAGTCCTCGGAAACGACCATGGACCGCTACGGACACCTAATCAGCCCGGGCCTGGTCAAGATGGATGTCCAACAGTCGATCAACCTTGGGGCTACAACTTCGGCGTCGGCACCCACCCGCATTCGCCTGGATACCCGCAAACAGCGGGACCTCGTGATATCCGGGATCCACGTGACTTTCGTTGAAATCGAGCCCTATAGCGTTCGGTACACGCTCAAGGATCTTCAGCCTGCCAGCGCGGATTGAGCAATGGCGTTAGTCGATTTAATTGACCGCGCGACGGCAACGGAGGAATCGTTTATTAATCCTATGATTAACCGGTGGCGGAACGAGGAAATTTTCGCGGATCGGAGAGCCAAACTTAGACAGACCCAAATCGCCAAAAAACACGGGGTGAATCAAGGTTCGATCTCCAGGATTCTTGGCGGCAAGCAATCGCTCGGCACTTATGTTCATCGTGAGCGAGAGCTTTACCCGCTGATTAAAAGGGCCCTTCAAAGAGACGCACGAAGAAACGGTCGGAAAATCTTGCTTGATATCTTGGCGGTTCGTAACGGCCAAGATCACATACCGGACCTGGCAGGCCTTCTTGCCCGCCGTTGGCCGGGCGCCTCCACTGGGATCGGGTTGTTATCGAAGTAAAGGCGGCTTCGACCAGGCCGTGTCACATCGAGCAGCTCGAGAACTATCAACTGGTCCGTATGGCGGAGTACACGTTTCTCGTGTCCGACCGGAAGATTCCGGATCGTATTTACAATCTGAGCTTCCGGAGGGAATGTATCTGGCCTACTTCGATCGGGAAAAGAAACGGCTCCACTGGATTGAGGAGCCATTCTAAGGGCGGTCTCTGCCGACCGTTCTTCCGCTCGGAGCACTTCCTCGGGCTTAACACGCCAGCTCGAGCCGATCTTGACAGCTTTGAGCTCGCCCGTCTCGATCATTCCCTTTACGGTCTGCTCTGCGCATTCCCAACGCTCGGCGAGATCCCGGATGTTGTAGCACCGTTCTTTCACATCTCCGCTGCTCCGAAGCATCCGGAAGATAACAGGCCTTTGCACGTGCGAGGATGGGACGGCGATCGATGACACGGACATGAGTTCGCCGGCCGCGATCCCCGCCCGCTCAAAGATACGGCGCCGAAGCCGCTCTGCGTTAAGCTCCAGATGATCGCAGATCCATAGGAATGAACCCGGCGAGTAAAGATGCGACTCGATCCAACGGCGCGCCGCATGCTTAATCACAGGCTTTTCCGAAGGCTCAAGATCGGCGACGGCTTGCCACAGGACTGTAAACCAAAGCTCCTGCTCGAACGTCTCGAAGTGAGGCCAGCGCGCCTCTACGGGCTTTTTGCTCTGCAGCTCAGTCCCGAAGAAGAGCGTTAGCAGCCGCTCACGAAGATACACCCGTGTCCGCTCCTGGCGCCGCCTATACCCAAGCACATCAGCGGGACGGGCAAACCAGTTGCGGCCGTCGGGGGACCGGAGCAGAACTTCGACGTTACCCAAGCGCGCGCTTTTCAGCACGTCGGCAAGATAATTCAAATACTGAAAGTATTTCCAGTAGGGCGTGCGGGTCGAGATCAACAGGGATCCTTGCGTTCTGTGGAAAATATGGCAGTTTGACAAACAGGCGGCTACCTACTATAGCCCCTATTGTGAGTGATATTCCTTCACGTTACCTGGCATGCTTGTTGCCTCCATGGACTTCTTAGGTAGAATGAAAACATGAGCAAAGATGAACCTTAAACAAGGTTCTCCCTATAGAATGGGTCATCCCTGACGATCTTGTTCCTAGGTATGCGACAAACGTCGTTGTGCAGCATGACGAAAACGAATTCGTCATATCTTTTTTCGAGCTACAAAAACCCATTGTTATCGGGACTCCAGAGCAACGAAAAAAAGCCGTGGATAGCATTCACAATATAAGGGCAAGATGCGTTTCTCAGATAATACTTAGCCCGCGCAAGATGAAGGACTTTATCGGCGCAATGGAAACAAATTTAAAACGATACGAGGAGCGATCCGAGGACAAGGAGAAGCGGAAAAATGGAAGCTCTTGAAATACCGAACTCTAGCCCTTCGGATTTATACTATAGGTACGACTCCGATTCTGCAACCGTTTCCGAACAGCGCGTGGAACGTGTTGCTATCATTCTTCATGGTGAAATCGCTGAAGGCTGCATTCTCCATCAACCGATCATCGCTTACATCGAGCGAGATGACGACGGAAGATATATCCTTAGCGAAGACCTCTTCGCAATCTACGGCCAGGGTAGGACGATAAACGAAGCCTGGAAAGATTACGGCTCAGCTTTTTGCGAGTACTACCATATCATGAAGAAACATGCCGCCGCTGATGAACCTAGTCGCGAGGCGTTCGACAGACTCTCCCGCTACATATCCATCGCCGAATGAAATCCAGGGAAGTCGAAGACAAGTTAAAAACCAAATTTAACTTCCAGAGTAGTCAACGAAATTTCCCTTCCCTTATTCGGGCGCGACATCGTACATTTGGGCCTGATTCCATAGGGGGTCTAGGATTCGCGGTCCGAAAAGCCGGAGCCCCTCTTTTCCACGGCAGCTTCATCATTTTTGATTCAGGATGAATATCAGGGCTTCCGCCTCTTCGCGCGAAAGTGAAACCCTCTCCGGTACCTTCGCTCAAGACAGCATGTTCCCTGGCTGCTTTTCGATCGGGAAGTTCAAGACGGTGGAGAGGATACCTTAGAGGCCTTACTCGCGGTCTCGAACTCCTCCGCAATCCAGCTCTCCACAAGCTTCCTGTCATGCCGGTATCGC
>JBOHVS010000227.1:0-7844 GCA_050735975.1 Binatia bacterium | reverse complement strand
TACCAACTGGATGGCATGGGTCACACTGATTATCGTCGCGGCATGGCTGGTGATTACGCAGCGACTCAGGGTGCAGGTTAGAGAGGACTTTGGCGAGACTAAGCGGCCGCCGTCGACAGAGGTCGAGCGCGAACGGTTTCCGGATCAGTGTCCCTGCACGACCGAACTGGGCAAAGGAATCGCCTGAACAGGGTCCCAGTATTTTGATATCTCCATTCGTCCTGATCGAAGGAACGAACGGAACGCTTTCGGCAAGCTGTCAGAACCAGACGCAATCGCATCCGGGATGCTAGCCCGCCGCGCTTAATCTAACCCCTAGCAGTTTTCGGAGGTTAGAGATCGGAGCCCCGGCTCCCGGCCCCATGTTCCTTGCTCCATGCGTTTTGCGAAATCGTACGTTGGAGCGAGGCGATTGAGCGCGTGCGTCGCATGCAGACAGGAAGCATATGAGTCTTTTTCAGCAGCCTGCTAGACTAGGAGACTGACCTGATGCGCTACTGCATGCCGCCCGATCCCAACACGCGAAAGCCGGGTTTCGTCCCACCGCCGGACTCCTGCGACACTCATTTCCACGTTTTCGGCCCTCCGGAAGAGTTCCCTTTTGCTCCGACGCGTCAGTACACCCCGCCGGCCGCGCCTCTGGAACACTATTTCCATATGTCAGCGGTCCTAGGAATCAGTCGCGGGGTCGTGGTTCAGCCAAGCGTGCACGGGCTCGACAACGCCGTAACTCTCGATGCAATTAAAAAATCCAACGGACGCTTCCTCGGCGTAGCTCGTGTCGATGACAAAACGTCGAAGGACGAGCTTCAACGGCTGGGGGCCGGAGGCATCCGCGGCGCGCGGTTCAATTTGCTGAACAGACCGCAGGGCAACGTCGACCTCGACGTCTTCGATCGCGCGGTGGAACGCGTCGCCGGGTTCGGCTGGTCGGTCGATCTCCACATCGACCCGAAGAATCTGTTGGAGCAGGAGAAGCGCATCCGCGCCCTGCCGAGACCTATAGTCATCGATCACATGGCGCGCGTGAACCCGTCTGACGGACTCAACCAGCCCGCTTTCCAACTGCTGCTGGACTTCATGAAAGATAGGAAATTCTGGGTCAAGGTCACCGGCGCGGACAAGCTCTGCAAGAGCGCCGTGCATTCGTACTTCGGCCTTCCGTTTATTGACGTGATTCCCTACGCCCGCGCGCTGATCGCCGCCGCTCCGGATCGCGTAATCTGGGGAACGGATTGGCCCCATTCGAATAACTTTGGTCCCGGCAAGACTCCCAACGACGGGGATCTTGTGGACCTGCTCGCGGAATTCGCCCCCGATGAGAACACCCGGCGAAAGATTCTGGTCGACAATCCTGTCGCCCTTTACGGTTTTGCCCTGTAGAACGGGGGGCTCGTCCATTTAACCAGTTTAACCAGTCATTCCGAGCATTTTTTTTGTCATTCCGAACGAACGTGAGGAATCTATCCGATGACTCGTTTGACACTTGCACGGTCCTAAAGATAGGCTAACATCGCACCTAAGCTTTCCGCCCGAAAGGAGACCGCCATGGGATACGCTTACGAGGACCTCATACAACCCACGATCGTAAAACAAGTATCCAAGAGCGTTGCCTATTGCCGATGCACGCGCACGAAAAACCCGCCGTTCTGCGACGGCTCGCACTCCGTCACCAGCATTACCCCCCGTATCCTCGAATTCAACGAGCCAACAACCGTTGCAATCTGCCGCTGTTGGAAGTCAAAAGATCACCCATATTGCGATGGAACGCATGGACGGCTGGTCAAACCGAAAGAACGGCCCAAGAAGGATGGAGGGTAGATGATCGAGGATAGTCAAGCAAAGCGGAAACCGACTCGCGCAAAGACGCGAAGGGCGCCAAGCCAACATTTGGATGCAAGATCCCTCACTTCGTTCGGGATGACACGTCTTCTCATTTCGACCGAAGGGAAAAATCTTTTATTCACGTGCCACTTCGCGTTCTTGGCGTCTTGGCGCGAAAATGTCCTAAGCGCGAACAAGGAGGAGACCATGGCCGAGATGAAAAACCTAATCCAGGAAGCCAACGAGCATCCGGAGATTCGCCATTTAAGCTTATGGAGAACGGATCTCGCTTATTTTTGGATCATCAACTGCGAAGCCAAAATGCAGGACGACATGCATTACCATGAGAACGATGACCACATCTTCATGGTACTGGAAGGCGAATGCACCGTCCGCACTCCGCACAAGGAGTTCGTGCTCAAACAGTTCGATACGGTGCTGCTGGAATCCGGCCAATCATACCAGCTCTGCAATACGGGTACCGGTAGATTACTCTTGCTCGGCGCGGGCAACGCCGGCGTAAACGGCCAACCGAGAACTCGCGTGCCGAAAATTCCCAGCCATTTGCCGCTTTCAGAACCGGTAGTCGCCTGAAATCTTCGAGCAGAGTATAACCCCACGGCAACCAGAACGCGGAGAGTTCTGGCCGCGTCACGGAACACCAGGCAGATTTCACTAAGGGAACCCTGCCTGGTGTCCTCTATTGTTCCTCCTTTCCGATAATTGTTGTGACTTTTGCTGCTGTCCCAACGGTTATCGCGCAACTCTATTAGTCGCCGAACCAAGATCACCAAGATCAAATAAGAAAAGACCTGACCGTAACTACGGGTCCGTAACTTCTTTCATCCTCTTCTAGTTTCTACTCACGACAAGGCGAGTTCTGGGGGCGTCGAAAAAGATGGGCGAAATTCTTGGCAACCTGATCGGTGGAACCGGCCTCTTTTTTGTCGGCCTGCGGATGATTACGACGGGGCTGAAGCAGATGGCCGGACGGCGGCTGCGCATGCTCTTTGCGAAGTCGACCGACACAGGATGGCGAACCGGGCTGATTGGGCTGATGTCCGGATTGATATTCCAATCGACGTCGGCCGCGGCCTTCATAATAGCCAGCCTCATCGCGACCGGAATTTTGATCGTGCGACGGGCCCTGCCTGTTATCTTCTGGGCCAACGCGGGCGCAAGCCTGCTCGTTCTGGTTGCTGTCCTGGATGTCAAAGTCTTCTTTCTTTTTGCCCTAGGACTGGCTGGCTTATCCCTCGCTTTTGAGAAGCCGGCACGGTATCAGCCCCTGGCAACCGCGCTGTTTGGCATAGGTATGGTTTTCTATGGTCTCGCGATGCTCCGGGCTGGTGCCGCACCCCTGGCAGAAATGAAATGGTTTGAAGCGGCTCTGCTCCAAGTCCAAAGCTCGTTCTTTGTGGCATTTCTAGTGAGCGCGATCCTTACTGTAGTCGCGCGGTCCTCCTCTGCTGTAACGATCGTCGCGATCACCTTCACCCAGGCGGGTCTATTAAGCGTGGAACAAACCATTATGGTCATCTATGGAGCCAATTTCGGCTCGGGCATCATCACTTGGATTCTAGCTGCCGGACTCAAAGGGAAACCAAAACAGGTCGTAATGTCTCAGGTCCTCTTTAACTGTGTCGGAAGCGCGGTGTTTGTCCTCCTCTTTTGTCTCGAAGTCTACGGTGGAATTCCGCTTGTGAGAGAGCTCATCCGAAAAACCTCTGCTCCCTTGGAATACCAGATGGCTTATGTGCATCTCCTCTTCAACTGGGGCGGCGCCGCGGCTCTCTCCCTGGCAACCCAACCGATGGCAAGCCTTCTCGATCGGCTCTGGCCGCCTACTCAAGAAGAAACCTGGTCCGAAATGCGGTTTCTTCACGATCAAGCACTACGGGATCCAGAGACAGCGCTGAGTTTACTAAACCGCGAGCAGTCCCGATTGCTGGCTCAGCTGCCCATTTACGTGCGGGAGCTGCGCAAAGTGATCTCCGGGAACGGCAAGCCAGCGTACGAATCCATCCATGGAGCTTTCCAGACCGTAGCCCGAGAGATCGAAGCGTTCACCGCGGAACTCTTTCGGCAGGGAAACGGGGCCATCACTTCTGAGAGGGCATTGAACCTGCAGAACCGGCAAAAACTTCTTGAGGGGCTTGAAGAAATGGTTCGAGAGATCGTTGCAGATCTGGATCGGTGGGTTCGCTCCAGAGAGGACCGGAGTCTGAGAGATTCTTTTGTGGAGGGGATAGACACGCTGCTCATGACTGCATGTGATGCTGCGAATTCTTCCCAGATAGAAGATGTTGAGTTGCTGATGAACATTACGCGGGATCGGAGCGAGCTTCTTCGGACAATGCGACAGAACTACTTAGCCAAGGAGAGCAGCCTTACGCCCGAAGGGCGGCAGCTTTTTCTCCGCATCACCGGTTCGTTTGAAACAGCGGTCTGGCTCCTGAGTCGAATGGCTCAGCTGCAGCGGCAAAGCTTGTTGATCGATGAGGATTTACGAAATTAGATCCTCGAAGCGTCACCCTCCCCATCGTACCCACAGAAAATACAATGCAAAAGCAGTTGAAAAAATTATCCCCGCCCAGCTATACGCGGCCATCGCCAGCCCCGGTCGGTGCTCTTCGGGCATCTCTTTGGCCAGAACGACCCGATGATTGAGCCAGGCCAGGAGCGGCGCGGTCAAGAAAGAAAGGACGGTCGCCAGATCCACCAGCGCGACCAGCGATCCGAGCCGGAGCCCGACAATTCCGATGGAGCCCAGACCGAGCACAACCAGAGCCATCCAGTACACAGCCTGGTTGATTGCCCAGACCCGGCCGGGCAACTCCGGCCCGTTGAAGCGGGACACCAGAGTCGCCAGCGCCCTGGGGAAACCGTCGATGACGGTCAGCGTCGTCGAGAACATCACGGTGAACGCCGAAAGGCCGATCAGCGGCTTGCTCCAGGCGCCGAGGGTTTCCGTGTAAAGAGCGATCACCTGATTGGCAAAGCCGGCGGCGGACTCGGGGAACTGCATCCCCGAGTTGTACATGACGCCTGCCCCCAGCGCGACGAAACAAAGCGCCAGGATCGCGGTTCCAAGATAGCCTATGTTGAAGTCCAAGAGCGCTTCGTCGACGGTCGCGGCGTATTGCGTCTCCTGCCTACGAGCAAGGGTCCAAAGCGAGTGCCAGATCGACAGGTCGAAGGCGGAAGGCATCCAGCCGACCAATGCCACCATGAACAAGATGGACGCGGGATCTGAAAACAGCTCGGGTCTGGGAAGAAGACGAATCGTCGCCCAATCCACACGCGGAAGAACCAAAGCTGTAGCCGCTAAGGTGGAAAAGGTAAAAAGCGGGACCACGACTTTGATGGCCCGATCCAGCCAGCGGTAATGACCGACAAAAAGGAGTGCCGCACAGATTACAGTGAGGAAGATTGTGAGCTGGACCGCTGCGGTGGAGCCGCTCCATCCCAGCAACGCTGCCCCGATAGCCGCAGTCACAACCGTGACGACAGCCTGAATGGTGAACATGGTGCCCAGTGTCAGAATTGCGTAGAGCACCAGCGCCCACAATCCCTGACGGCGGTAGCCTTCGAGCAGGCTTGTGCCGGTCGCCGCCGCATAGCGCGGGCCGAAGGAAAAAGCCGGATACTTAAAGACGTTGGCTATAACAACCAGGCCGAGCAGTTCCAAGCCGAAGCTTGCGCCTGCACGGGTGGATTGCACGAAGTGAGAGACGCCCACGGCCGCGCCCGCCCAGACAAGCCCCGGTCCTAGCGCCTTAAGAAAATTTCTTTGCATTGAGGTGCTCATCATCGCAGGCATTCTGCTTCAAGACATCCCGCGCGGCAAGACTTAAACCGATCCTTTTCTCTGCGAACTCATTTCTCTCAACTCCATCTTCCGGTGGCCGTATTCATTGTCGCCGCAGTCCTATCGCTCGCCATATTGCAGTCGACATTTGTCGGCCTGCGGTCGCTTCTCACGATAGGGGCGCGGATTATACAAACATTGTAGCTTGTGTCGCAACGCAAGCGCGATGGTTGCAATGCGCGCAGGGCTGGTGTTTTATCGGCTGGTAATTCTCACCTGGGATCGCGATTGAGGAACGCCATGGCCAAGAAGCCCGCCAACCTTATTTATGGCGTCGATGATAAGCCCCCGTTGACCGCATCGGTGCTGCTGGGGCTTCAGCATGTCTTCGTGATGACATCAGGTTGGGTCCTGGTGGTGGTGATCGTCACTACCATCGGTGGGACTCAGGACGAAGTGGCGAACGTGCTACGAATGTCGATGATTGCTTCCGGAATCGCGACCATTCTGCAATCTTTCCCTAACGGTCCCGTCGGTTCTGGATATTTTTGCCCCATCAGCAGCGGCCCGGCATACGTCTCCGCGTCGATTTTAGCGGGCAAGATCGGTGGCTTGAGAGCGGTCTTTGCCATGACGGTGCTCTCAGGCCTCTTCGAGGGACTGCTCGCTCGGATCGTGCCGCGACTACGTCCGCTTTTTCCGCCTGAAGTCACCGGACTGGTGGTGACGATGGTGGGAGTGGAGCTTGTGGCTCTCGGTTGCCCCAGGTTTCTCGGGTTTCAGGACGGCGGCGCGGGCCCGCAAGGAATTGTTACCGCAGTTGCGACGGTAACGTTGGCCGCGATGATCGGGCCGACCGTATGGGGTAAAGGTAAGCTCAAGTTGTATCCCGTGCTTGTCGGTCTCATTGTGGGTTACTTGCTCGCCTATTTTTTGGGAGTTTTTCACACTGAACGGTTGCAGGAGATGCTCGCGGCGCCGATGATCAGCCTGCCGCGGAAGGTTCACACGGGCTGGTCGTTGGATCTCGCGCTGCTGCCCGCATTTCTCATCGCCAGCCTGGCTTCGACCTTGAAGAGCGTCGGTGACTTGACCCTTTGCCAGAAGATCAACGACGCCGATTGGAAGCGCACCGACATGCAGTCGGTCAGCGGGGGCATTTTCGCCGGCGCCATCGGTACCGGTCTCTCGGGCTTGCTGGGCGGAATCGGCCAATCCACGTTCTCCAGCAACGTCGGCCTTTCCCTCGCTACCGGGGCCACCAGCCGTTCCATCGCCATTCCTTGCGGCATCCTGATGATCCTCCTGGCTTTTCTCCCCAAGCTCGCGGCCTTTTTTGCCGTGATGCCGGATCCGGTGATGGGCGCGATTCTCATTTACGTCGCCTGCTACATGATTCTTGCCGGCATTCAGGTGATCACCTCGCGCATGCTTGACGCCCGGCGGACTTTCGTTGTCGGCATCGCGCTGATCTTCGGCCTGAGCGTGGACATGGTTCCCGGACTGTACCGCGACGTGCCCAACTTGATCCAGCCTCTCTTTTCATCGTCTCTGTCTATCTCCACAGTCCTTGTCGTGCTACTGAACCTGCTCTTTCGCATCGGCGTTACCAAACGCCAGTTTCTGGAGTTGACCCCCGGTGTCGATGGTTCGCAGAAAATTTTTGAATTCATGGAGATCCAGGGGGGCGTTTGGGGAGCGCGCCGGGACGTGATCATGCGAGCGACGGCCGCCCTGAATGAGTTTGTCGAGTCCGCCGCCGGCTTGGGCCTCGTGAAGGGAAAGGCCCAAACCGAAGTCAGTTTCGACGAATTCAATCTGGATATGGACATTCGATACGATGGCGAGCTGATGGAATTTCCGAGCAGGCGACCGACCGAAGACGCTCTTCTCGCCGATGAAAACGCTGTCGCCGGCCTCTCCGGCTTTCTGATTCGCAAATATGCCAGTAGAGTCAAGGCTGAGACGGCAAATGGCCGTTGCCGGATCCAAATGCATTTCGATCATTAAACCCGGATTTCGCAGTTGCCGTTCAGAGCCGGCCCGCCGCGGCTGCGGCCGGAATTTGCCGCACAGCCATGCTGCGAAAAAAATCATTCGGTGATGTCGATTTCGCGGCGGCTCGCTCGATTATTGAGTAAACCCAGGATCAACGGTCGAGAGCCATTTGAAACTCGGCCGTGGACTCGAAACCGCCAGGAGATACGAC
>JBOHVS010000226.1:0-10697 GCA_050735975.1 Binatia bacterium | reverse complement strand
TGCTCGACATGAACATGAAATATGCGGACGTGATGAAGGCCGAGGATGTTGCCCGTTATCTGGATAGCCTTCCCTTGGGTCTCTATGAGTGGAGGGCGGATTGAAACGGATTGTACGGGATCGCCGCAAGAAAAACCCAAGGCCTGGAAACGGCGCCAGCGTACTGATGATCGGAGGCGAAGTCTATGCAAAGTGTGTTTGAGGCGCAGCCGTACACCGGGAAGACGGCATTCGAGCAGTGGGCAGAATACGAGGGAGTCCCCCTGATCCGGGACTTTATCGTGCCGGACTTGAACTCGATCACGGTCGAGCCATGGGATCGGATCGGTGCGACTGGGAGCTGGGTGGTCCTTGGGGCGCCGCAGGATCAGCTCAGCATGGCTGCGTATGTTTGCGAGATAGGTCCCGGGAAATCGACCAAACCTCAACGGCACCTGTTCGAAGAGCTCATCTTTGTTTTGTGCGGAAGCGGGGCAACAACGGTGTGGAACGATGGCGGAAAGTCCATGTCTTTTGAGTGGAAGCGCGGCAGTCTGTTTTCGCCGCCGTTAAATTCCTGGAATCAGCATTTCAATGGTTCGGGGACGGAACCGGTGCGTTATGTGGCGCTCACCAACGCCCCGGCGGTGTTCAACATGTTTCATAGCTACGATTTCATCATGAATAACGCCTATCGTTTTAAAGAGCGCTTCGACGACGAGCCGGACTATTTTTCGGGGAAAGGACAAGCACATCCCGGAGACGTGTGGGAAAGCAATTTCATCCCGGACATCGTGGACCTGCCCTTCTATGAGTTCTCCACGAAGGGACCGGGCATGAAACACATCGAAATCGAGCTGTCGAGCAATACGTTGTCGGGCCACATCAGCGAGTCTCCTGTCGGGGTCTACAAAAAAGCGCATCGGCACGGTCCGGGCGCGTACATCATAACGCTCAAAGGAAGGGGCTACTCGCTCATGTGGCCCGAAGGGCAAAACTGGGAAAGATTCGACTGGGGACCGTTGAGCATGATGTCCCCGCCGAACCGGTGGTTCCACCAGCATTTCAACCTGGGCAGAGAGCCCATTCGACAGCTCGCGTTGAAGGGTTGGGGGCAGAAGTATCCGATCGGCGGCTGGGAGCAGATGTTCAAGAGCACGGAAGCCGGAGGAGACATGATCGAATTCGAGGACGAAGACCCGGCAGAGAGGGAAATGTATCGGGAAGAGCTGAAAAAAGAGGGCATCGAGTTGAAGAATCCTCCTGTCACTTACAGGAAGAAGCGCGTGGCCTAACTTAATGCCCAGATACTATTAATTGAAACTCTCGAAAGGGAGCAAACATGTTTGAGCCGAAGCCATACACCGGGAAGACTGCATTCGAGCAGTGGGCGGAGTACGAGGGAGTTCCCATGATCCGGGACTTCATCGTTCCGGATTTGAATACAGTCGAGGTCAAGCCGTGGGACCGCCTGGGAGCGTCTGGGACTTGGGTGATATTGGGAGCGCCGGAAGACCAACTTGCTATGGGCGCTTACGTTTGCGAAATAGCGCCGGAGAAATCGACGAAGCCGCAGAAGCACTTGTATGAGGAGATCGTCTATGTGTTGCGCGGCAGCGGCGCGACCACCGTATGGAATGAAGGGGAAAAGCCTCTAACATTCGAGTGGAAGCGCGGGAGTATGTTTTCACCCCCGATCAATAGCTGGCACCAGCACTTCAACGGCTCCGGAACAGAGCCGGTGCGTTACGTGGCGCTGACGAACGCCCCGGCGGTTTTCAATATGTTCCACAACCATGACTTCATCATGAACAATCCTTACCGCTTCAAGGAAAGGTTCGACGGCGACTCTGAATATTTTTCCGGCAAAGGGGTGAGCCGTCCCGGACTCGTGTGGGAAAGCAACTTCATCCCGGATGTCGTGAATCTCAATCTGCACGAATTTTCCGTCAAAGGACCCGGGCTGAGGCAGGTCGAAATGGAGCTGTCCAGCAATACCCTTTCGTCGCATCTAAATGACTCTCCAGTCGGGGTTTATAAGAAGGCGCACCGGCACGGGCCCGGCGCGTACATCATTGTTTTGGCCGGCCGGGGTTACACACTGATGTGGCGGGAGGGGCAGAAATGGGAAAGATTCGATTGGGGGGCGGGAAGCATGATGTCTCCTCCTAACCGGTGGTTTCATCAGCATTTCAATCTAGGCAAGGGGAGCATCCGGCAGCTGGCGTTGAAGGGCTGGGGGCAGAAGTATCCGATCGGCGGGTGGGAGCAGATGTTCAAGAGCACGGAAGCGGGAGGGGACATGATCGAGTTCGAAGACGAAGATCCGGCCATCCGGCAGATGTATGTTGAAGAACTCAAAAAAGAAGGACTGGAGCTCAGGAACCCTCCGGTCACTTACAGGAAGCGCGCATGAGTCATTTTTTAAAAAGCGTGCCGGCGAGAACGGCGGTAGCCTTGACTTCTCTGGCCATTGCCTTTGTCTCTTTTGGCCAAAGAGAGGCGCGAGCCCAGGTTGCGCCACAGAAGATCAGTATTTCTTATCCTTCCGTCACTTCGACCGGCGGACTGGTGCCATGGATCGCTAAGGAGAAGGGATTTTTCTCGGCTCGTCGGCTCGACGCCGAGTTGATTTACACGTCGGGCGCTTTGTCCATGCAAGCCTTGCTGGGAGGCAGCGTCGATTTGGTGCTAGGGAGTATCTTCGATCCCCTCAGCGCCATGGCAGGCGGAGCCGATGTCGTTGTCCTGGGCTCTTTCAATAATTCTCCTCCTTATGTTATGGCGGCAAGACCTGAAGTGCGGGAAGTGAAGGACCTGAAAGGCCGGAAGGTCGGAGTCAGATCTTTGACCGGGCCGGCAACCGCGATGACGCAGTTTCTTCTTGAAGAAGCGGGGCTGGATTCCAAACGCGACGTGCAGATTCTTCGGGTAGGCGGTACGGCCGCCAGACTGGCTGCTTTGAAGGATGGCCAGATCGATGCGGCCCTCATCGATGAGGCAGTGGCTCGTCGAGCTAAGGAAAGCGGCCTGAACATCATCCATCTGGAAGGCGTTCCCCATATTCACACAGGGGTCTATGCGAGGAGAAGCAGGTTGCAGGAAAAGGAGGCGATCATTGGATCGGCCATGCGGGCGCTTCGGGACGCGGCCGTGTACTTGAAGACGAATAAATCCGGTTCTATTCAGGTCATTCAGAAAATGATGAAGGTCAACGATCCACACGTGGCAGAAGCGTCTTATGAAATATTGAAGGAATCCGTGGTAACGGACCCTCGCGTTCCAGCCGAAGTGATCCAACAAAGCATGAAGCTCGCGTCGAGGAGCGATGCGCGGGTGAAGAATATCGACGTCAACAAAGTGTTCGATTCGCGGCTTGCAAACAGGCTTTTGGAATCCGGGAAATGATCAGAAATCACTTGCAGGGAGGTCACGATGCTTTTTTATAAACAGCTCCGGTCCGTACTGCCGGCTTTCGTTTTTTTAGCTCTATTCTGCTTCTGGCCTTTTAAGGCCGCGGGCGAGGAGGTTTTAGTCGCTCATCCGGCTCTGACGTTCGGCGATATTCCCTACTACATCGCGAGTCAGAAGGGATTCTATCGCGAGGAGGATTTTCAGGTCCAAGACATCTACATCCGGGGAGGAGTGACGGCTTCCCAGGCTCTTCAGGCCGGCTCGGTCCATTTTACGCTCGCGTTAGGATCGGGAGTCAGGGCGGCTCTGTCGGGAATGACGATCAAAGCCGTCATGGTTTATTGCGATAAGCCCTATCATTTTCTATACGCCCGTCCGGACCTGGGAGTCCGAGGGCCGCAAGACCTGAAAGGAAAAAGGATCGGAGTAACCGGATTGGGATCGACAACCTACTTTGCAACCAGGAAGGTTGCAGAGCACCTGGGCTACGATCCTGACAAGGACGTTTCGATCATGGCCGTCGGAGATATCTGGGCGGCCCTCCACAGCGGGGCGATCGAGGCCGGCTTGATCCGTCCTCCGTTTACGAACATGGCTGAAAAGATGGGAATGGTGAAGATTGCTTATGTCGGGGATGCTCTTCAGATCCCGATGTCGGGACTCGTCACCTCCGAGAAACTGATACGCGAGCGTCCCGAGTTCGTGCGCAAGTTCGTGAGGGGCACTGTAAGAGGGCTGAAATTTTTCCTGGACAGAAAGAATGAAGCGGAAAGCATAGCCATGCTCAATCGCGTCACGGCGATGGAGCCTGAAGCGGCCAAAACCACTTATGACTTTTACTACGACATCATGACCAGGGAAGGTTTTCCTTCGGAGAGATCCTTGTCCGATGATTGGGAGCTTACAAAGCTGATGCTCCGGAAACCCGAAGTCCGGGGCCTTTCGCGCTCTCAAGCCGGGCAGAAAATGTACGACTTCCGAATTCTCAAAGAAGTGCTGAAAAGCTCTCGTTAGGTCATTGCCGTGAGCGATCTGAGAAATTTCATGGCGGGCATCGAAAAGCTGGGCGAGCTGAAAATCGTGCGCAAAGCCGATTGGGATCTGGAAATCGGCGCCATCACGGAGATTTCCGCGTCGGAGCCGAACCCGCCGGCGCTGCTCTTCGACGAGATCAAGGACTATCCCAAAGGTTTCCGGCTTTTGACCAACATGTTCCAAACTCAGTCGCGGACCGCGCTGGCCCTGGGATTGCCCACGGATCTGAGGGGCGTCGATCTGGTCCGTGCCGTGAAGGATCTTCTAAAGTCCGTTTCCTCCGTGCCTCCCGTTTTGCAGAACGACGGGCCCATCCGGGAAAACATCTTGATCGGAAAAGAAGCCAGCGTTTTGAAGCTGCCCGCGCCCAAGCTGCACCGGGAAGACGGGGGAAGATATCTGGGGACGGCGGACGCGGTGATCACAAGAGATCCCGACGCCGGCTGGGTCAACCTGGGAACCGCGCGGGTTCAAATTCTCGATGAGCACAGAGTCGCGCTCTATGTATCTCCCGGAAAGCAAACACGCCTGATCGCGCAGAAATATTGGGAGAAGAAGGAAAGCTGCCCGGTCGCCGTGGTGTGCGGCATCGATCCGGTCCTGTTCGCCGTCGCGGGATTGGGCTTGCCATGGGGAGTGTCCGAATACGATCTTGCCGGCCACATTCAGAAAGCCCCCGTCGGAGTTGTCAAGGGCGAGATCACCGGATTGCCTCTTCCCGCGTCGTCGGAGATCGTTCTCGAGGGAGAGATCCCTCCGCCCGAAGTCGAATCCGAAATGGAAGGGCCTTTCGGCGAATGGACCGGTTACTATGCTTCGGGGACGCGCCCCTCGCCGCTGATCCGCGTGAAAGCAGTTTATCACAGGAACGATCCTGTTCTTACCGTGCTTCCCGATTTCAAGACCTATCCGCTGTCGAGTTACATGTTTCTGGTCTTTTGCGCGGCGGGCCTGTGGAATGAAATCGAACAGGCGGGGATCACGGACATCCGCGGCGTCTGGTATGCCGAATGGGGAATACGCTTTTTCGCCGTGATCTCGATGAAACAGCGCTACGGCGGTCATGCCAGGCAGGCGGCGCACATAGCGCTCGGCGCCAGAGAAGGGGCGTACCTAGGGCGCTTCATCGTGCTGGTGGACGACGACATCGATCCATCCAATATGGCCGATGTCCTGTGGGCGCTGTCGACCCGCTGTGATCCGCAAACCGCCATTGAGATCGCAACCAATTGTTGGAGCAGCCCGATCGATCCGAGACTCGCTCCGGAAAAAAGGGCGGCTGGAGACTTTACCAACTCGCGGGCGATTCTCGATGCGTGCCGGCCGTTTTCGTGGCGGAACCAGTTTCCCAAGGTTCATTCGATCGACTCGGCCTATCAAAACGAGATCAAACAGAAATGGAAAGAGATTTTCGAATAATTCCATAGGAGAAGAGTATGCCGTTTGGCGATTTACGGGAATATTTGGACAAATTGGAAAAAGCGGGAGAACTGGCGAGAATTCGTAAAGAGGTCGATCCGAAATTCGAGGTGGGCGCCATCTGTAAGACCGCGCATGAAAAGGGGAGAAAGGCGCTTCTATTCGACCGTGTTCACGGCACCGGCATGCCGGTCGTCACCGAACTGCTGGCAACTTTCAACCGGATCGCCATGGCCTTGGAAACGGATGAGTCGGATTTGTTCAAAGAAGTCGTCGAGCGGACGAAAACGGGGGTCGAGCCGAAGATTGTCAACACCGGACCGTGCAAGGAAGTGATCTGGAAGGGAAACGACGTCGATCTAACAAAGCTCCCCTGGATTACTTGGAACAAGACCGAAAAGGCCCCGTACCTGACAGCCGGCATGGTGATTGTCAAGGACCCGGAATACGGCAGGAACATGGGTGTGTATCGGATGATGTTTGCGAACCGCAATCAAACCTTTCTGCGCTTGAGTCCAGGCCATCACGGTTACGAGTACTACAAGAAAGCGGAGCTCAGGGGAGAAAAGAAATTCGAGGTGGCAGTGGTTATCGGCGCCGATCCGACGGTTTTTCTCGCTTCGCAGTTTGTTCCCGGCATCGACGTCGATGAGTTCACGATAGCGGGAGCCCTGAGAAGAGCGCCCGTAGAGCTGGTTCCCTGCGAGACCGTCAACATCGAGGTGCCGGCGACCGCTGAGATCGTCCTCGAGGGAACTGTCGGCATCCCTGCAGAGGTCGGAGACGAGGGACCTTATGGCGAATTCTGCGGTTATTCCGTAGGCACCGTGATTCGCGAGAGGCTCTGGAACATCCAATGCGTAACGATGCGGCGAAATCCCGTTTATCATGGCTTCTATCTCTGCAAGGGGATCAACGAAGAAGGAGTCATCAAAAGCCTGACGACTTCCGTGCAGATTTACAATGAGCTCAAGCCCGGTCACCCGGCCATCAAACGCGTATATTGCAGCGAAGCCGGGATCGGAATTTTCCATTGTTATATTCAGATCGACGAAAGACTCAAGCGGCCCGGAATGGTCAATAACATTCTTGCTTCATCGGTCGGGGTAAAAGGAAGCCGCGTCAAGCACGTCTTTGTTTTTGACGACGACATCGATATCACGAGCCCGGAAGAGGTGGAGTGGGCCATCGCAACCAGAGTTCAGGCTGACAAGGATATTTTTATCATTCCCAACACGTTCGGCTTGAGGTTGGACCCTTCGGCCACTTCAGAGGGTGTAACGGCCAAGCTCTTTGTCGATGCCACCAAGAGCAAAGACTTCAGATCCGAAGGGCTGGCGCTTCCTCCAGACGAAATCTGGCAGCAGGTCAGAAAAAACTGGGACAGTTATTTTGTCGACTAGGTGAACGACGATTTAGCAAAAAGTAGAAGGGATAACGATCATGTCTGACGTCAGCGTCTTCATGCGATCCACCCGAGGTTTGACCGTGCCAATTCTTCGCTTGAGCTGGACTTGGCGGCTGTTGAAGAAGCGGATGTTGGTTTCCGCTCTTTCGATCGCGTTTATCTTTTTCGGACCGATTGCCGGCTTTGCTCAGGAAACGAGAATTCGCGCCGCTTATTCCGCCATCAGCGGATCGATGGCGTGGGTTTGGGCCGCCCAAGAAGCAGGCTATTTCGACCGGCATGGGCTAAAAGTCGATCTTGTCTATATCGGCGGATCGGCCCAGCTTTTCCAATCGTTGCTTGCGGGGGAAATCGCTTTCGGAATCGGCGGAGGACCGTCCATAATCAATGCCAACATTCAGCGCACTTCGATCGTCGGTATTGCAGGGACATTAAACCGCATGATCATGAAGATCATGGCGCCGCCGCAAATCAAGAGCCCTGCCGACGTTCGAGGGAAGCGAATTGCCATCACGCGTTACGGCACAATTACCGACTTTTCCGCGCGCCTGTTTCTTAAAAAATGGGGCTTATCGGCAGAAAAGGACGCTGCCATCCTTCAAGTCGGCAGCATCCCAAATGTTTTGGCCGCCTTGCAGAGCGGCACAACTCAAATCGGAGTTCTCTCTCCCCCGGCCCACTTTCAAGCCGAAAAACTAGGGTTTTCCGAGTTGATGGACCTCTCGAAAGAAGAGATCTACTATCCCTACACTTATGTTGCGGTATCCGCGGGGTTTCTGGATAAAAATAAAAATTTGATCCCGCCCTTTCTGACGGCAGCAGTAGAGGGCATCCATCGCTTCAAAAGCGACCGAGCGTTCGCGAAGAAGGTGATGGCGAAGTACTTGCGAATCGATGATGACAAGTTGCTGGAACAAACACACCAGCTGTTTTCCAATCTTTTTGAAAGAACACCCTACATCAAGCGCGAGGGGCTCGCCAGCTTGGCTCAGATCTTGGCGGAAAAAGAACCCAAAATAGAAGCGCTCAACCTCGATTCGGTTGTCGAGGATCGATTTGTCCGCGAGCTTGAGACGAGCGGGTTCATCAGAAATCTTTACAGGTAGAATAGATAGAATATAAGCGAACTTAAACGAACTTGTTGCTGATGATACAGGAACAGGGATCAAGGGGAGACAAATGGCTCGAATATTCTTTTCTTTGGTTTTGTTTTTTGCAAGCCTCGTAGTCGGAGTGAAAGGCGGATGGGCCCAGGAGTCTTTCTATAGGGGGAAGGTGATCCGGATCATAGAGGCGTATTCTGCGGGTGGGGGTTACGACGCCTATGCGCGCCTCATTGCGCGCCATTTAGGAAAGCACATACCTGGAAATCCGACAGTGGTCGTCGAGAATATGACGGGCGCAGGGGGACTGATCGCGGTTAACTATCTTTATAATCGGGCCGAACTTGACGGGCTAACGTTAGCGAACTGGAACGGCGCTCTTTCTCTGCAGCAGTATCTGGGTCGAAAGGGAATCGAATTCGATGCGCCGAAATTTGAATGGATTGGATCCCCGATCCGGCCGCATCCTGTTTGCATACTTTCGAAATCGACCGGCGTGGCGACTCCAAAGGATTGGATGAATTCAAAAAAGCCGGTCAAATTGGGGGGCATGGCGCCGGGGACCAGCCTTAGTGACGATGCCAGAATTTTAAAAACGGCTCTGGGGCTCCCCCTTCAACTCGTCGAAGGCTATAAGGGCGGGGCCGCGGTCAAGCTGGCGATCACTCAAGGAGAAATCGAAGGCGCCTGTGGACTCGCTTGGCAAACGCAGAAAGCTACTTGGCAACAAGAGCTAAAAAACATGAATATTGTGCTTCAAGTCGCTCGCAAACCGCATCCAGAGCTTCCCAAGGTCCCCTTGATCGGTGAAATTGCCAAGACGGAGGAGGCGCGGCAGCTTATCAAAATCGGCATTCAGGACCTCAGCACACTCGGCCACTCCTATACTTTACCGCCGAAGGTACGGAAAGATCGTGTGAACACGTTGCGAAAAGCCTTTGACGCGGCCATGCGAGACCCTGAGTTCCTGGCGGAAGCCCGGCAATCGAAAATCATCATTAGCCCAACGCCGGGAGAGGAGCTACAAGAAATTGTGGCAGGCTTCGCAAAGCTGTCTGCTAAAGTTCTGGCGCAATTGAAAGACACTCTTCTTGCAACTAAATAATCGCTCCCGATCAAAGGAACGAAACTCATCAGAAAACGGGAGAAGCGTTAGCCGATGTTCTCGGCCCCGTCGCTTGCCTGTTTGAAACGAGGAAGGTTCTACGGATCGGGAAGCATTTGAATGACGAGGAAACCTGGTATTGGGCTCAGGCGATGGCCACGAGACCGCATATCTGCAAGAGGGAGGATGGCTCGATAAGAGAATTCGGCAATTCACGGATAAACAGCATCGGCCCGGGTTAGAGGCTTTTAAAAAAGAATAGCAACAACTTAAGTTTTAGAGTCCGGCGGCATTTTTGATTAAGACTGCGCAGATCGACATCGAGTTTAACTCCGGCGCGCAATTACCGTTGGATGCAATCCCTGAGCTCGCGCGGCTCGCCGAAGCCCATGGATTCGATTGTGCCTGGGGAGGAGAAGCCAACAACAAAGATCCCACGGTGATGCTTGCTGCAATCGCAGCGGTAACAACCCGCCTGAAAGTGGGGTCAGCGATATACCACATCTTAGGTCGCACACCTGCTACCCTGGCCCTGCAGGCGGTGGGGCTGGATGAGTTGTCTGGGGGAAGATTGCTTCTGGGGATTGGCTCGTCTAATCCGACGATCGCTCGATGGCATGGAGTTCCATTTGATCGCCCGTTAGGCCGTGTGAGTGAGTATATTCGGATTGTTCAAACTGCTGTGGCAGGGGAAAGGCTCGATTTTGATGGAAAGTTTTTCTCAGCGCATGGATTCAGGATGGCGTTTAAGCCTTCAGGCAGGAGAATTCCCATATACCTCGCAGGTTTCGGTCCGAAGATGAGCCGTTTGGCCGGAAGTCTTACAGACGGAGTCGTGATCAATATGGCCAATCCGGATGAGATCAGCAGGATTGCCGAGGAGGTAAAAAGCGGGGCGGAGGAGGCGGGAAAGCATCCGGATTCCACGGAGATAATTTGTAAGGTACGTTGCTGCCTTTCGGACAACTATAAGATCGCCCGGGACGCTCTTTGTCAGATTGTTACTTACTATGCCTTGGCGGACTATTACCGAGATCTTCTAACTCGAATGGGCTTTGGCGACGAGGTCGAGGCGATGCGATCAGAATGGAAGGCGCGTGGTTTCCATGCAGCCAAGGCTTTGATAACGGATCGTTTGCTGAATGGACTGCCTCTGGTTGCGGGCACCTCGGTGGAGGAAGTCAAGACTAAGATTAAGCCGTACGTTGAGGCGGGAGCTACACGGATTATTATA
>JBOHVS010000225.1:0-11648 GCA_050735975.1 Binatia bacterium | reverse complement strand
CGGGAGGAGGTGAGATGGATGCTCAGGGGCGGAGAAATTTAGTTTTCCTCGTCTTGTCCGGCGTGTTCGTCACCAACGCTATACTCGGCGAGGTGACCGGCGGAAAACTTGTTACGGTCGGGTCGTTTACGGCGAGCATCGGCGTGATCCCCTGGCCGGTCGTATTTCTCACGACGGATTTAGTCAACGAATACTTCGGGCGGGAAGGCGTTAAAAGACTCACTCTCATCACCATTGCGTTGATCGTTTACGCCTTTGTCGTCCTGTTCGCCGCGATCCAGGTGCCGGCGGCGTCATTTTCTCCCGTTACGGATGAGCAGTTCGCGGCCGTGTTTGGACAATCGCTCTGGATCATTGTCGGCAGCGTGACGGCATTTGCCGCCAGCCAGCTTGTCGACGTCATCGTGTTCTGGATCGTCCGGCACAAAACGGGCGGTAGGTTGTTGTGGCTCCGGGCCACCGGGTCGACGGCGATTTCTCAGTTGATCGACAGCTTTGTCATCATCGCGATTGCTTTCTGGTTGCCCGGCAAGGTTAAGACCGATGAGTTTTTAACCATCGCGGCGAGCAACTATTCATATAAATTCTTGATCGCGGTGGCCATGACGCCGTTCATCTATATCGGGCACTCTCTCATCGACAAATTCCTCGGCGGCGAAGAAGCGCACCGGCTTATCGAACAATCTGCGAAAGTGAGTGAAAAGATCTAGCAGGCTGCAGTCACTCGCTAAAAGCAAGGAGCTAAGAGCAGGGAGCATGGAGCTAAGAGCGAAGTGCAAAGAGCGAAGCACGGAGGCAGCGAAGTCCAATCTCTGACGTCTGACCTCCGACCTCTGACTTCTGCTCTCTGCGCTATGCCCTTAGCCCTTAGCGACAGCATCGCGCGTCTCGCCTCTGAGATCTTTTTTAGCAGCCTGCAACAGCGCTTTTCAGCAACTTGCTTGTTTATGGGGACGACATTCCAGCGTCGATCTAGTTGGCGATTATCAAATGGCAATCGAGCGGCAGTTTCTTCATCAGCCCCTTTACCACGTGGCCTCGAAGCATGTGATAGAACACCGAGCGGCGTGAGGCGCCGATCACTACCGCGTCAACGTCGAGGGCTTTCGCCGCATTGGCAATGGCCTGGGCTGCGTTGTGCGACACCGTCCAGATGGGAATAATCTCGATCTGTTTCTCCCGAACCGCTTGAAGCGCGGCTCGCAACGTCTTCACTCCCTGCTCGTTGGGCATGTGAGGGGTATCGCCGCCGAAGAGTCCCGGCCACTCCTCGACGTAGATGCAATAGAGCGCGGACTCGCCCTTTCCTTTCGCTCGGGTGATCCCTTCCAGAACCAAGCGCGGGTTTTCGTCGCGCAGCGCGAGCAAAGTCGAGGAAGAATAGAGCGGTTTGACTTCGACGGCCTCAGCTAGCGTCATCAGTCCTTTTAGTTCGTCCTCGACAAGCTCTTCCGAAGCGCGATAGGCGCGCGCCTGGAGCCGCTGAATCAAGGGAATCTGAACCAACAGATCGAGGAACCAACCGCGGCGGACGCCGACGGCCGTGAGCATCCCAACCGCGGTCACGAAGCCGCCAAAATAAGTCGCCAGCTCTTTTTCAACCAGGTTGATTCCCCAGGCGAGCATGACCATCCCGGTGGTGAGAACCCCTAGCCAGAAACCAAGATCGCGCCGCCCGAGGTTCCAGCGGATCACGTCCAAGCTCAGTGACGAGAATACGAATGCGCCGAGCAGGCCAAAGGCGTACATGTCGCCCAAGATTCTCATCTCGCCGCCGCTCATCAGAATGACTAACGCCGGGACAATGGTGGCGATGCCGATGGCGATATGCGGCGTGTTGAAGGCTACGGTGCGCACCGCCAAGATCTTCGGTAAGAATTCACCTTTCACCAGCGCCAGGAAGACGTGATAACAGCCGATGATCGCCGTGTTCGCGGCGAAGAGAAGTAAACTCGAAGCTGTAAGAACCACCGCGAGCTTGACCCCGATGCCGCCGGCGATGAGACCCAACTCCGAAATGAACCGCTCGCTCTCGGTCGCTTTCAAATGTTCCGGCAACAACCCTATCGACAAAGCCGTGAGAACGGGCGAGGTCATCACCATGGTTACGATCACCGCGGCCATGGCGTATCGGGTCGTCCGGCGCAGGGGAAAACGCATGGCTGGGCTGAGCTGGCTGATGCTTTCGAGCCCGGAGAATGCCAGCCAGGCGGAGGAAAAACCGACGAGAAGCTCATAAGTTGAAATCCCCCTGCCGGAATCGAGTTTGCTTATGACCGTTTGCCATTGGGATTCATCCATCGTGTAGAAAGCGGCGCCGATAACCACCAGGTTTACGAAAAAGGACGCGCAGGCCATGATGAGCGCGACTGCGGCGCTTTCCCGAATGCCGATGATGTTAAGCGCCGCCAGCACTCCTATGCCGGCGCACGAGAGGAGCAGGACGTGAGCGTCCAGAGACGGGAAAATGCTGCCGATGTACTGAAAACCTGCAACCGCGGAAATCGCCGTTGTAAGAAAATAGTCGACTATGATGAGCATGCCGCCGAGGCAGCCCCACATGGGCCCGAAAGCCTTTGTCGTAATCGTGACGACGCCTCCGCCCTCGGGATTACGCCATGAGATCTCGATATACTTGAGCGCCAGGAGGATAAAGCCGCCGGTTGTGAGAAGGACGAAAAATGGCGTTGCGTCTTGGACATAGCCGTACAAAATGCCGGGAACGTAGTAAACCGAAGTGCCGATATCGCAAAAGACGACGGCCCACGCCAGAAGCCAGTTGAGTTGCCGCGTGTCTTTCGTGGGTTGCATGGCTGAAGCTTTTACCGCTGGGAGGTGGATTTCAGGAACGTAGTCCCGTTGCTGGACTCGTCTCTTGCATTCGCGTCCTGGATAGACTTATCATAAGAAATTGGGCTGATATGTCCCTACCTGTACAATACTTTCAAAAGCTCGTCGAGAGTTGCCCCGACATTGTAATTTCCGTCGACAAACACGGAACCGTAACGTTTTACAACGACGGCGCCAGACAAAACCTCGGCTTTTCTCCCGAGGAAGTGTTGGGGAAGAACGTTCTGGAGGTTTATCCGAGTCTCCATGAAGCGCGCAGGGTCATGGCCGCCATGCGCTCAGGCGAGAAATACGGGAGAGGCAGGGTCAGAAACTTTGAAACGACCTTAAAGACTAGAAGAGGCGACACTATTCCCGTAGCGATCTCGGCCTCGATCATCTACGATGAAGAAGGCCGGGAAATCGGCTCTATCGGTTTTGCCAAAGACATTCGAGAAATCAGACGGCGAGATCAACTGGTGACTCTGGCTGAAATTGCCATCGGACTTTCGCACGAGGTCAATAACTCGCTCGAGGTGCTTGTTAACCAAGTGGAGATGTTGCGGACTTACGTGGACCGCGTGGCCACCGATGAAGATTACATCGTCGAATCGGAACGGCTTGAAGCGGTGGCGTCGCAGATCAAGAAAATCCAGGATATCACGGGACGCATCGGGCAGATGGCCGAAGAGGGGGAGTACGGCACCAAGGAATATCTCAGAGGCAAAATGATGACGGATTTGCGCGTGGACGGCCGCAGAGGATGGGTGGAGCGGCACAAACCGGATGTCCGCTACCCGCTGAGCGGAGCGCGAGTTCTCGTAGTGGACGATGACGCCGGAGTCTGCGAGTCGTTGAAAGATCTTTTGGAAGAAGAGCATTGCGAGGTTGAAACCGCTTCGTCGGGAGTGCGCGCGATGGAGTGGTTGGGCCGAAAGATGTTCGACATCGTGCTGAGCGATGTCGTGATGCCGGATATGGACGGTTACCAGCTATACCAGGCGGTAAAGAAGACGATGCCAAAACTTCCGGTGATACTCATGACGGCCTTCAACTACGATAAGGATCACATCATTAAAAAAAGCTGCCTGGAAGGATTGCAGGGAGTGATATTCAAGAAGCCGGTCAATCCGGTACTGCTCAAAAAGCTGCTTCTTCAGCAGTGCCGGCCAGAGGAAACCGGGCAAACACCGACTCGCCCCCCGCAGACATCCAATCCCGGCAAAAACCATTAGAATGCACCATGACGAAAGAAGATCTGTATACCCAAGGGATGGAGCTCTTCGCCGCGAATAAACTGAACGACGCGATCGCGGCATACCAAGGGGCGCTCCAGCAAGATCCGAACTACGCCGACGCGCTGCATGCGCTGGCGATGACCTACGCGCATTCGGAACGACTGGATGAGGCGATTGAAGTGGCCAAAAAGCTTATCGAAGTGACGCCCGGCGACGAGCTGGCATACACGAGTCTCTCCATCTTTTATCAACAGAAGGGCATGATTGCCGAGGCGGAGCAGGTCGCTGCGCAAGCGAGAACCCTGGGCTGGAAGCGGGAGCTGTCTGAGAAGAAGAACTCTGAAAAATAGCTAGATCGCCGCTCGATTTTCCGTAAGTATTTCCTTCTTTTGAAAATTTCCAAATCACCATCAAGTATTTAAAGCTCCCGCCGATTGCATTGCACGTCGCGATTCGTGATCCGTTTCTTTCTTCCTGGGAGGAACGCAAGGTGTCGAGCGCGTCAATCTGGTCGAACAATATTTTTTGAAACCAGGCGCTCATCGTCTCATTCAAATTCTCCCAACTAAGAAAATTTAAGAACGAGCAACGTTTTGTGAGAAGGTTTGCGCCGACGGCCGTTGACCGCTGATACAGCTGTGGACAACCTTCTGCATTCTTTGCGATTTGAATAAAACTGCTGACTCACTTTGTGCGCAGCGAAGGTTTCGCAACTCGCGTGCTGCAAAAACCTCGTCAACAGTGCTTGCAGTTTAGATTTAGACTCGATAGAAACAAGCGATCTGCTTCGGGGAGCGACACGATGGAGCCGGAGATTGACAGCAACATAATGCCAGCGGTCGGAAAGCTGGCAAAATTACTGGCTGATGAAGCGCGGCTTGAGGAAAAGATCCGCGAAACCAAGTCGGTGTTGTCGCTCGTCAAAAAGAGGGTATCAGAGTCACTCGCGCGGCATTACATCACGATGAAAGAGCCAAGAATTCAAATACCGGAGGATCTAATGAGAGAGGAAGAATCATTCGAGCGACTGTTGCAAGCGTTGCAGGACATGAAGAGCGAGATCGCTAAGCAAATACGGCCGGTGGAAGAACAGATCATCCAGGCCAACGTGGATCATCTGCGACAGACTTTTAAAAACGAAGGCCGCCGGCTCGCCAAATGTTTGGAGGAGATCGACGATAACATCCTGGCGTGCCGCCAATATCTCCAGGACTATGAAAGAATCCGCTCCGGTCTCCACAGCCTGAACGAGAAGATTTCCCAACTCGGGGCGGAAGCTGTGCAGATCCCGGACAGCATCCCGACGACTGATTTAGGCGAGGTAGTTCGACAGAGAATCGAGCACCTCAGGTCCGAGGGGAAAATATAATTCGAAAAAAGAGATCCCTGGTATGGATCAGTGGATCCGTCCCGGTCCTGCCGGTTCACTGCAGATCTTTCGAATCGCAGCGGCAGGTGGTTGTGCGCTCTGTCCGATTAAATCCGGCCTCATACCTTAAACCGCCGATGACTTTCAATTCTTCTATTCGGGCTTCGGAGCTGTTTTCCGGCTCCAGGCTCTTTGCCTGAACCTTAGAGCCGATAGCATCAAGCAGCCGCCCTTCGGCAGTAGGTCGTGCCAACCGGCTTGACACGAACTTCACCGGACCTATATGAATGGTGCATAAACAGGAGGACATCTTATGAAAGTGACGATATTTCTACTGTTGTTGGGTTTGTCTTTCGTTCCCAGCGGCGCGGTTTTTGCCGAGGACTTCTACGCGGGCAAGACCATCCGTGTCATCGTCGGCGGATCGGCGGGTGGAGGATTCGATACCTACTCGCGAATCATCGCGCGCCACATGGGCAAGCATATTCCCGGCAAACCGAATCTGGTCGTGGAAAACATGACCGGGGCGGCGACCAGGATCGCGGCGAAGTATTTGTTCAGCGCCGCCCAACCCGACGGCTTGGCGTTTGGTATTTTTAACGGCTACCTGCTTCTCGGCCGGGTACTGGGGATGAAAGGTCTGGACTTCGATGTGAGAAAATTTGAATGGGTCGGCGTACCGGTCCAAGATCACGTCGCTTGCGCCCTGCACAAAGCCAGTGGCGTGACCAATTTGAAAGAATGGCGGTCGGCAAAAACGCCGGTCAAGATCGGGGCCCTGGGTCCCGGCAACAGCACGGGCGATGTGCCGCGACTCTTAAGAGCGACGCTCAATCTGCCGATCCAGATGGTCGAAGGCTACAAAGGAACCGCCGATATACGCATCGCGGCGGACGGCGGCGAGGTAGGCGGCGCATGTTGGGCCTGGCAGTCGATCAAACCCACTTGGGCCAAGGGGCTGCAAACCGGTGAAGTCAACGTCGTTATTCAGGCGGCTCCGAAGCCGCATCCGGACCTGACCAAGGTGCCGTTGGCCTTCGATCTCACCAAGAACGAGGAGGGCAAGCAGTTGCTCAGGGCCGGCGGGTTATTGCCGTCGACGGTCACGCGAGTCTACGCGACGACGCCGGGCACGCCGAAGGACCGCATGAAGATACTGCAAAACGCGTTCTCTGCGACGTTGAAAGACAAAGCATTCATGGCGGAGGCCGAAAAGGCGAAATTGGAAATCGATCCGTTGACCGGCGACGAGGTCAAGAAGACCGTCGGTGAAATGTTCAATATCGACGAAGGCCTGAAAAGCAAGCTCAAAACGATTCTCACGTCCAAGTAATCGGCGCTAACTTCAGGCGCCGTTCGGGGTTGCGTTGGGATCTCATCGGCGCAACCCCGGTTTTATATTTCCGCTGAAGCTTGTGAGAGGAGGATTTCAACCATGGTAATGCTAGGCACCGACATGAAAATCGCCGAGACGCCGAAGGATGGCCTTAAGGATTACGCGAAAGCCGACCCCTACGCGGAATGGCTAAAGAAGGAAGGCGTGAAAGTTTATGAGGAGTTCTACTTCCCGAGTTTAGCGAAGATCGAGCTAGGGCCGTGGGAGCGTAAGGGAGGCTCCGGCGCAGTTGTCCACATCGCCAACCGCCACATGCCCAACGACTGTCACGTCGTCGAGATCAAGCCGGGAGGCAAGTCCGAGCCGGAGCATCACATGTACGAGCTGGCGATCTATGTGGTTTCGGGCCGCGGGGCAACGACGATCTGGCAAGGCGAGAAGGATGAGAAGCGCAAGCAGAGCTTTGAGTGGCACGCCGGAAGCCTCTTTTCCATCCCGCTCAACGCGTGGTACCAGAACTTCAACGGCAGCGGCGACGAGCCTGCCCGCTATATCGCCGTGACCAACGCGCCGCCCATGATGCGCCTCTTCCGGGACGACGAATTCATATTCAACTGCGATCACACGTTCCGCTCCCGTTATTCGGGCGAAGACGATTACTTCAGCGGCAAGGGCAAGCTCTTCAAGCGACGGATCTGGGAGTCCAATTTCATCGCCAACGCGCCGGACATGCTGTTGTATGGATGGAAGGAGCGGGGCGCCGGCGGCATCAATGCCATGCTGGAGATGGCCAACAACAACACGAAGAGCCACATCTCCGAGTTCCCCATCGGCACGTACAAGAAGGCCCACCGCCACGGCCCGGGTGCGCACCTGGTGCTGCTCAGCGGCACCGGCGGTTACTCCTTGATCTGGACCAAGGAAGACCGCTCCGACATGATCAAATGCGACTGGCAGCTCGGTTCCATGGTGACCGTTCCCAGCGACAACTGCATTCACCAGCACTTCAACTCCGGAACCACCCGAGCCCGTTACCTGGCCCTCCGGCCGGGCGACATGGGTGTCAACTCACCCCGGGGCGGTGGCGGGGACTACGCGGATCGGAGCATGAAGGAGGGCGGCTGGCAGATCGAATACGAGGACGAAGACCGCGAGATTCACAAAATCTTCGAGGAGGAGCTGGCGGCCAACGGGGCAACGTGCAGAATGAAGGCCTTCGTCCCCTGGTGCACCGGCGAGGTGGGGCCGACCAGCGAGCGAGACACCTAGCCGAGCAAAGAGCTAAGAGCAAGGAGCATGGAGGCAGAGGTCAGAGGCCAGAGGTCAGAGATCAGACAGCAAGGAGCAGGGGCAGGGGCAAAGAGCGGAGGAATTGCGAATTTCGAATTGCGGATTGCGAATTGAAGATTAACCACCAAGGCACCAAGACACTAAGTTTTTCTTTGTGTCTTTGTGTCTTCGTGGCAAAAAGTTTTTTAAGAATTTCGAATTGCGGATTGCGAAGTTGAGGAACAGCAGGAGAGTGCAGGGAGCGAGTTGAGATAAAAGCGTTGAGATCGGAATCCGGACCTCAAAGCTCAAAGCTTAATGCTCAAAGCTGAGAGCTATGAGCAGGCAACTAGATTCGCAAATCTCGCCGGTCATGCGCCGGCTGAGCGCCTACATCGCATCGGCAATTCGCAGGCCGCTCCCTCCTCGGGTCATCGAAAAGACCAAACATCACATCCTCGACACGATCGCTGCCATGGTTTCCGGGTCGCGCCTCGCGCCCGGGATGAAAGCGATCGCCTACGTCAAAACGCTCGGCGGCGTCAAAGAAGCCTGCGTGATTGGCAGTCATATCATCACGACCGCCGTGAACGCCGCATTGGCCAACGGCATGCTTGCTCACGCCGACGAAACCGACGATTCGCATGCGCCGTCGCTGACTCATCCGGGCTGCGGCATCGTGCCCGGCGCTCTGGCTATGGCCGAGCGGGAGAGGCGCAACGGCGCGGGGCTTCTCCGGGCGGTCGCGCTCGGCTACGACGTCGGCTGCCGGTTGACACAATCCCTCGATGCCTATCAGTTCCGCGAGGACGGCCATTCGACCCACAGCTTCGGGCCGATGTTCGGAGCCGCCGCAGCGGCTGGGGCGCTGGCGGGCCTACGGGAGCGCCAGATCCGCCATCTCCTCTCGTTCACCGCGCAGCAAGCGTCAGGCATCTCGTGCTGGATGCGTGACGGGGAGCACGTTGAAAAGGCCTTCGACTTCGGCGGCATGCCGGCTCGAAACGGCGTCGCGGCGGCGACGATGGTCGCCCATGGTTTTACCGGCGTCGATGATGTGTTCGCGGGTGAGCGCAGCTTCTTCGTGGCCTACGGCCGCAAGCCGGATCCCGCGGCGCTGGCGCGCGGCCTCGGCGCCACTTACGAAATCATGAATACGAACATCAAGCGCTGGTCGGTGGGCTCGCCGATCCAGGCGCCTCTCGATTCGCTGCACGATCTCATCCTCGAGCACCAAATCAAAGCGGAAGCCGTGGAGAGACTCGTAGTGCGGGTGGCGCACCAGGGCGCAAATACCGTTGACAACCGCGATATGCCCGACATCTGCATGCAGCATATGTGCGCCGTCATGCTGATCGACGGCAAGGTCAGCTTCGCATCGTCGCATGACGAAGAGCGCATGCGCGACCGCAAGGTGTTGGCGCTGCGCAGCCGCATCGAGCTTCGCGGCGACGACGAGCTGTCGGCGGCCATGCCGAGCCGCCAGGGAATCGTCGAGGTCAGCCTGCGCGACGGGCGCGGGTTCAGGCGCCATACCAGCGCCGTCCGCGGGACCGTCGAGAACCCGATGACGCGAGCCGAAGTGGACGAAAAGAGCTACGATCTGATGGCGCCGATCCTCGGCAAGGCCCGCGCGCGCAAGCTGTGCGACGCTGTCTGGAAGCTGGAGAAGATTCGCGATGTTCGCGGCTTGCGGCCGCTACTCCAAACCGATGCCGAACCGGAGACATAAAATGGAACGGCAGTGTTTCTTTCTGCGAGCGTAAGTCGGTAAAGCCGCAGCGTGCTGTTCTCAGGTCAGGGGAACTCCCCGTGCCGGATTACAGCGCGGGGAGTTGTTGTAGATGTTAACCGTGGTTGCGGCGGTCGCAGACGGCGTCGATGAGGGCGGGCTTGCCTTGCTTGACTTGTTCGATGGCGCGTTTGAGCGCGAGCTTCAGCTCGTCGCCGTTATCGAACGGTCCTTCGGAGTACCAGCCCATGGAGCGAGCGAGACCGGCGAAGTCCGGATCGGGGTCGTAGAGATCCATGCCGATATGCGCGCGGGCCGGGTCGGTGCCGCGGGTTCTCGCCAAAACGAGTTGATGGTTCCAGTCATTGTAGTAGGCGCGGTTGTTGAACATCACGACGAGCATCGGGATCTTGTATTTCGCAGCGATCCAGAGCGATCCGGCATCGAACATGAGATCGCCGTCCGGCTGTAGATCGACAACGAGCCGGCCGGTTCCTTTGTTTGCCAGGGCAACGCCCAGGGATAGGCCGATCTGAGTGCCGGTGCCGAGTTCGCGCCCGCCGTGGCAATAGGGCCTGTCGAAATTCCAAAGCTTGTGGCCCCAGCTACCCAAGTCCCCCGCAGTGAGCACCCAATCTTCGCCTTTGATCGCTTCCCACACTTCAAGCGCGAGGCGCGGCACGGTCATCGGCTTGGAATCCCAGTGCTCCTGGGCTTGCTTGCTCCATTTGGCGCGGATTTCCGCATGGCGTTTGCCGATTTCCTCTTTGCGCTTGGCGATCTTCTCGGCGAGGCCCGGCGTGTTGGCGATGCGCGCTTTGACAAGCTTGGTCAACTGCGGCGCCGTGGTGACGGGGTCGGCGGTCATGCGTTGTTGCGCATAGAAAGGCCGGGCATAGTCCATCGACCATTTGCTGATCTCGATGTCGGTGAAGCCGATATCGATCCACGTCGCGTTTGCCGCGACCTTGCTGGTGACGGTGCGCGTGGCAATGTCGCGCACGTGGGTCGGCTTTTCGAAGTCGGCGATATCGAGGGTGAGCACGACGTCGACGTCTTTGTAGCAACCGTCAGGGTCCATGGTGAGGTTGAGCGGGTGATCACTTGGAAAGTTGAGCCGCGAGCCTACGTCCCATACCGAAGCGCCTAAAGTCTCCGCCAATTCGATGATGTGATTCCAGCCGTGCGGCGGGCGGGCGGCGAAGTCGGCTATAATCGCTATCCGTTTGGCAGCGGCTAGAGTGCCGGCGGCCTTTTCTAGCGCTGCAGGATCGGCGGACGGAGATGAAGGAACTTCCACGGCACCGGCCGGCGGCATCTCGACATCGTGATCGAGCTGGGCTTCCTGCAGCCCGGCATCGTAGCACATATAGACCGGGCCCTGGCGCGCGCTCATCATGACCGAGTAGGCGCGAGCGAAGGCGCCGGGTACGCCGTCGACGGTAGTGGGCTGATAATCCCACTTGACGAAATTGCGAATCGCCTCGCCCTGGCCGTTTGCCGTATGAATCCAATCGATGAACGGGCGGCGTTTGGGCTCGGCCATGGGCCCGGTGGCGCCGATGATGAAGACCGGCGCGCGGTCGAGATAGGAGTAGTAGATGCCCATCGGCGCATGCAACAGTCCGACAAGGTTATGGACGATGGCGATCATCGGCTTGCCCTTGGCGCGCGCGTAGCCGTGGGCGATCTGCACGGCGATCTTTTCGTGCTGGCAGAGCAGCATCGGCGGATCGTTCTCGCCGTGATTGACCAGCGAATCGTGCAGCCCGCGATAGCTGGCGCCCGGGTTAAGCGCGATATATTCGAACCCGTAGCGTTTGATCATGTCGACGATGATGTCGGATTGCCATCGCCGATCGGATTTTTTGATGG
>JBOHVS010000224.1:0-6361 GCA_050735975.1 Binatia bacterium | reverse complement strand
TCAGTTCGATGCGCGGAAGTTCGGCTGGGTTGGCGCTCCCGGTACGGGGTTTCCTTCATGCCTGGTCATGGGATTTACCGGTCTCAAGACCCTCGACGATGTAATCAAGTCGAGCGACAAGCTCAAGTTTGGCGCCACAAGGGCCGGGGCGTCATCGGACGATGTGCCAAAGCTCATGAATGAGCTTATGGGAACGAAATTTCAGATTATCTCCGGATACAAAGGCACCTCTCCGATTCGGGTCGCCCTGCAGCGCAGGGAAGTGAATGCCCTTTGCTCCGGCTGGGAATCGATGCGGGTAACGGCGGTCTCCATGTTGAAAGCCAAGGGGGGTGATCGATTGATCCCTTTCATCATTCATGGCAAGCCGCAGGACGAAGAGGTCAAGGACCTTCCCCGATTCACCAAAGTGATCAAAGGCGAGGAAAACGTCGCCGCCTTTAAAGCCTGGGCCAATCAATATGATTTTCAAAGGCCGTTGGTGGTTCCGCCGAACACCCCGAGAGAGAGGCTGCAGATGTTGCGCACTGCCTTGCAAAAGACGCTGGACGATCCAAAATTTCTATCGGAGGCGAACAAATCCAAGCTGGTCATCGGCGACGTCACTGGAGAGGATGCCGAGCGCGCCGTAGAAGAGATCTTGTCGATCTCGCCGGCGATCAAGAAAAAACTTCAGTTTCTCGTGACGACGAAGAAAAAATAATGATTCTGCTGAAAATCTCGTTCACCATTCGACCATGCTCAGAGCCAGTCCTGAGCCTGACGAAGGAGCGAACGGGAATCGCAATCGACAGTGTTGACACTTTTTCGTTCATGCCGATTTCTAAAGCGAAGAGAAAAAATCTAATTCACAGGAGGGTGAAATGAAGTACCGAATCAGATTATTTGCGGTCGCGATAGCTGCGTTGCTCGTCGCGCCCTATACACCCAGTGCTTTTGCCAACGATTTCTACGCGGGAAAGACGATTCGCGTCATCGTCGGTTTCTCGGCCGGCGGGGGCTACGATACCTACACTCGCGCGGTTGCGCGCCATATGGGAAAGCATATTCCCGGTAATCCTGAATTTGTCGTTGAGAACATGACCGGCGCCGGAAGTCTCATTGCGGCAAACTACACCTACAACAGGGCAGACAAGGACGGGTTGACGCTCGGAGTCTGGAATAGCTCTTTTGTTCTGTATAAGGCGCTCGGCGACCGGGCGGTCCGGCTTGAACCGAAAAAACTGGGCTGGATCGGCGCTCCGGTCAAGGGATCGCCCCATTGCAGCATCATGGCGTTTACGGGTCTGGACAGCTTCGAAGATATCTTGAAATCCGGCCGCTCGCTCAAGATGGGCGCGACGAGAGCCGGCTCGACCTACAACGACGTGCCAAAGATTCTAAATCAGACCATCGGCACCAAATTCGACGTTATCACCGGGTACGCAGGGACCTCCAAGATTCTACTGGGCATGCGCTCGAAAGAACTGGAGGGGGGGTGCTGGGGCTGGGAGTCGGCAAGAGTTACAGCCCGACCGATGCTCGAGGCGAAGGGAGATGAGCGGCTTATCCCCGTGATCATTCACAGAAAATGGAAAGATCCCCTGGTGAAAGATCTGCCGATTATTTCGGAAGTGATCAAAGCGAAGGCGGATAAAGATGGTTTGGCGGTTTATAAAGCCTGGGGCGGGCAGTATGAGTTCCAGCGCCCGTGGGTGGCTCCTCCGGGAGTTCCCAAAGACCGTCTGGAGATCTTGCGCAAGGGCTTCGCGGCCACTTTTAAAGATAAGGAGTTTCTCGCCGAGGCGGAAAAGTCCAAGCTCTTTCTCGATTACGTCTCGGCGGACGAGATCCACGGCCATGTGAAAGACATCCTGGACATTACGCCGAAAGCAAAAGAGGATCTCCAGTTTCTCGTACGGAAGCAAAAAGAAAAGTAACAACAGAGTATCGATCGAACGGCAAACACGTGATGGCCGGCAGTTGTCATTTCGAGCGCAGGGAGAAATCCTTGCCTCGACCGAAGGGAGAGATCTACTTAGATTCCTCACATGCGTTCGGAATGACAGATGCCAAAACAAAACTGTAAACTCGGTAGAGGAGGTTTTTATGGGAAGGCCCAAACGACTGGGCGCCTTGGCTCTTGGGAGCTTGATTGTAAGTTGTATCAGTCTGTTCTCCTTTTCGTCCGCAGCCAGTGAAACAATCGACGAGCTTTACAAGAAGGCGCTGAAAGAGGAGGGCGTTCTTAACTGTTACTGTTCGCTGGCGCAGATCAACGCGCAGAAGATCTTCCCGATGTTCGAGAAGCGCTTTCCCGGTATCAAGATCGACCACATCGATGCCACCTCGGACAAGCTCGCGGTCCGCGCGATCACCGAGGCTCGCGGCGGCAGGGTTATCGCCGATGTGTTTGAATTTGGACTCGAAAACCTCGTCCAGCTTTACGATCAGCGCCTGCTACGGGATAAACCCATCCCCGAAGCGGCAGCTTATCCGGATAACTTGAAAGGCTCCTGGTGGACGGCTAACAATCTGATCTTTTTTATCGGCGCCTGGAATACGAACAACGTAAAAAAGGAAGACGCGCCGAAGTCCTTTGAAGATTTCGCGGATACTAGGTGGAAGGGCAGGCTGATAGCCGAGCCCAGGGATGCGGAGCTGGTTATCGGCTTGATGCATAAACATAACAGCCTGGAAAAAGCTCGGGCGATCCTCAAAAAGGTTGCGGCGAACAAGCCGCAGTTTCACAAGGGACATTCACAACTGGCGGAGCTCCTCGTCGCCGGGCAGGCCTCCGCTTGCTTTACCTGTTACTCCCACCACTATCCGCCTCGCATCAAAGAGGGAGCCCCATTAGGCTATTTTCTCACGGAAGGGATCGGCGGCATCATCGGAGTTGCCATTTCAAAAGATGCGCCCCATCCGAATACGGCGTTGCTTTACGCCCGTTGGGCGGAGTCAAAGGAAGGCCAGCAGGTATTCGCCAAGGGCGGCCGTACGCCCGCTCACCCGGAGGTAGAGCCGATGTTGCCGGTCCGGCCGAAGAAGATCTATGCGGTCGGCGTGGACGACATCAAGCAGTTTAAGAAATACGAAAAGATCTGGAAGGAAATTTTTAACTTGAGATGAGTTGAACAATAGGGCAAATGAGCTGGTTGCGAAATCAAAAGGAGGATCCTATGAGAAAGTCAATTCACCTTGGTGTTGTTACTCTGAGTTTCGTTTTTCTGGCGATGACGTGGAGTCCGGCCGCGGCCGATGACTTCTTCAAGGGTAAGACGATTCGCGTCGCCGTCGGTAACGCAGCGGGCGGGGGCTACGATACCTACACTCGCGCGGTTGCGCGCCATATGGGAAAACATATTCCCGGCAATCCTGAATTTGTCGTTGAGAACATGACCGGGGCGGGAGGTCTCATCGCCGCCAATTACACTTACAACAAAGCCGACCGTGACGGCACCTTCATTGGCGTCTGGAATAGCGCCTATGTTCTGTATAAAGCGCTCGGCGACCGGGCGGTCCGGCTTGAGCCAGAAAAACTGGGCTGGATCGGCGCTCCGGTCAAAGGATCGCCCCATTGCAGCGTCATGGCGTTTACGGGACTGGACAGCTTCGAAGACATCTTGAAATCCGGCCGCTCGCTCAAGATGGGCGCGACGAGGGCCGGCTCGACCTACCACGACGTGCCGAAGATTCTAAATGAGACCATCGGCACCAAATTCCAAGTTATCACCGGCTATACGGGAACCTCCAAGATTTTACTGGGCATGCGCTCGAAAGAACTGGAGGGGGGCTGCTGGGGCTGGGAGTCGGCAAGAGCTACAGCCCGACAGATGTTCGAGGCGAAGGGAGATGAGCGGCTTATCCCCGTGCTCATTCACAGAAAATGGAAAGATCCCCTGGTGAAAGATCTGCCACTTATTTCGGAAGTGATCAAAGCGAAGGCGGATAAAGATGGTTTGGCGGTCTATAAAGCATGGGGCGGGCAGTATGAGTTCCAGCGCCCGTGGGTGGCTCCTCCGGGAGTTCCCAAAGACCGCCTGGAGATCTTGCGCAAGGGCTTCGCGGCCACTTTTAAAGATAAGGAGTTTCTCGCCGAGGCGGAAAAATCCAAGCTCTTTCTCGACTACGTCTCGGCGGACGAGATCTACGGCCATGTGAAAGACCTCCTGGACATTACGCCGAAAGCAAAAGAGGATCTCCAGTTTCTCGTGCGGAAGCAAAAAAGTAAGTGATTGCGGCAACTGAAATCATTGACGACGCGGCATGTTTCCGGTGAAGAGACTGAAAAATATGTGAGACAAACGCTGGCGATACGGCCGAACGCCAAAGAAAACCTCGCATTTCTCGTGCGAAAAGGAAAATGACGCAAAGGAGGATCCTATGAGAAAGTCAATTCACCTCGGCGCCGTTACTCTGGGTTTCGCTCTTCTGGCGGCGACGTGGACTCCGGCCGCGGCCGACGAGTTCTATGCAGGAAAGACCATTCGCTTCATCGTCGGCTTCTCAGCCGGCGGCGGCTACGACACGTACACTCGAACGGTTGCGAGGCACATCGGCAAACACATCCCGGGAAACCCCTCGACCGCAGTCGAAAACATGACAGGCGCCGGCAGTACTCTTGCCGCCAATCATCTCTACAATAAAACCGAACCCGACGGGCTCACGGTAGGAGTTTTTAACGCGCACAATGTGTTTAACGATGCGATGAACGACCCAAGCGTCAGGATCGACGGTCGAAAAATCGGTTGGATCGGCACGCCGTGCAAGGATTCGGTGGTCTGCGCGGTCATGGGATTTACCGGTCTGAAGACGTTCGATGATATTCGCAAGTCAAAGAAAGCCGTCAAAATGGGGGCGACGCGAGCGGGAAACACGGTTCATCTACCGATGATGTTGAACAAATGGGCGGAAACCAACTTTGCAATCATCCCGGGCTACGAAGGCACCTCGAGAATTCGACTTGCCATGCGATCCAAAGAGGTCGACGGCGCTTGCTGGACCTGGGAATCGATGAGAACCACGGCCAGAGCGATGCTGGACGCAAGCGGCGACGACGAGCTGATCCCTTTTATCATCCACAGAAGATGGGATGAGCCCGAGGTCAAAGAGATCGCGACTTTTTCCAAGGTTATTAAAAATAAGGACAACCAGATTGCCTACAGCGCGTGGAACGCATCGAACGAGTTTGCCCGTCCATTTTCAGTTCCTCCGGGAACACCCAAGGAGCGGTTGGCGATCTTGCGCCAAGCCTTTGCTGCGACCATGAAGGATGCCGGGTTCATCGCCGACGCCAAAAAAGCCAAGCTCGATCTCACCTACGTGTCTGCGGAAGAAATCGAAAAGTATGTGGATGAGATCTATTCCATGCCCGCCCGGGTGAAGGAAAATCTCCAGTTCCTGATGCGAAAGAGCGGCAAGAAAAGTTAGCGGCAGGGAGCTTAGTATTGCGAATTGCGGATTTCGGATTGCGAATTTAGGCAACGGCACGGAGCATGGGGCAGGGGAGCAGGATCGGAGGAGAGCTCGGAGATCAGCGGTCAGAGGTCAGATGGAGAAAGATGGCAAAGCGCTAAGAGCAAAGAGCGGGGAGCTTAGTATTGCGAATTGCGGATTGCGAATTGATAACTGCTAAGAGCAGAGGCGGGTACTTCTTATGCTTGATTATTTGGTAGCATTCCAAGCAGGCTTGATGAGCATCCTGCCGTTTACCGAGCAGGGCCAGCAGTCCTTTCTTTTCATGCTCGTCGGCATCTTTATCGGTTTTTGGGTCGGCATCCTGCCGGGCCTCGGCGGGGCGACAACCCTGGCCCTGATGCTGCCTTTTATTTACACTATGGATCCGACCACTGCATTCGCCTTTCTTCTCGGTGCGAATGCGGTCACCAGCACGACCGGCGATATTACTTCGATTCTTTTTGGCGTTCCGGGTGAAGGAATCACCGCGGCGACCGTCGTCGATGGCCATCCCATGGCTAAAAACGGCGAAGCGGGGCGGGCTCTAGGCGCCGCTTTGATGAGTTCGCTCGTCGGATCAATCTTTGGCGCTATTGCCTTGGCTGTTGCTTTAGTCATTGTCAGGCCGCTGGTCCTGTCCATCGGCTCGGCAGAATTCTTCATGCTGGCGCTCCTGGGCATCACATTTCTCTCTTCTCTTAGCGGCGGCAACCTTATCAAGGGACTGATCGGCGGCGGCTTGGGTTTGTCTCTGGCGATGGTCGGGCTTGACCCGATTGAGAGCGTACCCCGCTTTACTCTGGAGCCGATTATCGGGGAGGCCAACGCCCTTTTCCTGTGGGACGGGATCTCGCTGGTTGCCGTCACCGTCGGCCTTTTCGCCATCCCCGAAATCATCGATCTCGCGGTTCAGCGAACCAGC
>JBOHVS010000223.1:0-16213 GCA_050735975.1 Binatia bacterium | reverse complement strand
GTCCCGATCTTTTCCGCGGCGAGATCCGTGATGGTAATTTCTTCAACCATGTTGGATGACCTCCTTGGATTAGCCTGCGGACACCGGCTCCTGCTTCGTATTCTTAACCAGCCATTTCTCGCGCATGATCTTGTCCTGGATCCGCAATAGCCCTTCTGTCAGAGCCTCCGGCCGGGGCGGACAGCCCGGAACATACACGTCCACGGGAACGATCTTGTCGACGCCTTTACAAACGGAGTAGGCAAGCTGAAAAAGTCCCCCGCAGTTGGCGCAGCTCCCCATCGAGATGACATATTTCGGATCAGGCATCTGATCGTAGAGGAGCTTGGTCCGCTTGGCCATTTTATAAGTTAGCGTCCCGGCCACAATCATCAGATCCGACTGGCGAGGCGTGGCGCGCGGGACAGCGCCAAATCGATCGATATCGGCCCGGGGACCTCCCGTCTGCATCAATTCGATAGCGCAACAGGCCAAACCAAACAGCATGTACCACTGCGAAGAGGCTCGCCCCCAATTAAGCAGATCGTCCACCTTTGTTGTAAAAACCGTTTCGGGCAACTGATTTAATAATGACGTAAAAGCCTCCTCTCACTCCCGACGGACGCAGCGCGTGGTGAAGGAGCGGCTGCGGGACACAGTCACTGCTTCAACGGCAGCAAATTGTGTCGAAGGATGGGGCGGGTTGCCAGCGAAGGTTCTCTCGTTGGTTCGCCCTAAGCTTAAGCGATCTTCCAGCTAACGCTCTCTCTGGGACGAGAAATAGTAGCGGCCGGTAGCATGGGGATGGCCGGGGGATTTTCTCCCTTGTGACTCTCTGCGATCTGCTGTAATTCGATCCGAGCTACTGCAGCAAAGGCTGCCAGCGTGCAAAAGAACACGGGCAAAGGAGTCAATCCGTTATACATAGATTGTGGACCTAATAAGTCCGTGTTTCAATGGCCTCAGGAATAAACTTTAGATTCGCAATCCCTCAAATCTCCTAACTCGCTGCGCCTCGCCAACGTTACTAGCCCGGATTATTCATGGACGATGGATAGCCACCGACAGTGTGTTCTTAGCCTTCGGGAGCGAGCCCCTTCCCCCTTGAACGGCTATCTCGGTCTTGAATTGAAGGTATGCTGCATCGGCAGAAATTGCTGTCTAATATTCGACGCTTTTGAAAGGAATTATCGCTAGGCCCGCAGACATGCGCTGCCCGCTCCAGGGAACTTACCAAGGCGTATGAAAAGTCTAAGGATTTGGTCCGGTGACGGAAACCCCGGCGCGGGCTAAAGTTGCGGTCGGATATCTTGCTTGAACGCTCGTTCCAGTTGACGCAAGATCCCGTCGGGTTCGCGCAGGGCAAGCTCCACGATTTCATCGGCGCGCGTTTGCGAATCGCTATTGGCATAGATGCGGAGCTGAGGCGCGTTGCCCGACGGCCGGATGTGCGCGACGTCGCCACTGTTGAAATAGATGCGCACGCCGTCCAGCACATTGATGCGCACGATATCGTCGAATCCAAGCGCGGGTGTAAAGAAACGCATTAACGTCGCTTTACGTTGCCGCCAGTCCGCGGTCGCTGGTTCCGCGAGCGGCGTGGGCATCGCGTCTGCGCGACTGCGATCGATTACGCGCCCCGCGCCATCGAACTCCACCTCGATGGTGTCACCGGCTGGAATCAGATTCGCCAGGATGGCCTGGCTCACGGCGACCGGTAGGTCATCGATCAATCCGGCCCGTCCGAAACGTGCGGGCAACCGGTCCCACAAAACGGACAAGCTAATGCCCTGATTCGTCGCAGCGAACAAATTGGCCAAGATCGGGAGCGTCGAATCGCGCGTGGGCAGCGCGAGCATGGTCCCCGCGGCGAATTTAATATCGCTGCCGGTCAAAAATCCGCCGTTTGCCTCCCAGCCGACGATTCGTGCGTGTGTTTTGGCGCGGCGCAATTCATCGAGGGCGGAAACGACGTAGGGCGAGCCGATCTTGGTCTTTTGGAGGAAAACCCCGTGCTCGTCCATGCGTCGCTCGACAGCATCGTTGGCGCTGATGGGAACCGCCGCCGCATCAGCGCGCAGATACTCGGCGACTACGATTCCGAGCAGGTCGCCGGGCAAGAAGCGCACGCGCCGGCCGCCAGGGTGGACTGCGGCGGCGGGCAGCACCGCTGTCACGAGCGGCCGATCGGAGTCGCCGTCGGTGGACACGATTGCGTGAAGCGGCCGGCCGCTGGCTTCGGCAGCGACGGCAAGCTCCTCCAGACGATCCAGCTGCTCGTCGGTGATGTTCTCCGTGTCGATGGAAACGAATGTTTCGCTGCGCCCGGCGGTGACCACCTCGGCACCGAGCTCGCGCAGGATGCGCGGCAGGATATCGCGGCCCACCGCTGAATGCTGATACACAAGAACGCGCAGGTCGGAGAGGCCGCCGCAAGTGAAGCTCCGCAGATAGCGACGGACGTAGGCTTCTTCGGCGGCGCGAGCGAGCGGCGGCAGTTCGGGCGATCGCTTGAGCGTTCCGGAGGCGTCGAAGGCCGATGTGGTCGCGGTCCGGCCGTACTCCTCGAAGCGCACACGCTCGACCTCGCGCGTAATGCCTGGTTCGTCGGACTTCAGGATCTCGCCGACGCTCTTGTTGATCTTTATACCGTTACGATCGAATGGAATATGGCTGCCGGTCACCATCACGCCGGCGCGTCCGGTGGAGATGGCGTGAGAGATCAAGGCGGGCGTCGGGATCTTGCCCGCGTTTTCCACCTGGCAGTTCGAGTCGACAATCGCTTGGGCGCAGGCGCGCATGATCCGATCGGTGCTCGGCCGAAGATCGCCGGCGATAACCACTCCGCTGCCCGCGTGAATATCGCCAATGCTCAACAAATACCGGAGCGCAGCTTTGACATTGATGTAGGCCTCGAGGTCGGTGATGTCTTTGACGAGGCCGCGCAACCCGCTAGTGCCAAACGCCAACGGGACCGGCGCGTAATTGAGGAACGAAGCCGTGGGGCGTAATTGAGGCTCGGGCATTGGAGTTGCGTGGTGCAAGTCTCGCCTTCAGGCCGGCGATGATGGGACAGCAGGATAGTGATATATAACATGGACGCGCTTCAGACAATCGGCGTAAGCCGCGCTCATGGCTTATTCAAATTCCTCGTCGCAAAGAAGGACTGAGCCGGCTTCCCTGCTCTTCACAGACGGAGCCAACCGATAAAGCCTGACGCGTGAAACCAAAGTCTGGCTGGTCGTACCGCTAGGGGTCCCATTCCGCAAGGAACCAATTCGCCCTTCAGCCTTCAGTTCTTATCGATCCACTCCATTGCTTTTTGCAAGGCAAAATCGTCGGCTTCATCCTCCGTCGGGAAAGTTTCATTCAATTGATATTGTTGTGACGGAAAATGGGTTCCTGTATTTGTACCGCTTTGACGCGTCCAAACATACTGCGGAATCCAGGTGCCATTTTTCTCCCGCTGAAATGATTCCCCCCGAATCAGGCAGTTCTTGTATAAAATGCTGCTTTTCATCTTGTGGTTATGTCACGTTCCCTGTGTCGCACTTTGAGAGCATTGTCTACCTTTTCCTCGGCCGCGCTCTTGGTCTCTCCCATCACTTCAGAGATCTCGCAAATCAGTAGCTTTCTAGCCCTGTTCAGCGTCTGTTGGTCGCGCGGCGAGAGCGCCTTCGTCTGGTTCAACTCGGTCAGCGACTCAACGACCTCAGCCAAGTCAAACGCCGACCCCGAGGAGAGCAGTTTCAAGTTGTCAATGATGCGCTGCCTCCAATTCCTGGCTGTTCCGGCTGTCTTTTTTAAGTGGCCTAGCAGCTTCGGAATCTCAGACCTTTCCAGCAACCGCCGGATACCTATGGCCTGGGCTCTATCTACCGGGACGAACACCTCGCCGCCGCCACTATCGTCTAGGGGAGCCAACCGATAGAAGCTTGTCGCCCTGCCATCGACAACTTTGTTGACCACCGCGCCAATGAGGCAGGGGCCCTGAGACGGATAAATAATTTTATTCCCGACAGTCAGCATCCCTCGATTCTCCTTCCCCGATTAGGTGCCACGTAATCAGAAAACTGAGCCAAGTTCTCCGCGGTGGTCGTACAAGGTGATGGTTTAGGAATCTCACATCGCGAGATACTCAGCTGTTCTTGAAACCAAGTATCCCTGGGCCATTGCCACTTCATATGGGGGAGATCCTCACCGCGGTAGGAGCAGCCATTCGTCTTACTCTGCAAGAAGATCAGCTGCCAGTCGCTGATTTTGCCCTGTTCGTCTTCATAAACATGAGTTCTCGTGAGAACCTTTTTCACCATCGCCACAACACCGCTCAAGGAATCTCGCTCCGAAGAGCCGATCGGTGATGATTCCGCTGGGAGAGAATCAACTCTCATTGCTACCTCCTACGATATTTCAAAATCGTCGATGATGCTTTAGAATATTTTCCTACCCCTAACGCGAACCAGAAGACAAGTATCTTGCGGAAACTAGCCGAGCAACCCCGACAAGAGTTATGGAGCCGAGGATCGCGGTGGCATATCTGCTAAACGAGCTGACTTCCCCGCCGACGGCCCCCAAAAGTAGGTAACCGCCCATAGAGGCACCCACGATCCCGAGGACAATATCCAAGCCGTCGGCATAGCCTCCTAAGGCTTCTCCGTAGCCCTTTTCTCCAATGAGCTTTCCTGCTAACCAACCAGTAACTCCTACCAATAGAACCCAAAATACGTTCATAAGACCTCCGGTTATTTGCTGTCACGACCCGGAGAGGGGATATATCCCCTCTCCGAACCGGAAAGCCTGTCTAGTTTAGACCGCGCTAGCAGCGATCTGGTGGGAGGTCGAGTTCGCAACCTCAAAGGCCTCCACTCTGGGAGTACCTTCAACCACGTTTGACAGGGCCTTCAATACCTCAGGATACTTCTCGCGGTTGTAAGCCTCCGCGCTGTCTTTCTTATCCCAAAAACTAATGGCTACAGCCTCATTCCGTTCCGGGGCGACGAAGCTGATCTCATCCTGAAATCCCTTTTGTTTACGGAGCAGGGGAATGATCTCCTTCTCAAGAGTGCGGGTAAACTCGGGCACACTATTGGCCTTGAGCTTCAAGCTGACATTACGAGTATACATTTCAACCTCCTTGGCTGGACTGGTTAGAGGGTCGGGATTTGGGGGGCTTACTTGAAGAATTTCAGGTAACCGCGGAGGGAAACCCTATGCCCTAGCTCTTTCACAGTAGTCACTAAACTCTAGTTGTCAAGTTTTCTCTCTGTTGGGTAGTGACTCATTTTAACTCTGGATCCTGCACTTTGTTCAGGATGACAGCCCCATCAAGTGTCATTCTGAGGCGTTAGCCGAAGAATCTGCGTTTTGCGAGAGTTGAACGGGCCGTGAGCAACAGGAGGAGGGTTGAGGCGGACACCTCATCCATGATTTCTATGCAGGGGTTTTTGTCGGTAGTTTCTCCAGATTCGTTTTTATCGTTTGTGCCTGTTTTTTTATCTTCTGTTTCCGAGCTTTGTCCTTATCCTTCTTGCCTTTGTCTCCCATCGCGCACCTCCTTTTCCATTGTCCCGCCGCCCGGCTTCACGACCACAACCCACTAACAGCCGATGGTTCCCCTCGCTTGTGCCTGCGCCGTTACGCGGTCCGTTCACACTGCGACTTGCTCCGTGCTCAGTCACCCGTCGGATCACTCGGTCTCGCAATTGCCTTCGTTCCTCCAGGCGAGCCTTACGCTCAGGTTTTACTCCTCAGAATCTTTTGCTTCTCATGCTGCGTGATTCGCCAGGAATTGCTGTCTAATATTGAACAATCCTGAAAAGAATTATTGCCCCAGACACCCGCAAAAATATAATCGCGCTAGTGGGTTGACAGCATCCCTATTAACACATACAGTGAAATTCCTACTTCAGTATAAGGCCTTCTGAAAGAGGAAGACACAAGCGTTGAAGGCCTCCAAATCGTCTCTCCTTGCGAAACGATCTCTAAAGGACAATCCGACCAGAGCGTGGTTGAGTCATTAAGTTTCCCATGTTCTGCCCATTAGCAGTCTAATTCTCAGGGTCAACGACACAAACATTCTCTCATAGGAGGAGAACATGGGTAATAAATTGTATGTTGGCGGTCTGCCTTATTCAGTAACCGAAGGGCGACTGCAGGAACTCTTTTCATCGCACGGGACCGTGGAATCAGCCAACGTGATCTCGGATAAGTTTACGGGACAGTCACGGGGTTTCGGCTTCGTAGAGATGAGTTCGAGCAGCGAGGCTCAAAAAGCCATCGAGGCCCTGAACGGCACCCAGCTCGACGGGCGCACCTTGACCGTTAATGAAGCCAAGCCTATGGCACGGCGTGATAATGGCGATAGCGGACGCCGCGACAGCGGACGTAACCGCTGGTAGTCTTTTCGTTACATAGCTAATCACCCGGGGCAATCGGTCGGGTTGCCCCTCTTTTCTTGCACAAAACGAGTCGGCTTGGTGCCGATTCACCGGGAGTAGAGTTTATTACTTCCGCGATCCTTGCTTTGGCTCTCTGTCACGTGCGCCGGAACAGAGTTGTTCTTTACTTCAAGCTTTTGAGGCCTCGAGGACATTCGGTAACCTTGGAGGCCTTTTATTGGGCCGTAAACAGTAAACAAGGGAGGTTCCATTGACTGAACGTGAAGTGATTAGACAGACCGCAGAGCTATTAAAGGGCATTATCCGCAGCATAGACAAAAAGCTTGAGTACAGCTTAATGGACCAGACTCAAGAAGGGAGGTTCTCTCTTCGGCTGTCATCACGCGGACGGGAAGGAGTTGTTTCCCTGCTGACTGACGACTTGCGAGCGGCGGGGCAAGATAACGTGCGCAAGAATGCGATCCGGCAAAAGATTAAGAGTACGCGCGACCATTTGCTATCCAACTATGTCGTAGACGTCATGGGGAAAAGGGTTGCGAAGATGCTGAAAAAGGCCGGTGTGGCGAAGGACCAATCCAGGCCGTCTTTCTTTAGACCTCCGCAGGGAAGGAGAAGATAACCGTGGATGATTGCGCCGCCGGACAACTGGGCGTCACCGTACTGAGTCCTCATTAGAATGCGCTCACCCAGAGCCATTAGCTCTTCGACAGCTGCTTGGCGCAGGCATCGGAAACCGCGCTCTCGGCCTTCTCGTCGCCCGGCATGATCGCCCAACTCTGCGTGTCAATATAGCGGCCCCTTCCCCAAGTATCTTTGTCCTTCATTTCGATGAGTTTCTGGCTCTTCGCCGGGTCCCGGTTGAACTGCGCCACGCAAATCGTTCCCAAACGCTCGGCCACCGCAGTGGCGGCGGTCTCCCTCGCTATCACCTCGGCGCTACCGTTGGTCATCCATCCGCCAACGTTGAAACCGACATACATGGTTACAAGCGCGCCGCCGACGGCACCCCACGAACCCAGTTTAATTTTCTCCCAATCCATTGGACACCTCCCTTAAATGCAAGTTTGGAACACGCCGGTTTAACTCCCTACAACAGTGACAAATCCAGTAGTCCGAGTAACGTTTTGTGACGGAGCACTCTTCACAAGCGTTACAAAGACGATGGCGACAGTAATCACAATCGGCGTTGCCAATCGGACCCGATACGCGGCTCACCTTTGCCCACGCCTCCTTCGCCGAGCTGGCTTCGATCAGAAAAAACCGCTTGTTATCCACCCGGTTGTATTGGTGAGTCACCCGTCGGATCACTCGGTCTCGCAAATCAACCGCATAAAACGCCATATTGCCTTCGTTCCTCCGCGCGAGCGCTCATGTTTGCTCTCCCCAGTCCTTGCCCCTCAGGCTGCGCCGACTCGCCAGGAGTTGCTGTCTAATATTGAACAATTCGAAAAAGAATTATTGGCCAAAACGAGCCAGGCACACCCAAGGCGGACTTTTGCTTGCAGCTGCGCCTCAACATGCGTGCAAGCGCAAAGAGCATAGCGGTAAGCGAAAGACCAACGACGATTTTCCTCATGATTTTCCCGTGTTTTATCTCTTTGCCCTCTGCCCCTTTGCTCCTTGCGCTATGCTATTTTGACCTCATCCGCCCGCGCGAGCACGGTTGACGGAATCGTCACCCGATCTGACCAAAGGAGATCATCTCTGCGTTCGTGCCGGGCTTTGTTCTTGCGCGCCTAGCGACGCCGCGGGCAATTTCAGTTGGAGGCGACGCACGCACGATGTTTGTCTTGCCTCAAAGCCGCTTCGGCGAAACGACGGGAGAATGTCCGTGATTCATTGACGTTAAGATAACCTAGTGGTAAAAAATAGTAGTCGAGCCGAGGCGAGCATGTCTACTCCCATACGCATTCCGGAAGGAAAAATCGTTCTCACCTACGAGGACTACCTCCATCTGCCCAACGATCTCAACCGGTACGAGATTCTGGAAGGAGAACTGTCCGTGACGCCAGCCCCTAGCACGAGGCACCAAAGCGCATCGGCAAACATTTTTAAACTGCTTACCAGGCATGTCGATGACCGCAATCTCGGCAAACTCTTCTACGCTCCCATCGACCTCATTCTCGACCCGACCTCCGTGCTTCAGCCCGATCTCCTCTTCGTATCCTCAGCCCGCGAGCGCATCATCACTGAAAGAGCTATTGAAGGCGCTCCTGATCTAGTGATAGAGATCCTGTCGCCAGCAACAAGTCGCACTGACCGTATAACCAAAGCCCAGATTTATGCCCGCCACAGTGTCCCGGCCTACTGGATCGTGGATCCCGAGCAGCAAGTTGTCGAGATCTATCTCCTGGAAGTAGATGGCTACCGGCTGGCAGCGACTCTACAGGGAAAAACCCCAATGTTTGCTCCACCATTCCAAGAGCTTGAGATTGCCGCAGCAGATGTATTCGCCTAATCGACGCAACCATTCAACCCATCTCGTCAGTCTTCAGAACGTTATTGCTTAATGTAGAGATTTGTCACGAACTTGCGTCGATCTCCTGTTGGTCAGTTCATTTAATCACTCGATCTGCTCTTGCCAGCACGTTCGGCAGAATCGTCAAACCAATTTGCTTCGCGGTTTTCAGATTGATCACCAGCTCGAACTTTGTTGGCTGCTGCACCGGTAGGTCGGCAGGCTTGGCGCCTTTCAGAATCTTGTCTACATACGTAGCGGCGCGCCGGAACAGATCGGCATAGCTTGGCGCATAACTCATCAGCCCGCCGTCTTCGACATACTCGTTCCGAGGGAAAATCGTCGGGAGCCGGCTCTTCACCACGAGGTCTAGAACCCGTGGTCGCTGAGAAAAGGTGACGGGGCTGGCCAGCACCAGCACCGCGCCAGCATGCTCGTTGCTTGCGTCTCGGAAAGCAGACTCAAGATCCTTGGGACCAAGGATGTCTAGATTTTGAACTCTTACTCCGAGCGCATTTGCGGCGAGTTGCGCCTCTTTTAACAATTGGGCGTGGTTCGGCTGGGTTGAAGTCGCGAATACAGCCACGCGGGAGAGCTTGGGAACAAGTTCTTTCAAAAGCTCCAGTCGTTTGCCGCTTAGCACCGGGCCAAGCGTTGACAACCCGGTGATGTTTCCGCCAGGCCGCGCCAGACTGGCGACGAACCCGTTTCCAACCGGATCGCTATCCTGCGCCATGACAATGGGAATCATCGTAGTTGCTTTCTTCGTGACGCGAGTCGGTAGTGGACCGGAGGTGACAATCACATCCACCTTGAGACGGATTAGCTCGTTCGCAAGCGCGGGGAGGCGATCGAGTTTTCCCTCTGCATATCGAGTCTCAATGATAATGTTTTTCCCCTCCACGTACCCAAGTTCCCGTAGCCCCTGACGTAACGCCTCAATGCGGTCCGAGACAGTGGATGGCGAGACCGCATTTAGGTATCCGATTCGGGGCACTTTCGCCGGCGACTGCGCCTCGACAGAGGGGCAAAGTGCAAAGAGCGTGGCGCAAAGGGTAAGGACCGCTATTTTTTTCTTAATGTCTTTTTTCTCTGTCACGATCCACTGGTTGCTCGACACTTGACACTCGTCCCTTCTCACTTGATCACCTTGTTCGCTCTTGCCAGCACGTTCGGCGGAATTGTCAGGCCGATCTGCTTCGCGGTTTTTAGATTGATGACAAACTCAAATTTCGTCGGTTGCTCGACGGGCAGGTCGGCGGGCTTCGTGCCTTTAAGAATTCGATCGACGTACCACGCCAGTCGCTGACCTATACGATACCGGTCTGAATCGTAGGACAACAATGCTCCATCCTCGGTGACATGAAACGCTTCGTTGCCCATGACCGGCAGGTTTTTCTGTGTCGCGGCGGGCACTATTTTATTGAAGCGCGTTCTGAATATGCTTGCCCCAATGACGAAAACTCCATCGGTGGTGTCTTTGGAAAGGGTTTGGAGGGAGGTGTCTATATCGGAAATGCCCTTAATCGGCTTGACTATCAACTTGATGTCTAGTTTTGGAGCGCTTTCACGCAGCATATTGAGATTCATCTCGTGACCAGGATTCTGCCCTCTGGCGTTGTAGAGCACCGCCACTCGCCGAAGAATTGGCACGGCCTCCTTAAAGATTTCCAGGCGTTTGCCCTGGAATTCTGGACCAATTCGCGTGGTTACACCGGTAAAATTTGAGTTGGGGCGCGCGATGGATTTGACGAATCCGGCCTGAACGGGGTCGGAACCGAAAGAGAAAACCGTCGGAATATCCGGAGCGATGTTCTTAACGACACTCGTCGCCGTGCCGCCGATGGTGACGAGCACATCCACGCGCTTTTCCTTGTAGCTTTCGACCAGAGGACGATATTCGCCGTAAGTTTCCTTGGCCGACACCTGCAAGTCGAGGTTTCTGCCTTGGATGTAGCCATTATTTTTCAGTCCGTCGCGGAGTCCCTGGATCTGCGGAATATTGGCGCCGCCGACTACCAAAACGCCGACGCGGTAGACATTGCCTGGCTGCTGTCCCTGTGCAAAAGCAGTTGTCAGCAAGGAAGCAGCCAGTAGCCAGATAAAAAGTTTCCCAACTAATGCGTTCATTCTTGCATGCCCCCTCTCCCCTATTGCCTCACGGCTCACGCCTATTTCATCGGATTACCCGATCCGCCCTCGCCAACACGTTCGGCGGAATCGTCACGCCGATCTGCTTGGCCGAATATAGGTCGATCATGAACTGAAACATCGTAGCTGTTCGACCCGCAGGGGCGAGGACGGCGGCCACCCTCTGGTTCAGGCACGCCAACCCAGACCGTACTGCGCCTGCGCAAAGTTGCACGCTTGCGGCAGCCGTTTAATTCCAAAAAGAATACGAAGCGAGTGCCGCCTCGCCTCGTAGTCGTCCAGACAAGATGGATTCTACCCCGATCAAGGTGCGCTCACTTCTTTACCGGGGCCTCAAGGACTGCGAGCTCGTGTCTCTTTACCTTTTCAATCGAAGACCCGGTGATGGTAAGGAACTCCAGGTTGACCTCTGCCTTCTCGCCGGGGGCGAGCGACGCCTCCTTCGTGGAAAACGTAGCTGTGCCGAGAAGCTTGCCGTCGGCTGCAAAGGCTTTTCCGGAAACCTTGACCTTTCCAACGGTGACGCCAGCCAGGTTCTGCACGGTCCCCTTGATGTGGAGATGGTTCTTGGCGCAGATATAAAGCCCCGGATCCATCCCCGGATGCAGACCCACGGTCAAGGTTTCCACCTTGACCTTGTCTTTCAGATCCGCTGCGAGGGAGACGCCAGATCCTCCCAGCATCAAAAGCCCGATAACGAGCGACATTACACTTGCCATCATAATTCTCCTCCTTCTGCGGCTGGGCCGCTGCTATTTAATGACACGATCAACGCGAAACAGCACGGACCCCGGCACCTGGAGCCCGAGCGCCTTCGCGGTCTTTAGGTTGATGACGAACTCAATCCTGTGGGGGAGTTCCACAGGAAGCTCCCGAGGATGCGTCCCCGTCAGGATCTTGTGGGCCAAGCGCGCCGCCTGGCGCCCCTGAGCATACTGGTCAGGACCGTAGGAAGCCAGCCCACCCACTTGCGACCAGAAGGACGCCGGGTACATGGTCGGGATCTTGTTCGAAGTGGCCACCTGGAGGCTTCGCCCGGGGATATTCAGATTCGTCCCGGACTGAACGATGAGGATCCCGTCCCGGCCACCCCCCCCAAGCCTGGCCAGCGCAGGCTCGATCTCCAACGGATCCGTAATGGAGTTCTCGATGAGGACAAGCTTAAGACGGCGTGCCTCGCTCTTCGCGGATGCCAGTGCCTCACGTTCCTCCGTCTTCCTGGGGTCGTAGGTTAGTAGTACCCGGCGCAGCGACGGAACGATTTCCTTAAATAGCTCCAGGCGCTTGGCGGACAGCTCGGCGCGCAGGTTCGCGATCCCCGTGATGTTTCCACCCGGTCGAGCGATGCTTTCCACCAGACCGAGACTCACCGGATCGCTTACTTGCGTAAATACCATGGGGATTCGCCCGATTTCCCTGGAGCAGGTATCCGAAACGCAAAACAGAAGATCCGGCTTTTGTTCCAGCAGCTCGGCCGCCAGCTTGGGCAGTTGCGTAAGATCTCCCTGTGCGGCGCGCGCATCGAATTTGACATTTTTCCCCTCGACATAGCCAAACTGCTTTAGGCCGTCCCGAAACCCATTGGTGCTGGTGTGCCAGGGCACCATGGCGTCCGTCAATATGCCGATCTTGAAGAGCTTTGCAGGTTGTGCCAATGCATAGGGTGACTGACAGAGCAAATCAATCAGCAGCTCCGCCGCGGCCCATGTCACGCATAGGATGATATTCCTATGGAAAACCTGCCCCTGAATCTTCATTAATCACCCTGTTCTCCTGAAACAGTATGGACCTCGGAATTGTTACACCGATCTGCTTGGCCGTCTTGAGATTGATCACCAACTCGAACTTCGTCCGCTGCTCGATCGGCAGATCCGCCGGCTTTGCGCCTTTCGTACTGGCTATTCCAAGACCGACTCCTACTTGTCCTTGGGACCGAGGAGGTGGTGCATCCGCATCACGGCAGGTTCGGACCCGGTGTTTTTCAGCTGGCGCTTTTCCCCGACCTTGCACACATAGCTATCCCCCGTCTTGTACTTCACTTTCACTCCGTCCACCTCACCTTCGAGCTCGCCCTTTGTAATGGTGCAGAACATGGGGACCTGCATGGTGCTCATTTTACCAGCATGCCCAGGCTGGAACGTGTCCTCGACAATCCGGACCTTCACAAAGCCCGGAACATTGGCGGGGACTTCGCCGAGGTTCTTGCGCACCCGACCGGGGGCAACCTCTTTGGTTTGTCCGACCTCTTGGGCGGAGAGCTCCCCAGGCCAGAGCACCATACTGACTTGACTCCCGATCACTCCTACCGGAATGCCTACCGACAGGAGATATGCGAGCATAACGGTTGTTCGCTTCATAGCAGTCCTCCTTTTATTTGGTGTGCCTGTCCCTATGACACGGCCTAACGCTGGCATAGTGATTCTTGTCACGTCGGTGCGGAGAGGGACACATGTGAAGTACGTCTCCACGCTCCGCGTCGCAGAACCGATGAGAGATTACTATGATCTGAGTCGGGTCATCGTTATCACCTCCTCTCCCTCTGATCGAAAATCTAAAAGCGGCAATCGAAAATCACTTAAATGATCTTGTCCGCCCGCGCCAGCACGTTGGGAGGAATCTTCCGATTTTAGATTTTCGATTGGTCGATCATCGGATTACTTTGTCTGCTCTGGCTAAGACGTTCGGTGGGATTGTGATCCCAATCTGCTTCGCCGTCTTCAGGTTGACGACCAACTCAAACTTCGTCGGCTGCTCCACGGGCAGCTCTGCCGGCTTGGCACCCTTTAGGATCTTATCAACATAAGTCGCAGCCCTTCGGAATAATGTTTCATAGTTTGGGCTAAGGACATCAGACCGCCGGCATCCACGGGTGGTCTCTGCGAGAACATCGTAGCCAAGCGTTTCTTTACAGCAAGGCCCACGATTTGTGCCTGGTGCGTGTTGGTGAGAGGATCTGGCAGTATAATAAGAGCCTGGGCACGCTCCCTGGTTGCGGCTTCAAAGGCGCGCTCAAAATCGTCGGCATCGTGCACCTCCAACGATTGAAGCTGGATATGGAATGCTCCCGCCGCCGCCTCTGCTTCTTTGAGGTCGCTGGCTCTCTCGTGAACAGCTGGATTCCAGAGTACCGCTACGCGCGAGACCTTAGGAACCGTTTCCTTAAGGAGCTCCAACCGTTTGGCGCTTAAGTCCGGTGTAACAGCGGTCAGCCCTGTAATATTTCCGCCCGGGCGTGCGAGGCTGGCAATGAGGCCGTCCGCGACGGGATCGGCGGCGTTGGTCATTACAATGGGAATAGTGTGAGTCGCGTTCTTGGCGGCGCGTGCGGTTGGAGTTCCCCCGCCCGCTAACATCACATCGACATTTAGACGAACGAGCTCGACGGCGAGCTCGTCCTGGCGATCGAGGTTTCCGTCGGCGAATCGGTACTCAATCACCAAGTTCCGTCCTCGAATATATCCATGCTCGCGCAGTCCACGGAGGAATCCCGCGCGGCGAGTCGAGTCGCGCGACGAGGAGACCGGCGATAGATAGCCGATGCGCCACACTTTGGCCGGCTGCTGCGCGTCGACCCGAAAGCCAACAGCCAAGAGCATAGTGCTGAGAGCTAGACAGAAGATTTTGTTGTTCCAACGCTTCATGACTCCAGATTGTATTTCGTTAGAAACGTCAAGCTCGTTTAATCTCCGGCCGACCTTGTGAACGTTTTTCACAGAGAGTGAGTAGTGCCTTTAAAGATATTTTGCGAAGACATAAAGGCCCGACCGGTTTACCGGTCGGGCCTACATAATCGCGCGTATGGAATTTCTGGCCTGAACAGCGTCAACCGGAAGGCGTTCACGCGGCCAGCATACCGATGCATACCCATCGGCTATAGTGGCCATCAAGGGATCACCTCCGAAGTTGTCTTCCGGCTTTTCATCAACAACCTTCTAGAATTTGGCTATCATTTTCCGGCGCCCAAGCCATCAGACCCCAAAAGCACGAACAATGCCACGACTTGGGTCCTGACGCACAGATCGAAAGATCTGAATTCATACAGGAATTCCCACGATAGGAAAGTTGGTGCCGTGCCGAAGAATATTGGCATGTATCTATCTGACTACTGTGAGTAGCAAAATTGATTCACCTGCTTTTGGTTGGCCGTTATGACCGCAGATTCCGGGCGACCCTTACGCTTAGGTTTCACCCATCAGAGTCTGGTGCTTCTCATGCTGCGTGATTCCCCAGAACTTGCTGTCTAATATTGAACGATTCGAAAAAGAATTATTAGCCAAAACGAGGCAGGCACACCGAGAGATAACCCCGGCTAAACTGTGATCCTGCTGCAAACTCTCCATTCATCCTTCGAGAGCCTTCAGAGCCTGCCCTGAGTTCATCGAAGGGACGAACGGAGGCGCGGTTGAAATCATGGAGATTTTCCGTTCATACTGAGCTTCGTCGAAGCATTCATAGGTTTTTCAGACCCTAGTACGGGCTAAAGAAGGCGTCAAGCTACCTTTGACTAGATCGCGCTCCGCATAGTAGCTTTCGGCCCATGGCATTGCTCACAGTCGCTGAAGGTACTTATCTTCTAGGAAAGGCTCTGGCTGGATTTGCACCTGGTTGGCAGTTAACCTGCCCAATGGCACATGTGGATGCTGGACCAGCCCGCTGGATCCATTATTCTGGTCTGTGTCAGTTTCGTGTGTCGATTACGAACAGGAAAACCAGATTTAGAAAAGTATTTGGAATGCGGGATAGTGACCCACATGGTAAATTAACGACGCAGCCATATTCCTGTCATCCCGCTGTACCGTGCGCCCGCCTAATTGCTTATAGAGACGGCAATGCTGGGCCAATAAAGAACTTCATCGAGGTCGAGATACATGGTCGAGGCAAAAGGGGCCAGGCCTAGCACCCGCAATGTGATGCCACAGCGGGCGCGTGCTGGACCTTGGGTAGCGGTTAGTCACGGTCTTTGTCGCTGAAGGGCGCCGATTCTGTATATGAAAAACCCGGGTAGGGCACATCGCGGATCACGATGTGCCCCTTTTATTTTCCCTGAGATCAGCCAGGCTCAATTGGAAATCTTCAGCGCAATGCCCAGAGGCAAAGGATTATCGCCGACGCTCAATGCCGTGCCCAATCTCTCCAACTCCCAGGATGAAACCTTTTCTATCGAGACTTGTTTCGTTGCGCCATCCAACTTATCGGCTTGGGGCAATTTGATCAGGTATTTTACATT
>JBOHVS010000222.1:0-14193 GCA_050735975.1 Binatia bacterium | reverse complement strand
GGCAGATCCACTGCGGTCCCTCCTGGCATCCGATGAAACGGCGAAACTCCGGATCGGTCATCGCGAGGTGGAAACGGAAAGGTACTCCCATTTCTGATTTGTGGCCGATGCCAGGCACGTAGTGCTTAAAGAATTCTGGCTGTTGGCGCAACGACTCAGCATACGGCCTTCCGCCCGCGGCAAAACGGCCAGCGGAGCCGTCTGGCGCATTAGTCGTGCCCTTCTTCCCTTGGCGGTTGTTGAATGTATCCGCGAGGTTTACCCAAAGACACCCATCGTCCCGCAGGACGCGCCAGACGTCGTCGAAAACATCAAGAAGATGGCGCACAAACTCGTTTGGAAAGTTTTCGTGGCCGAGTTCTCCGTGCCAGCCATCCGGCCAGGTAACTGCTGTGCCATAGCGGCGGAGAAGATAGAACGGCGGTGACGTGAGTCCTACTTGGATCGTATTGCTCAATAAGCTCCGAACACCAGACAGAGCATCCATGCTCAGGGGTTGGACTGAATCGCTAGTTGTCATTAATGCGTGGGATACCTCGACCAGAACGGATTATGTATCTCATATACCATATGTCCGCGCTATTAGGAAAGTACAGAATCTTGCGAAGTCGTCACAGTTCAGAGCAGAAAACATAGATTCGCTAGGTGTTGGGGTTGACATGCTCGTGACGATTGCGCTCGAACGCCAATCGACGACCGTGCCGAAAACATCGAAGGCGAGAATTTGATTAAATTCGAGGCTACCATCGTCCCCTCCGAACCGTTGCGCCGATAGTGATACCTGCAGCGATGATAATCAGGTTCTTGATAATATATTGGCCCTCCAACGTCGGAACATACGGTATTTGAGTAAATGCTTCGTTGGGAAAAAGAAAGAGCGGCGTGACGGCCCCGAGCATCTGCAGCCAAAGCAAAAATAAGGTGCCGCGCATGAATAAATTGAAGAAGAGGCCGATGCCGATAAGACATTCCCACGCGGCGAGTATCTTGACTGCAATACTCGTTGGAATTAGTCCGAAGGTCAAAACAGCAATTGTTTGAACCGCCAAATCCTGCGCTGGACTGAGTCCGGGAAAAAACTTTAGAAACCCAAACCAAAAAAACACGATGCCGACGCTGATTCTCAACAGGGTGATGCCGTAGCGCGCCATCCAACCGGTTAGCCGCCTATCGACCTGATCAAAGATTCTATAGAGATTCGGCACTGCTCCTTCCTTTAATGCGGCAGATATTTAAGTCGTTCGGTCCGATGCTTTCGGCGATCAATCACAGAACGAAACGCGATTCAGCAGGTTGTGGGTAGCGTCTCTTGATGGTTACTTTTTTCGACTCTCCAACTTTTCGACGTCAGCTAAATCCTGGGTGCGCCCGGATGCCTTTTTGTTGCGGATCAAATGTTCCCGGGACAATACGCCGATGCTTTGATCAGCAAACTTCGACGTCAGACGATTGGGCCAAGCCTCTTTGAATTCTACGCCATCGATCACTGTCAGAACGTCGATACGTAACGGGGCAACACCGATCTGAAAAACAACGCCTGGGGTGCTAAGGTCCTTCTCGGTTAAGTCCTGAAGGGGAGCGCCAAATGCTCCTAGGGCGGCAAGGACCCGTTTTGCGTTCTCTGGGTCCGGACGTACCCAAACATCGAGGTCTTCCGTGGCGCGGACATGTCCATGCGCAGCAAGAGCGTGGGCGCCGACGATGAGAAACTCAACGTTGTGGGCGTTGAATTCGGCTAATAGATCTCTGAAGTCTTGGCTCATGGGTTTGGTCCGATCCCCAAGCGAGACAGAGAAGGCTCAGATCCCAGACGGCGTTGATCCGTTCCTCCGGCGTGGCATTTTCCCACTGTTGCCCTTCCACCGGGGAGTCTCCTTTGCGGATCACGCGAGTGACGATACCTTTGCGTTTGGATGAGTTCTTCATTTCGACGCCGAGTATACCGCATCCGGAGCCAAAATGCCGCTCATCTATAGCACAGGAGTCTTCAGTATTCCCCCGGCTCGATCCAGACTTCGACGTTGTAGTCCGGTTCTCCCGAGACGGGATCCGAGCGGCGTGCAATCAGGACATTCGCTTCCGGCCAGTAGGCTTGGAGAGTGCCGGATTTGACCGGAGCAATCTGGATCACTCCATTCATTTGTCCCGTGTCTGAGCGGAGGACGATGCGCGAGCCGTTTTGCAGACTGAGCCGTTCGGCGTCTTCGCCTGATATGAAGATAGTGTCGCGTCTATCGCTTCCCATGAGCTGGTCTTTTTGACCGAACGTCATGCTGTTGAACTGTTTGCCGCGGCGCGTGCCGAGATAAAACCTGCCGTCCGGAGCTCTGCGATCCGGCGGATCGAGGACGGTAAAGAGAGCTCGGTTTTGCGGCATGCCGGTGAAGCCGTCTTTGAACAGATAGGCGCCGCCCCATTGAAGGTGGTCGCCTTCCTTTTTGAGCTTCTCGACCCCCTGATAAATGGGCATCACTCTGCTCATCTCGTCGCGAATACTTTGCGTGTCATAGAACGAAAATAAATGTTCGCTCGACGGCAGGGCCTTGCGCCCGATGATCGTCGGGATCTGCCATTCCGGGAGGGCTTCGCCGACAGAATGACCGGGGATTTCCGGGGTGAAGCGAATCCTTCGCTCGGTGCTGGTGGACGTTCCCCCGCCGCGCTGCTCGTAACGCGTCTGCGCCGGAAGGATGAGCACGGCTTCGTCGGAATCGAGCAACATCGAACTATTGAGCACGATGTCCTGATGGACTCTAAATGGCACTCGTTGCAAAGCCTGACCAACAAACCTCCGGTCCGGCATCGTTTCCAGCAAGTTGCCGCCGATTGAATAGAGGAACTGAAGCTTCCCTTCATAAGCGGCTTCGATCATCTGCGGAACTTTGAGTCCGGGGGCGGCTGGGACGGGATGGCGCCACAAGTTGGAGAATCGGCGCGCGTTCTCCTCGTTGACCGAGAAGCCGCCGGGAAACTTGTCCGGTTCAGAGCCGCATTCTCCGCCACCCTGCACGCCGCTGTGTCCGCGGATGGGCATGATGCCGCACTTCTCGCGACCGAGCATCCCTCGAGACAATGCCAAATTGACAATCGCCTTGACGTTATCCACGCCGAACTCGTGCTGTGTGAGCCCCATGCTGTAAACAAAAACGGCGCTGCGGGCCGCGGCGTAAAGCTGGGAGAACCGCTGGATGTCGGAGCGGGTGACGCCTGACCGCGCTTCGAGCATATCCCAAGACTGGTCCTGCAACGCGGCCGTCAGCTCGCCGAATCCGCCCGTATGCCTGGCAATGAACTCGTCGTCTTGCTGATTGAACGCGATCAGCGCTTTCAGCGCCCCATTGATGAATGCGATATCCCCGCCGATCCGTACCTGAAAGAAATCGTCCATGAGTTTGGTGCCAAATAGGGCGCTGCTTGCCACGGAAGGCACCCAGTAGCGCTCCAGTCCGTACTCGCGCATGGGGTTGACTACGACGATGCGCGTGCCGCGCTTCTTGGCGTAGTGCATGTATTTGGTCGTGACGGGCTGGTTATTGGCGAGGTCGGAGCCGAAGATTACGAGCAGGTCCGTGCCGATGAAGTCTGATAGCGAACACGTCGGCGCTCCCACACCCAGAGTAGACTTGAGCCCTGAGACGCTGGCCGCGTGGCATAGCCGGGAACAGAGATCGACGTTGTTAGTGCCCAGCGCGCGCGCAAGTTTTTGAAACACATAATAGACCTCGTTGGTGAGTCCTCGAGAAGTTGCGAAAAAGCCCATTTGGAGGGGCGGGGTATTGCGCAGCGTTTTGCTTATGGCGTTAAAGGCTTGGTTCCAAGAGATCCGCGAAAAACCAGACTCGCCTTTGCGTCGTAACAGCGGAAACGGCAGACGACCCAGAGAGCGCAGCTTTTCCTGGTTGAGATCTCGAAGCATGTTCACGTTCGCCATAACCGACAGGTCGAGCGGGCCCATCGTGTTCAGCCGCAGGAGCTTGAGTCTTGTCATGCAGAGATGGACCCCGTCCAAGACGTTATCGCGTAGCCCGTAAGGACCGAGCGAGCAGCCGTCGCAGACCCCATGCTTCAGCACTTTCCAGGCATACGACAGCTCGTCGCGGTTTTCCCAAAGCACGCCCAGCATTTCACGGTAATGATGCGGCTTTGTTTGACCAATCAATCCGAACGGGACCAACCGGGAAAGGAGCGTGTCGTTCGATTTCAAATTAGGCATTGACCGTTGTCATCCTGAACGAAATGAAGGAGCTGAAGTTAAAATGAATCCCTACCCGATCGTCGGATGAGTTTGCGTTTTGACCCCGCAAGACGATATTTTCTCCTTCGCGGGTTCGAAGTCAAACTGTTTTCCTGGCGCCTAGTCTGGTAGGTTGGGAAAAACTCTGTTTGCACAAAAAGATCCCAGAGGAGGCAGATTAGTCTTTTTCAACAGCCTGCAAGGCAGCTCAGGAGGGCCTATGGCAAAAGCAAACTACCCAAAGCTTTTCTTCGCGCTGACCATGGTGAAGATAAAGGGTAAATTTTTAATCGAAGGTATTTATGCAGCTTGATCAACAATCTAGCCATAGCCCGCCACAGCCGATTCAGCCGGCCGGATTCTTTAGCGGGATCGGGGTCCGGCCGATCGTCCTTGGTGTCGTGGCCGATTATATAGCAACTTACGTAGCTATATACGCTTATTTTTTCGTCTACTTAGCCAAGGAATTGTCGAAACGCGGTGAAGTCACTCCTGAGATGATCAGCGAGTATATGCTTTCAACCGAAGGACTGCTGATCGGCTTTACTATCGGCGCTCTGGGGACCGCCCTAGGCGGCTTTGTCGCCGGCTACAAGGCGGGGAAATTCGAGATGAAGCATGGCGCCTTCGTAGGTGCGGCTTCACTCATCGTTTCGTTTATCCAGCAAGGGATTCAAGAGGAAGCGAGTCAACTACCGGAATGGTTTCGGCTACTCTCCCTTTTGGCGATTATCCCGGCCGGTGCCCTCGGTGGTTATGTGGCGCAAGTCTTTAAAGGTCTCGCCGGCCCCCATCGAAGTCCTGGTGGAACCTGGCCGGATGCCTGAGGGTCGGTTGGTGACGCAGACTGCTCTTTTCAGGCGGGCCGAAATAGCCGATTATCCGGCCATTCTTCGCTTACAGTCGGCCAATTATATCCACAAGCTGGCTGCTGACGAGAGGCAACAGGGGTTTCTGTCGGCGGAGTTTTCGCCCGAGCAAGTCGCCGCGCTGGCCCAAGATCTCGGCACCACACTCGCCGTGGTTGCCGACGAGGTTGCCGGTTTTCTCTGCGCATTCCGAAGAGAATTCAATCATGGCTCTCCGGTCATCGCGAAGATGCTGGAATGCTATGATCAAGTTGAGTTTGAAGGCCGACCGCTAAGCGTGCTCAAATCCTATATCTATGGTCCAGTGTGTGTCGCGCGGGAGTATCGGGGCAGAGGTTTGTTACGCGGTCTCTACGAAGCTCAAAGGCGAGATTTGGCGGGACAATTCGACATGGGCGTGGCCTTTGTCTCCCGCGATAACCCTCATTCGTTGCGCGCGCACACAAGCGGTATCGCGATGAAGGAGGTTGGCGATTTCGAGTTGGGCGACAATACTTACGTAATTCTCGTTTTTCAGCTGCCGCCGGACGTTAAAGGTCAAGGCTCAGGTTAAGGCTGAGTTTTCAAGCCCGAGAACTTCGGACCTCGAACTTCGAACGGCTTGTACGGCAACAGGCTGCTTGCGGATTGCTGATTGGTCCCATAGAATCGGGCTTGCCGTCGCGGCATTTTGTCCGTGGCAATAGCGATCACGAACGAAAGGAATATAAAAACATGGATGCTGATGCCAAAAAAACCGCGCTCAGGATGATTCCATACGGTTTGTATGTGTTAACGGCGGAAGGAAAAGACGGTAAAGTTGCCGCGTCAACGGTCAATTGGGTTACTCAGACGGCGTTTCAGCCGCCTCTCGTCGTAATCGGTGTGAAGGCGGATTCGGGCGCGCACGCGATCATCAAGGAATCGCGCGTCTTCGCTCTGAATATGCTCGGCAAAGACCAAAAGGGGATGGCCTTTACGTTTTTCAAGCCGCTTGAACGCGAGGGCAACACCATCGGCGGCGAGCCCTTCCGCAGGGGTACTTTAGGCGCTCCCGTTCTGGAAAAAACTCCGGCGTACGTTGAGTGCGCTTTGGTCGAGACCATTGAAAAGGGTGATCACTCCATCTTCGTCGGCGAGGTGAAAGAGGCCGGCGTTGCAGTGCAGCCTTCGGGCCGTCCCGACGATGCGACGTTGGCGATGAGAGATCTAGGCGATAAGGTTTTCTACGGCGGATAACCATTAAAGGAGGCAACATGGCTAAGATTAGGCATATCGCTTACCGAGCGGAGGATGTCGACGGCATGGCAGACTTCTTTGTAAGGGCCCTCGGTATGACGATCAAGCAAAAACGCAAGAACAACGCCATCGATCTCTCGGATGGGACGGTCAACATCACCGTGCTCCCCCTCAGAGCTGGCGCGCCGGACGGCGAACCAAAACGTCCGGGCATCGATCACATCGGCTTTACGGCGGAGAACGACGCCGAGGCATTCCGAATGATGGAAGCTGCCGGTGCGAAGAAAGCCGGGACGGTGAATCTAGGAACCGCTTACTATGAGGACAAGTTCGTGGGGCCTGAAGGCATCGTCGTGGACGTCGGTCACTGGCTCGGGGCTGCGCCCGTCGAGAAAGAAAACAAGTAAGAATTCGGCGCAGTTCTTTGCAGTATACCTAAATCATAGGCTCTGAAAGTTTCCGCGTTGCAGGCCGCTCAAAAAGATCTCAGAGGCGAGGCGCGCGAATCTATCGCTCAGGGCTAAGGGCAAGGGGCGGAGCCTGGAAGTCAGAGGTCGGAGGTCAGACGTCAGAGATTGGGCTTCGCTGCCTCCGTGTTCTTCGCTCTTTCCACTTTGCCCTTTGCGCTTAGCTCCCTGCTCTTTGCTCCATGCGCTTTGCCGATTCGTACGTTGGAGCGAGGCGATCGAGCGCAACGCCTGCCTGTGCGTCGCACGCAGACAGGAAGCATATGAGTCTTTTTCAGCGGGCCTGCTAACGAATCATCAAGCGCTCGGCTTTGCCCGAATAATTGATGAAGACCGTCTTGAGTTCAGTGAAAAAATTGAGTCCTTCTTCCGCCATCTCCCGTTCGCCCACGCCGGTCGATTTGGTTCCCCCGAAGGGAAGTTGAGCCTCGCCGCCGATCGTCGGTTCGTTGACGTGCACCATCCCGGTTTCCACTTCTTCGACGAAGTTCATGATGGCATCGATGTTCTCGGTGAAGATCGAAGTCGTGAGGCCGTACTCGACGCCGTTGGCGAAAGCGAGCGCTTCCTCCAGGTTTTGGGCCGTTGAGACGGCGAGCACGGGGCCGAAAATTTCTTCTTTGAAGATGCGCATGCTCGCAGACACGTTATCGAAGATCGTAGGCTCGACGAAATAGCCTTTTGCCGGGCGTTCCGGCCTTTTGCCGCCGAGGACGAGACGAGCCCCTTCCCGCCGGCCGATCTCGATGTAGTCCAGGTCCGTCTTCCATTGTTTTTCGTCGACCGCGGGTCCCATGTCCACGGTTTCATCCAGTCCCGTTCCGACTTTGATCTTCCTGGCTGCTTCGACCAGGCGGTCGACGAGAGCGCTTTTGACCTCGGGGTGAGCGATCACGCGCGAGGTTGCCGTGCAACGTTGTCCCGTGGAGCCGAACGCGCCGCCGTGTATCGCGACAGCGGCTTTGTCGAGGTCGGCGTCCGGCATAACGACCACGGCGTTCTTACCGCCCATTTCGCAGGTGACCTTGACGCCGCGCTGGGCTGCTTTAACGTAAAGGGCGCCGCCAATTTCATTGGAGCCGGTGAACGACACCGCGCGAATGGCAGGTGAGTTGACGATCGCTTCCCCGACCACGGAGCCTGAACCGACGATCATGTTGAACACGCCGGGAGGGAGTCCCGCCTGCTCATAGATTTCCGTGAGCAAGGTTGCGGTCGCGGGAGTGAGCTCGGCAGGCTTAAAGATGACGCTATTGCCGGCAACGAGGGCGGGCGCGGACTTCCACACGGGAATAGCCCAAGGAAAGTTCCACGGCGCAATCAAGCCGACCACGCCGAGGGGGCGGCGGATCGTGTAAGTAAACGTGTCGCGTGCTTCCGAGGGGAGCGTTTTGCCCTGCATTCGAAATCCCTCGCCGGCATAAAACTCCAGGAGCGAAATGCCTTTCATCACTTCGCCCTTCGCCTCTTTCAAGATCTTTCCCTCCTCGCGCGTGAGCGTGCGGGCGATTTCGTCGGCCCGCCGGCGCGCGATGTCGGCTGCCCTCCAGACCACCCGACCGCGCTCGGGCCCCGGTGTTTTTTTCCAGGATCTGAAAGCCGCCTGCGCGGTGTCGATCGCGCGCTGAACGTCTCCGGCGGTAGCGGCAGGGAACTCCGCGATAACGTCATCGGGATCGGCAGGATTGATATTCCGCACGAGCCGATTCGAAGCGGGGTGGAACCATTTGCCGTTAATGTAGGAACCTGTTTGCATGGGATAGCCTCCACGGCCGCCGGTCAAGGCTGTTGCCGGCCCGATTCGCGGCGCCATTTCGCCCATTGAGCATAGAGCTTTTCGTTCCGTTTCTCTTTTCAAGTCACATCGTTCAGTTCGTTAATAGCCCGTGTCCATAAGTTGATGATAGAACAGTTTGTAAAACTGCCGGAGTCTTTCCGGCCGTTTGTAATGCGCGAACTCCTGCGGGATTTTAAATTCTTTCTCGATTTGCTCGAGAGTTTTTCCGGCTCTCGCCATCTTCGCCACTTCATCGCGCATGACCACGAAATAGCGCTTTTGCTCTTCGAGGTCTTTCACGCCCTTGCCGATATGCACCGGGCCGTGACCAGGAACGTAGGTGTCCACGGCGAGATTACGCTGCATGATGTTGTCCAGAATCTTGATCCAGCCTTCAACATTCGAATAAAAAATCTCGCCTGACTCCCCCTGTCCCGGATGGATCTCGGTGTCGAGAAGATCGCCCATGAGCATCACCCGTTTCTGTGGGATATAGACAGTGAGATCGCCGGTGCTGTGGCCTCTTCCTTCCGCCGTAAGCACGAATGTCAGACCCCCGAAATAAAGTGTCATGTTGCCATCAAAACCGATATTAGGCCGGACCAATTCCCTGCCTTTGTAGGCTGCATTTCTTGGGTCATTCGAATTCTTCCGTTCTTGGAACTCCTTTCCCTCCTGCATGAAGAGATCCCTGACCTGATTCTTCGTTGCTATGTAAACCGGATTGTCCTCGCGAAAATGCCAGGCACCGGACGAGTGATCGCCGGCGCTGTGCGATGATATAAGATACTTGACCTTTTTGTCGGTCAGCTTGCGTATCCCGGCCAAGGTCTGGTCCGCGTTGGCAATATGAAAATCCAGCACCAGTACCCCCTCATCAGTGATAACGACGGTCGAGTTGCCCGAGCCCCGGGAGTGCTCGAACATGTAGACGCCATCTGTGACTTTAATTGGAGTCATCCTTACCGGCGCGCTTGCGGCGCCAGCGCGTGATAGCGAGAGCGCGAGCATGAAGAATGAGAGAACGATTCGCTTCATTTCAATTTCTCCTTTTTATTATGGATGTCCTCAATATCGGAACAAATGGGGCTCCATGCTTCGACGAGTCTCAGCATGAACGGAAATTATCAAACATCCCAAAAAGTGTATGCCGTTCTCACTGAGCATGGATCGAAAGGTGAACGGTCATCACTTGATATCCGAATCTCCACAGGTGAACGGACCTTCATCGACCGGGCTATCCCGCGACAATCCCCAGAGACTTCGCCATATCCAGGGTTCTGCGCGCCCGCTCGACGATCGGCCGGTCGATCAGCTGGCCGCCCAGGGCGATCGAGCCATCGCCGCGCGCGCCGGCTTCTTCGAAGGCTTGCACAACCTGTTCCGCGTAATTCACTTCTTCGGGCGTCGGGCTGAAGAGGGAATTGATCGGATCGATCTGGGACGGATGGACCGAGGACATGCCGGAGAAGCCGAGGCGCCGGGATTGCTTCGCGAAGCCGATGAGCCCGTCGGTGTCTTTAAGATCGACCCACACTCCGTCAACCGCCTGCACGTGCGCCGCCGCCGCAGCGATTACCATTGCCGAGCGGGCGTAGAGCATGTCGCGTGCTTCGCCTTCGCGCGACGTCGGCAAGCCTAATTCCCGGCCGAAGTCCTCGGCGCCGAACATCAATCCGATAACCCGCGGGCAACAGGCGGCGATCGCCGGCCCATTCAACAAACCTCTTGGACTTTCGATCGCCACGAGCAATTTGACATCGCCGCTGGTCATCTTCAGTGTCGGTTCGCGCGCGTTCAGAATCGAGTCGACTTTGCGCACTTCATCCGCCGTCTCCACTTTCGGCAAAACCAGGCCCTCTAATCCGGGCCGCACAACCGCCTCGATGTCCGCATCCATGCGGGCGTGACCGATAGCATTGATGCGCACAAAGCGCGCGGGCGAATTGGGTATCTTTTCGCGGCCCAGAGCCTCGCCGATAAGCCGGCGTGCAGTGTCTTTTTCGTTCGGCGCGACACCATCTTCAATATCCAGCATGATGGCGTCGGCGTTCAGCCCCAACGCTTTGTCGATCATTTTCTGACGGTGGCCCGGGACAAACATCCACGATCGTTTGAGGTTCATGGAAAGGCTCTCCTTGACGGCTTCCTTACCTGAAGGGCGAACAAATGTCTATCAGGCCGGTGAAAGGTCCGTCTGCTTCCTGTCTGCGTGCGACGCACAGGCAGGCGTTGCGCTCGATCGCCTCGCTCCTTAAGCAGGTTGAGGTTTAGGTTAAGGTTTAGCTCAACCTAAGCCTTAGCCTCAGCCTTCCGAAAGCGCAAAGAGGAGGGAGCAAGGAGCAGGGAGCCAAGCGCAAAGTGCAAAGAGCGAAGAGCACGGAGGCAGCGAAGTCCAATCTTAAAGATTGCGTCAAGGATTCGAATTTCTTGCCGATTCGGTTTGCACCGGTGCGGTTTTCATAGAATAAAGAAGTGATATGAAAACGTTGCTGAATAAAATCATTTACGCATGAACCAGAAAACCATCAAACTCCTGGTGCCGGTCGTCGCCATTACCGTGCAGAGCAATTCCGCGTCAACGATAATTCCGCCGTATCTTGATGACCTGCGCATTCCCGTTGCCCTTATGGGCACGCTCATCTCATTAGGGTCGATTTTCGCCCTCACTTCGAGATTGCCGGTGGGCATGGCTTATATGCAGAGCCGCGCGCGGCTGCTCATTTCGATCGGCGTTTTGGCGATGGGATTGACAAACTTTCTCTACAGTTTTGCGTCGGACAGTCTGACTTTTGCCGTAGTTCATTCTCTCAATGGGTTCGCCTACGGCGCAGTGACCACTCTCTACATGGCGTTCTACGTCGACTCACTCCCGCCGGAAGAAAATCGCAATCACGCGATGGGTTACTACGTCGGCAGCTTGGCGGTGGGTTACTCCACGGGAAATTTGTTCGGCGGACTGATTGCCGATCACTTCGGTTACGGCACAACTTTCCAGGTCGCGGCATTTCTGTCGCTGGTTCCTTGCGGTCTGCTTTGGTTATTGCACAAGGAAACTGAAGCGGGCGAGGGTAAAGCCCAGGAAAAACCCAGAGCGAAATTGACATCCAAGGAGTCTTGGAAAGCCGTTCTCGAACCGGAGCTGGCGACCGTGGTGATCACCGCGTTGTTTCTCAATCTGCTGCACCAGATGAGCGGGGTTTTCATCTCCCTCTATGGGTTGGCGGTCGGAATGAGCTTGACTCAAGTCGGCATCCTCCGCGCCGCTTACGCCGGTTGTAACGCGGTTACGCGCCCGATCAGCGGACACGTCGTCAATAAGTTCGGCCATCGCGGCTTGTCATACGCCGGATTCCCGCTGCAATCCGCGATTTTAATGTTGATTCCGCTGTTCACCGGATTCGGGACGATCCTGGCGGTTTACGTTTTTTCCGGGCTCATGCGAGCCGTGGTGATCGTGGCGAACGCGGTAGGACTGGTCCAGGATGTGCCGGAAAGCAAAGTGCGGCGCGGACTGGCCTCCGGCATTTATAACGCCGCGGGCGACTTGGGAAACATCCTGGGGCCGTCGGCAGGGGGACTCATCGCCCACGCAACCGGCATCGCGGGGGTGTTTATCGTCGGTTCGCTTGGATCCACCATCCTGTTTCTGATTGCGTTGTGGCTTGTTAAGTTTGTGAATAGGAAGCAAACAATTGTGTCACGATGATTTTGCAGGATCTAAGGGGCTAAGGGCACGGTGCGAGGGGCAGAAGTCAGAGGTCAGAGATCAAAGATGAGCGGCTCCTTGCTCCCCTGCTCTTTGGTTTTGCCAGTTCGTAACCTCGACGCGAGGCGATTGAGCGCAACCAGAAGCAGGTAAGCGTTTTTCAGCGGGCTGCGCTAATACGACTTCGGCATTCCAAGCACGTGCTGTCCCAGATAAGCCAGCACCAGGTTATTGCTCACCGGCGCGACCGTGAGGAGCCGCGTCTCGCGGAATTTCCGCTCGACGTCATATTCGGCCGCGAAGCCGTAGCCGCCGTGCGTGGTTAAACAAGCGTTGGCCGCTTCCCATGCCGCTTCGGATGCCAGGAGCTTCGCCATATTCGCTTCGGCGCCGCATTTTTCTTTACGATCGAACTTCGTGGCTGCCTGATAGCGCACGAGATCGGCCGCTTCGATGCGCGCATAGGCCTGGGCAATCGGGAATTGGACGCCTTGATTCGATCCGATCGGGCGGCCGAAAACCATTCGCTCGGAAGCGTACTTCGCCGCCCGCTGGATGAACCATCTGCCGTCGCCAACCGCCTCAGCCGCGACCAGGATGCGCTCGGCGTTCCAACCGTCGATAATGTAGCGAAAACCCATGCCCTCATCGCCGATCAGATTTTCAACCGGAACTTCAACGCCATCAAAAAAAAGCGCGTTGGTGTGGTGGTTGATCATTAAATCCAGGGGCTTAACCACAAGTTTTCCTTTAGCTTCTCTTAGATCGACGATAAAGACCGAGAGGCCCTTTGTTTTGTCTGTCAGTTCTTCATAGGGAGTCGTGCGGGCGAGGAGCAACATGAGATCGGACTGCAAAACTCGCGAGATGAAAATCTTCTCCCCGTTGATGACGTACTTGTCGCCCTTTCGCGTGGCCCGGGTCTCAATGCGCGTGCTTTCGGACCCGGCATTCGGTTCCGTCACGCCAAACGCCTGAAGGCGTAATTCACCGCTGGCGATTTTAGGCAGGTAGCGCCGCTTTTGCTCTTCGCTTCCATGGCGTAGCAGGGTCCCCATCGTATACATCTGCGCATGGCACGCGGTAGCGACCCCCCCGGAATAGTTGATTTCTTCCAGAATGATGCTTGCTTCCGTGATACCGAGGCCGGTGCCACCGAATTCTTCCGGAATCAGGGCCGCAAGCCAGCCCAAATCGGAAAGCTTGCGCACGAAAGCTTCGGGATATTCCTTCTTGCTGTCGATCTCGCGCCAGTAGGCGCCGGGAAACTCCCGGCAGACCTTCCGGATCTCATCGCGGATCTGGATTTGTTCCTGTGTTAGGTTGAAATCCATCATATCCTCCTATATCTACCGCCTAGCAGGCTGCTGCTACTGGCAAAGCGCAAGGAGCAGGGAGCATGGAGCCAAGCGCAAAGTGCAAAAGAGCGAAGAGCACGGAGGCAGCGAAGTCCAATCTCTGACGTCTGACCTCCCGACCTGTGACTTCCAGGTTCAACGCGCCTCGCATTTGAGATCTTTGAGCAGCCTGTAACCAAGATTTTTGCGGCAGCCTGGTAGTATATACCGTAAAGGCTGCACTGCAGAAAGAGGAGAGACTTATGGCCCTCAAACCGGGCTGGGAAGGCCGCTATTTCGAAGACTTTACCGCCGGCGATGTTTATCGCTGCCGGTTGGGCCGCACGATCACCGAAGCGGACAATATCTGGTTCACTCTGCTCACCAACAACACCAATCAGATTCATTTCAATAACGAATACGGCAAGCGAACCGAGTTCGGCAAGTGTCTCGTGAATAGCGCGCTGACCCTCGCGATCGTCGCCGGCATGGGCGTTGCGGATGTGAGTGAAAACGGCTTCGCGCTGGGATGGGACGAGATCAAGTTGCCCAATCCGGTCTTCGCCGGCGACACGGTCTATT
>JBOHVS010000221.1:0-42735 GCA_050735975.1 Binatia bacterium | reverse complement strand
CCCGAGGATACTCTATTCGCTTAACCACCAACGAATCGTACAAAGCCGCGCAACTGGGAGACAGCCATTGGCTCTATTGTCTATTGACCCGCTGGCGAATCCCCACCCAAAACCGCTCAAAATCCGCAATCCAGTGAAACACCTCGACCACGCCAATGCGCTACTTCGACCATTCCCGCTGACGCGATCCTCAAGCCGGCCAAGGACGCATGGCGGATTGGCGTGAAGATCACCATCGTCGAGCACTAAAACCCGCCCTCAGGACCCTTTCCTAACTGAGCCATTCGAGCTAGGATTTTCTTTGCCAATCCAAGATCAAGTTACTCTCATAAAATAGGCTGGAGCCTTAGCTTACGGGAGGTGATCAATGGCGATAACGTTGAATCATACCATCGTGCCGGCGCGTGACAAGGACGCTTCGGCCCGTTTCTTCGCGCAGATCTTCGGTCTCAAATATGACGGACCCATGAGCCACTTTGCTCCGGTACAAGTCAACCGTGAGCTTACCTTGGACTTCGACAATACCGACTCCTTCGAACCGCACCATTACGCGTTTCACGTGAGTGATGAGGAGTTCGACACGATCTTCAAGCGCGTGCAAGAAGCGGGCATTCCCTGGGGCAGCGATCCTTGGAGCATGGAGAACCGCCAGCTGAATTCACGCAAAGGCGGCCGGGGTGTGTATTTTCGCGACCCGAACGGCCACATTCTGGAACTTCTTACGCGTGCCTGACGGCTGCAGGCTATTGGAACGGAGATACTCACCGCCGAGACGCTGAGCACGCCGAGAAAACAGCAGAAACAGTTCTTAAAAAGAATCTAACCTACCCTCTGCGAACTCAGCGGCTCTGCGGTAAATAATCTACCTTTTCCCACGACTTGGATCCCGGAAAAGCAGCCAAACACACGCACAATAACACATCCGCAATCTACAGCGTCGTTTTCAGGTCAGCGTTGGGCCAGTTTGAGCGCGGCGGCGACAATCGGCTTCGCCCATTCCGGCGTGCCTGGAAGGTTGCGCCGGTTGAGAATTTTTCTCCGCACCATGTGCAGTACCAGCGTTGGGATTGGCGTTTGGCCGGCGGCGGGGTCCGCATCCGGGCTGTTGTCGTAAACGCGCAATGCTGTAAGCCGGGGCAGGAGCGCGATGAGATTGAGCCGGCTACGTTCGTAGCGTTCGTGGATACGCTCAGCTGGGATGTCGTGGCCGCCTCGGCGAACACGGGTCTGAACCCGCGCAATATGAAGCTCCGGGCTCGATAGACCGACGTACCAGACGTAAATTTCTATACCTTGGGATGCGGCTTGCATGAGCAACCGCGGAATGGTGTTGGCCCCCAAGGTTGTTTCGAAGGCGAAATTGAGGCGCTCCTGGATAGCCCGCCTGAGAAGTCGCACACCACTGTGCCATGCCACGCTGTTGGCGTCCATCTGCGTCAGCGTTGGGTCATCCGCCATCAACTGCCCGGCAACCTCATCCGGGTTGTAGTAATCGCCTCCGCTCTGGCGAAAGACCGCGCCAGCTATGGTGCTCTTACCCGCACCGTTGACGCCGGCAAGAACGTAGATGCGCGGCCGCCTCGGAGAAATCATGTTGGATTTCAAGTTCTAGCCGTGGCGGGCGAACCGGTGTGATCGCCGCAGAGTAAGATCTAGCGAGGCTTACGCGCGGCTTTGACGGCAGCACGGCCGAGCCTGCCGGATGAGGCATTGAAAGCAGATTCCATGCCCTTTCTCGCTTTGGGAGTTTGCATGCGGTCCAGCATATCGTCAAACTCGGCGCTGAGAGCGTCCAATGTAAGGGACCGCGCTTTAACCAACGATTCGAACTCATCGAAAGAGAGCAGCACGGCTTTTGGTGTGTCATGCCGGGTAATCGCGACGGCGCCTCCATGGGTCGCCTTTTCTAGAATAGCGCCAAACTCGTTTTTAACCTTAGTAGCGGCAACCGTCGCAATATCGACTAATTCGCCGCGACTATTTCTAAATGTCAGCGTTGACATATGGCCATTATAGCCAAATTAGCTAATTTGTCCAGATTGAGATTCGGAGCAGGAAATCGCACCGCCGAGACGCCGAAACTCTGAGCGACTATCTTTCGGAGCCGATCTGAAGATGCGAAACTGAAGATGGGCGCGGTTGTGCGGGCGGTTGGAGTGGTTGACAGCCGCCGGAGGCATTTTTACGGTAAGGGCAATCATGATGATTTCGCAGTCGGCAACGATCCGTGCCAGGACGAATTGATGTTGGAACAAAGCGATAAGGAACCGGGTCGAAAAGTGCAACTGCTCGAGGTGGCGGTTTTTCTATTCTTGATCGTGCCGTCCATGGCTGTTTCGTTCCTCACGGTCCGGCAGGTCGGTTTATCTTTCATGCAAGTGGCGGTTTCCTCGATCCTGAACAATCTGGCATTGTTGAGCTTGGTCTTTTACTTTATCTGGCGTAATGAAGAGCCCGTCCGGCGAGTCGGCTGGAATTTCGATCATCTTGGACGGGACATCGCATGGGCCTTGATCTTGTTCGTGCCCGTGTTCCTTGGCGGAAACCTGCTTGAAAGTGTCCTCCAGCAAGCAGGCTTTTCCGCTCCATCAAGACGCCCGTCTTTTTTTGATGTAAGCGGTCTTACTCAGGTGTGGGGAGCCTTCCTTGTGGTGATTGTGGTGGCGGTGGTGGAGGAGACTATTTTTCGCGGGTACCTGATTCTTCGGCTCAAAACAGTCATCGGTCGAACGAGCGCCGCAGTGGTTTTGGCATCGCTCATCTTCTCGCTGGGCCATGGATATCAAGGAACGGCAGGCGCGATCACTGTCTTTATCTTAGGGGTGATTTTCGCGCTCATCTATCTGTGGCGAGGAAGCCTGGTCGCGCCGATGGTTATCCATTTCTTAATCGATTTTACGAGTATCGTTCTGCCTGCATTATTACAGCCGTAAGGAGCAACGTGCGATATCAGAGGTCAGAGGTCGGCGGCTCCCTACCCCGTGCTCCTTGCCCGCTGCTTTCTCTCGCCTCTGCATTGAAAGCCGCCCATCTCTTAATAGGGCCAGGGCTGGTATGCGAATTGCTATTATTAGTTCCGCAAAGAGGCATCGGTGGCAAATATGAATCAAAGGCTTCTCAATCGCCACGGCACGACTTACGCGCAACAGATCGGCATTCGACTTCAGGACAATCCGGGCCCACTGTTTCAGCTGCTGTATTCAGCTCTGCTGATGAGCGCGCGCATATCGGCGGCAAACCCCGTCCAGGCTGCCAAAGCGCTTGTCGAAGCGGGCCTCACGAAGCTCGTGCGGCGCAAGGACTTTCCAGGCTTCGTTGCGGCGCTCATCCGAACCGATCTGGCGAAGAACTACGACGAAATCCTTCAGGCTGCAGCGTGATGCGCCGCCCGGCCCAGCCATCAGCATTCGTCCGCTTGCAAGTCAGAGACCGGCCGCTTGGCAGCCCGGTGATGTTTCAGAAATGGCGCGATCTGCTTTTCCTGCATTGGGCATACGACGTTACGGCGATACAGCGCACATTACCGGCCGGCCTTTATGTCGACACGTTTCACGGCAAAGCGTATCTCGGAATAGTGCCTTTCTTCATAAGAGATGTCCGCCCGCGTTTTTTCCCTACTTTTCCTGGAGTCTCAGATTTCCTGGAATTGAACTTCAGGACCTACGTTTACGACGATCGAGGTATTCCTGGAATTTGGTTCTACTCTCTCGATGCGAATCAATGGTTAGCCGTACAGGCCGCAAGAATACTCTTTCATTTACCTTACTACTACGCAGCTATGCAGGCGGAAACAAATAGCGAAAGGAAAGCCATACGCTACTCTAGTCATCGGCATGGAAGCCCTCGGAGATTAGAGACAGGCTTCGTGTATCGTTCGTTATCCAACCGTCGGCAAGCTGAAATCGGTACGTTAGGTTTCTTTCTTATAGAGAGATACGTGCTGTTCGCTTATACAGAAAAAAACAGGAGATTATACTCTGGAAGAGTTTGGCACCTTCCATACCCGTTGGAAGACGCCGATGTGGGTGAGTGGGATGCTAACCTGTTTGCTCTCGATGGTTTTTCGCCTCCGGAAAGCAATCCGGATCATATCATCATGTCACCTGGAGTCGACGTTGATGTATTTCGGTTGGAGCTGGTGGCCGCGTGAGTGAGGCATATCCGCTCACTGTGATGCTCCCGGATTCTACTATCAGCCGGTGGAACCTTCATCTTCCTGGGAATTCTGTCGCGCTAACCCCAAACCTGGCGAGCGGTCTCGACTACGAGTTCCAATTTTCGCTTCTGGTCGTCTTCGCTGATGAGATTGCCCACCACGTCCGAAGAGAAACCGCACTGCGGACTGATTGCAAGCTGGTCCAGGGGGACGTAGTTGCTCGCCTCATCGATGCGCCGCTTGAGATCGTCGAGGTTCTCGAGTTGCGGCACTTTCGTGCTCACCAGCCCCAGAACGACGATTTTTCCCTTGGGCAAGAATCGCAGCGGCTCGAAGCCCCCCGCTCTGGGTGTATCGTACTCGAACAGGAACCGATCATGTTTCAACTCGTTAAGTAGCCGCTCCGCAATATCGTCATAAGTCCCTTCCCGGTGCCACATGCTGCGCTGATTGCCGCGGCAGAGGTGGATCCCGAAAGTCACATTATCGAGACCTTCGAGAAGCTGATTATCGGCCCTGAGAGAGCGGCTGAAGTTTTCCTCGGGATCTTCGCCGCGCGCACGCATGGCTCCGAGCGATGGCTGATCGACGTAGGCTGTGTAGCCCGGGGCGTCGATCTGAACGTAGCGGCAGCCGGCCTCGATCAGTCCCTGAATCATCCGACGTTCCAGCCTTACCACATCATCTATGAAGTCATCGATCGTCGGATAAATAGTCGCCGAATTTTGGTGATCGAATCTTTGCGCAATGCGATCCGGACCAATGACCGTGGTCTTGACCGGCTTTTTCGCGACGGCGGTTGCAAACCGGTACTCCTCCAAAGGCGTATTTTGCACGAGGCTTAAACGCTTAACCACGGGCCGTCGTTGAGAAACCGCGGTTCCTTTCTCTTCGCCACGGTCCGGGATCTGCCAACGTTGCAAGGGCCGGCTTCCCTCAACCCGCCTCTCATAGAACTTGATACTGGGCTTTCCCGCGTCATATCCGGCCACCGACTCGCCGAAACTGTCCTGGAAGTTAAGCCGCCGATACTCACCGTCGGTCACGACCGCCAACCCGATCCGCTCTTGCAGCGCCACGGCTTCGCGAATCGCCCCGTCCTCGATGGCGCGCAATTCCTCCAAACCCATCCCCCCGTCGTCGAAGCGCCGACGCGCCTCTTTGAGAGCCGGCGGGCGTAGTAAACTTCCGACGACATCACTTCTGATCTTTGCCAGATCTTTCATCGCGTTCGTCCTTGAGAAAATCTCAATTTTTCGGTGACACCTTATCCGATGCCATCCCCCAGCACAACTCCTGACTGTCGATAAGCGTCGCTTGCGTCGTTGTCGCTTCAGGCTCGCATCCTCACGTATTGCCCGTGTACGCTCCGGTGCGATCCCTCGCGCCGCCTTGCAATCGACATCTTCTCGACAGTCAGGTTCAAAGCTACGCGAGCAAGCTACGGATTATGTGAAAACTCAGGGAAATGAAGCAGCGGATCCTGGGCGACATTATTTTTGCGTATCTCAAAATGGAGGTGCGGACCGGTGACCCTTCCCGTGCTGCCGACCTTGGCGATGATTTCACCCCGCGAAACCGTCTGACCTTCTCTAACCAGATTGACTTGGTTGTGGGCATAAACCGAAGCGAAGCCCCCCGCGTGGCGCACGATAACCAGATTTCCGTAGCCCCGGAGCTGGTCGCTGTAAATAATTTCCCCTGCCTCGACAGCTCGAATCGGCGTGCCTTCCGGCGCAGCGATATCGATGCCATCGTGAACTGTTGTGCCTCTAAGCCCGAATCGTGAGTTGACCGTCCCACTCACCGGCCAGACAAACCCGTCGCTCACGGGCTCGGGGGCTTCGGAATTGCCAGGCGATTCGAATTTCGCCTCCCTCGGAGTAATGATCTCGACGGGAAGCCGCCTGCCGGCGCGGGGGATAAAGATTTTTTGTCCAGCCCGGATCCGGTGGGCGTCCCTCAAGCGGTTGACGCGGGCCAGCTCTTCGAACGAGACATCGTAGGCCTTGCCGATCCGAAACAGGTTTTCACCGGGTTTCACTACGTGAAGGATGCCATGCGCCTTTCTTGTGGGAGGCGCCATAGTTTGTGAAGCGCACCCCGCCAACAACGAAAGCGTCAGCATGGCGCAATAAAGGACCGGCAGATTGAGCATCATAGGGGTCGGGGAACCCCTACTTCCATGGCTGCCAAAAGGCTCTGCGCCGCGAGACATATGATGAGCCATACGCCCGACAGGCCTGTTAGCCATAGGCGACTAATTGGTCAATAAGAAAACTTTTCACTTCGCTGGACAAATTGAAGTCACCCTCGGGAGGAGCTCAGCAGATGCTAATAAATATAATAATACGCCGAGCCTACCATAACCGGGGGCTGCTTGCATACAAATCCTCCTCCGTTGTTGGAGCAGAATCCGTCAGTTCGAAAGCATTCCCCGGCAGATTGAAGTCAAGGCTGAGGTTCAGGTGACGCGCAACACAAAACAGATCCCTCGGTGGACTCGGGACAAGGATTTCTCGCTAAGCTCGAAATGACAGGCCGTCGGTTCAGAGGTTCGCGGCTGGTTCGGCGCCGGCGACGACAATTGGAGATACCAGGACTATTTCAGGAATCGTCGTGAATACCCAGGCTCTCCATTTTTCGATATAGGGAGGAACGGCTTAAGCCCAGCAGCTCTGCGGCTCGTGTTTTGTCTCCGGCAGTTTCCTTCAGGACGTTTTCAATATGGCTCTTCTCATAGGACTGCACGGCTGTTCGCAAGTTATTTCCCAGCGACAGGTTGATTTTGTCTTCCGGCACTTCACATTCCGGCAGCTCCATCGGCGTAATCCATTCACCGTTGCCCAAGATCATTGCCCTCTCGAGCACGTTGTCCAGTTCGCGGACGTTGCCTTTCCAGGGCAGCGACATGAGAATTTTCAGCGCTGCATTCCCCGCCCCCTTGTAAGCTTTTTTCATTTCCGCGTTGTGACGCCGGATCAAGTGATCCACCAACAGAGGAATATCGTCGCGCCGCTCTCTTAACGGCGGAACACGAATGTTAATGACGTTCAGCCGATAATAGAGGTCCTCCCGAAATTTACCTTCGGCGACTTCCGTCTGAAGGTCGCGGTTCGTTGAAGCAATGATCCGGACGTCCAGCCGCCCGGGATGCGTGGAGCCGATAGGGAGAACTTCTTTGTCTTCAATAACCCGCAGAATTTTGGGTTGTAGACTGAGCGGCATCTCACCGATCTCATCAAGAAAAATCGTGCCGCCCTGAGCGCGCTGAAAAAGTCCTTCCTGAGAACTCACCGCGCCCGTAAATGCGCCTTTGACATAGCCAAACAACTGGCTTTCAAGAAGCGTGTCCGGTATCGCGCTGCAATTGACCGGTAAGAAGACCTTGTCTTTTCGTAAACTCTGTAAATGAATGTTGCGCGCGACGACTTCCTTTCCGGCGCCGCTCTCGCCGGTAATCAACACGTTGGAGTTTGTCGGAGCCACCTTCGCAGTCATCGCGACGATATCCTGGATGGCGCGGCTTTCTCCGACAAGGCCGGCAAACTCTGAATTGTTGTTGAGTTGACGGCGAAGTATCTGAACTTCCCACGCCAAGCTTTTGCGCTCCAAGAGCCGGCCGACTTTCTGCAAGACATCTTCGATGACGACCGGCTTCAAAATATAATCGTGCGCCCCCATGCGAAATGCCTTAACGGCGGAGTCGACCGAAGCGAATCCGGTCATAAGGATGAACATCGTCTGGGGGGCGACATCGCGCACGTGCTGCAGAATGCCAAGGCCGTCCACGCCGGGCATTTTGTAATCGCTCAGCACGAGATCAAAATCGAGCTTGTTAACGGCGTCAATAGCGTCCGTGCCGTTCTCGGCCTGGTAGACTATGTAGCCCTCGTCTTCCAGCACTTGGGCAATATTCTTCCGGTTTAGGGATTCGTCTTCCGCTATCAGTATTGTTGCACTCACCTTAGTGATCGCTCACGATTGGAAACATCACGTCTAGCTGCTCACGGGCCAAGCGCCTTCCGGCCCTTCAGAAGTTTGCAGCATATTACAGGATCTTACAGTTTTGGCAAACCGCATGCCAATGCGAAAACCGCGTAAATTACGGGAGGTTAGCCCGTTTGGCGGTTTAGTGTGTGTTAAAAATAGGACGCGCCATGAGCCTCTGTCCCACATTCGGGACAAAGTTTTTCTCCATTGCGGGACATTAACGTTTAAGGTTTTCTTCCGGACATGATCAACAGGGCGGCAACATAAAAACCCGCCAAACGTCACATCGTGAATCCAATCAGGCCTACGAGAGGCTTTTGGCAATTTTTAGACACGCGGGGGATCTTGGGTCCCAAGCGCGATGGAACACAATTGATGAACGCAACTCTCGACACTAAGTTCCTGCCTGCAACCTACGCTGCGGTCATCGTTTGAGTGTGATCTTCAGCGTGCTCAAGCCACAGTCTTAAGCCCGTGCGGATGTAACCAGGATCCAGCTCAAGAACTTCGCATATGTTGACGAAGGAAAACGGCCACGACCAATCATCTACAGAGATCCATTCGTCCACTTCACGAAAGAGCCTCTGCGCTCGACGGCCTTTCGCCAGCGCATACTTCCGGTACGTATGGATAGCATCGGCAAGGGTCGCGCGCACCAACTCAAACTCGCCCATTATTTCCCGGACCCTCGCTTGATTCGAGTCGGCATGGGTACCTAGCGGAAAGCTCTGTAACGGAAATCGCTCTAAGTCAAGAAAAGATCCGGTTTCACCCACCCCAAATTCGGCTGACTGCGATTCGGCTTGATTCGGCTCTCGATCCATAGTCCCCCCTAAAATTCGAGACATTCAACGCGAAAACAAGTCCAGCAACACTTATGCCACTCGCGGTCTCTCCGATATGACCATGTTTTACGCGCGCAACCGTCCCGTAGTTGCGAAGTGTTTGGGTGCCGCGTTTCCACAGTGAGACAAGTATGAAGAGGAAAGTGAAGGCGGGTCATTATAGAAAACGTGATTTTAGAAAGGGTGAATTCGCCATGACGCTCGTTCCGAGATTCAGACCTACTTACATCCTCCAAGCCATCGGAGAACTCTATCCGATTCTCATAATTGGGACGCTATCGATCTCAGCGCGCGACGGAGGCTCACGAGCTCCTCCCATTGGAAGCGCATGTTCAAGCAGGCAGTATTGGCATATGCCTTGCGAAACCTATTTGTGATCTTAACTAATTTTGCGATTCATGTGAGGTGTTTAGTGGAAACTACCGCTCAGCGAATTCCGGTTAGAATTTACCGCAGCGACGACCGTATAACTCTAACTGCTCCAATGCCCGGTCTGGCGCCTGAAGACATCACTATTACGATTATGGATAAGGCAGTGGTAGTTCACGGGGAAGATCATAGCCCTGGCCAACATTATCTCGATCTCATTTTGAACGAGTGGACTATCGGGCCCTACAGCCGTGAAGTCACGTTGCCCGACCCAGTGAGAGGAGATCTTGCAAACGCAACTTATGGAAACGGGGTGTTGGTTCTGTCGATGCCGAAAGCCGAGGCCGGAGAAGAGGCGACAACAGCCAACTTCCAGCTCCAGCCCATTGGATCCACCCGGGGGGAACGCATCGGGCATGTGGGGAAGGGAGTTTATCCGACAACAACGACTGAACATATGAAAAAGCATCATGAAACGTCAAAATGACTGGATCAGCGCCGCGCACTTGCTTTAGACGACTTTAAATTTACAATGAAGCTGCCGCTGGAGATTACGTACCGCAATGTTCCAAAGTCCGAAAAGCTAGAGAGGCTTGTCTATAAGAATGCCGAGAAGCTTGACCGCTTCTGTGATCACGTTATGGCATGCCGGGTTGCGATTGAGAAACGGCATGAACACCAAAAATCAGGTAACGCTTACAGGGTACGAATCGATCTGACCGTTCCCCCGGGCCATGAGTTGGTCGTTAAACGGGAGCCGGGTGAAGGAAGTCTTCATGACGATATTTCCACGGTAGTGAGGAACGCGTTCGCCACGGCGAGACGGCAGCTTCAAAAACTCGTCGAACAGCAGAGAGGCGATATCAAGAGACATCCTGAGAACGAGCTCGGCGCCGTCGTCGTCAGGCTGTTTCGCCGAAAAGGTTATGGGTTCCTCAAGACGACCGATGGTCGGGAAATTTACTTCCACCGCAATAGCGTTCTCAATAACGATTTCAGCCGGCTGGCGGTCGGAACGGGAGTACGTTTCGCCGAAGAGCAGGGCGAAAGGGGGACACAGGCGACCACGGTCCAAATCGTAGACAAACCCGGCGTGGCGTTACCGACAATGGCTGAATGAATAATTCGTGGATCTCGGACGGACTCGGCGAAACCTTGGAAATGGATCGACTGACAAATACGGCAAACCTGGCGTATGTCGAAGAACTTTACGCCGCATACCTAAAAGAGCCCTCTGCCGTGCCTTCTGATTGGCAAAGCTATTTTGCCAAATTAGAGAATAGCGATGGATTGCGTCCTTCTGTTGAGCAGAACGGAAAAGAGCAGCCAATCCCAGCGCCCCTGGAGTCGACACTTCAAGACCAACTCAACGCGATGATCCATGCTTATCGGACTTTCGGTCATAGAGTAGCACGCATAGATCCACTCAATCTCCGGAAGGAACATATAACGGAACTCGATCCGGAATTCTTCGGGTTCACCGGCGTCCACATAGAGAAGCTATTTCCGGCTGAGTTTCTCGGACTCAGCGGGCCGCGCACGCTCCGAGAGATTGTTCAGCGCCTGAAGACTACATACTGCGGGTCTATCGGCATCGAGTTCATGCACATCGAAGATGCATCGATCCGGCATTGGTTGCAGGAGCGCATTGAAAGGGACGAAAATCGACTCGCGCTCAGTCGGGCGCAGCGTCTTCGAATTTTCACCCGGCTGACGGACGCCGTTACGTTTGAAGAATTCCTACGGAAAAAATTCGTCGGCGCAAAAAGCTTCTCTCTAGAAGGCGCCGAAAGCCTGCTCCCTCTCCTGGATTTTGCCATCGAGAAGGCTGCGCAGGAGAACCTGCAAGAGATCGTCCTCGCGATGGCGCATCGGGGCCGGCTGAACGTACTCGCCAATATCATCGGCAAACGGCGCTGGGAAATTTTCCGGGAATTCGAGGATCCCGCCTCTTCCACTCAAGCCGTCCACGGAGACGTCAAGTATCATCTCGGGTACAGTAACGATTATCAGACCGCGTCCGGCCGCATGATACATCTTTCTCTGTGTTTCAACCCAAGTCACCTCGAGTTTGTCGATCCCGTCGCCGTAGGTCGCATGCGGGCCAAACAGGACCGGGTTGGCGACAAAGGGCGGCAACGCGGGATGGTGTTTCTGATCCACGGCGACGCCAGCTTCGCCGGCGAGGGTGTCGTCCAGGAAACGCTCAACCTGAGTCGCCTCGATGCGTATTCCGTCGGAGGAACCCTTCACGTCATCATTAACAATCAAATCGGGTTTACCACCGCGCCGGAAGAAGGAAGATCCAGCACGTATGCGACCGATGTGGCCAAGATGTTGGAGACTCCGATTTTTCACGTAAACGGAAACGATCCGGAAGCCGTGGCTCGCGCGGTTCAGCTTGCGATGGATTTTCGGCACAGCTTCAAACGGGACGTGGTGGTTGACATGTATTGCTACCGGCGATTCGGACACAACGAAGGAGACGAGCCGACTTTCACACAACCCGCGCTTTATCGAGCAATCGCAAAGCAGAAACCTCTACGCCAGGCTTACCTCCAGCAGCTGCTTGCGCAAGGGGATCTCACTCAGGAAGCGGCGGATAAGATGGTAACCGACCGGCGCGACGCCTTGGAAACAGAGCTCGCGCTGGCCCGCCGGGAAGATTCAATCCCGAAGCCGCAAAGCTTTGGCGGACTATGGTCCGGCTATTACGGCGGTCCGGAAGCCGAAGCAGAGGAGGTCGGCACTGCTGTAGAAAAAACCCGTCTCACTGCGTTACTCACCGCCCAGACGCGACTGCCGGCGAACTTTACTCTTCATCCGAAGCTCGAACGAGCCGTTCAGATCCGGCGCCAGATGGCTGAAGGCAAGAAGCCTTTGGATTGGTCGGCTGGGGAAGCTCTGGCGTTCGCCAGTCTCGCGACCGAAGGAGTTCGAATCCGCTTGTCGGGACAGGACGCCGCCCGGGGCACTTTCAGCCAGCGTCATGCAGTTCTTCACGATTTCGATAACGGTCGTCTTTATATTCCGCTGCAACACCTTTCACCAGAGCAAGCGCCGGTAGAGATTTATAACAGCCCGCTTTCGGAAGCTGGCGTCCTGGGCTTCGAGTATGGTTACAGTCTCGACTGCCCCGACGGGTTGGTTCTATGGGAGGCCCAATTCGGAGACTTCGTCAATGCAGCCCAGGTCATCATCGATCAATTCATTACCACCGCGGAGGAAAAGTGGCGAAGGCTGAGCGGCGTGGTGTTGCTCTTGCCGCACGGGCTTGAAGGACTGGGGCCGGAGCATTCCAGCGCGCGTATGGAGCGTTTTTTACAGTTAGGCGCCATAGACAATATCCAGGTCGTCTATCCGACGACACCGGCCCAGTATTTTCATTGCTTGCGACGCCAAGCGCTGCGCAAATGGCGCAAACCCCTGGTGATCATGACTCCCAAAAGCCTGCTGCGGCACCCACACGCCGTGTCAAGCCTGGAAGGGTGCGCTGAAGGCAGATTTCAGCCCATCATCCCCGATGGCCGGGACCAGCCAAAATCGACGCGGAGAGTGATCCTTTGCGCCGGCAAAGTCTATTATGATCTCGACAACAGGCGCCGGGAGGCGAGTTACGACGATGTTGCGATACTGAGGATTGAGCAGCTGTATCCATTGCAAGAAGAGGCGCTTCGTGCGGCGCTAGAACGTTATGGCGACAACACACCCGTGTTCTGGGTGCAAGAAGAGCCCGAGAACATGGGCGCTTGGCCTTATCTCAACGGGAGATTTCGCGGCAAGATATTCGATCGTCGCCCATTATCCGTGATCTGCAGGCAGCGCTCGGCGAGTCCCGCAACTGGATCGTCGCGAATGCACAGGGAGCAGCAATCCCGGCTGCTAACAGCCTCCTTTGCGCCAGATTCTTAAGTCGCCGAGTCGTTAAGCTCAATCCATCGGCTTGCACCGAAAGCCAAGGAGTCAGTTATGCCCATACCGTTGAAAATCCCGGAGGTCGGCGAATCGATCAGCGAGGTCGCGATTGGCGAGTGGCTGAAATCGGAGGGTGATCATGTCGAGCGCGACGAAGAGATCGTGGTTATCGAAACCGAAAAGGCTACCGTCCAAATCTCGGCCCCGCAATCAGGGACGATCACAAAGATTTTAAAGCAGACCGGCGACAGCGCGAGAGTCGGTGAGGTTATCGGACATCTGGAGGAAGGTAGAGTCGCAACCCAGCCCGCGAAAGACGAAGCGAAGAGCCGCGACGGAGAAATAAAGCCCTTTCCCCAAAAAACCGACGAAACGTCAACGGAAAAGCTGAGGCCAGAATCGCCGGAGCGGGTGGAAATCATTCCCGACGCAAAAAAAGATGAAGCGAGAGATAAATCGAGCGAGGAGGCGGAAGACGCGGGTGAGGCAATGGGAAGTCCGCGCCCTAAACAAGGCTTTCGCGGGAAACCCGCCGCGGCGGCGGCTTTCAGCGCCGACGATGAACCGGAGCCGCGAGCCATACGGCAAACCGCCGGACAGGCACGAGAAGATGCCAAACGGCAGACAAAGCCAGCCCCTGACCCGGCACGCGGGTTTCGGCAACCTTACCGTGATCGTCCGGAAGAAACGGAAACAAGGAGCGCGATAAGCCAAGCTGGAGAACCAGGCGGCCGTGAAGAAACAATCGTCCGAATGACGCCGTTGCGCCGACGCATTGCGGAGCGATTGGTGCAGGCACAGCAGGCGGCGGCGCTTCTTACTACATTTAATGAGATCGACATGTCCGCGGTCATCGATTTGCGCGATCGTTATCGCGACTCTTTTAGAGAAAGATACAATGTGAAGCTTGGCTTTATGTCTTTTTTCGTCAAAGCGGCGGTCGAAGCGCTCAAACTCATTCCTGAAGTCAACGCTGAGATAAGGGACGAAGACATCGTCTACCACAATTTCTTCGATATCGGCGTAGCCGTGGGAGGCGGCAAGGGACTGGTTGTGCCGGTGCTCCGCAACGCCGAACGGCTGAGCTTCGCCGATATCGAACGGGCGATTGCCGACTTCGCGGGGCGCGCGCAGGAAAACCGGCTCAAACCGGATGAGCTACAGGGAGGGACATTTACGATCAGCAACGGAGGAATCTACGGATCGCTTTTGTCCACGCCAATCATCAACCCGCCTCAGAGCGGCATTCTCGGTATGCACGCCATTCAAGAACGTCCCGTCGTGCGGAACGGCCGAGTCGTGGTCCGTCCAATGATGTATGTAGCCGTGACGTATGATCACCGCATTGTCGATGGCCGCGAAGCGGTGACCTTTCTGAAGCACATCAGAGGGCTTGTTGAAGACCCGGCCCGGATTCTCTTGGGAACCTGATTGGTTGTTTCCAAAGTTTTTTTAATAGCGGAGCAAGGCGCCTAAGCCGCTCCCTTCGTTGGTGAGCCGTTCTCGCGCCTCGCCGTAAATCGTCTCGACATGGGCTCCGGTCAGAAAAGCTTTTTCGAGGACGCGATCGGTAATGTCCCTTTTGGCGCTCTCGGCTCCGCACCGCGGGCACGAGTCGAACTCCTTTGCGTCAAAGTGACCGCATTGCTCGCATGCGGAACCGTTGATTGATAACCCTTCGCTCACCACAAGCGTATGGACCCTCTCTTCTGAGACTGCCTGAAGCGTATCGACCCTGCCTGTTGCGCCTCGATCTCCTGCCTCAGTAGCCTCCAGAACTTGCTGCACTAGTTGTAGTTCCGTCTTACGCTCGTTTTGTTCCGCCAAAGCCCGGGCGCGCGCCAAGATCGCATCTTCGGTTTCGTGCTTGAAGTCGACGGGAAACGTGCCGATGTTTTTGTTAGCAATCGACTCAGGCAACGCAGCCAAAAGCTCGTTCACCGACCTTTCAGCTCCCCCAACGACGAGCCATCGAAAAGGACGGCTTTCGTTCAAAGCCTTGACTTCATCGACAATTCTCTTGAGGTGCTCGCTGGCGTGAAACTCAATGTGCCGCTCGAAGCGAGCTTGCGCCGTTCCGCCTTGCCGATGTTGACCCGGCACAATGCTTTTCAGTTTCTCCGCTTGTTCGACGATCCGTTGTTCAGAAATATATATCGTTGCCGCGTCCCTCTGAACCACGACAACAGCCAATCTGGGATATTCATCCACAAGCCGGGTCAAAATCCCCGTTTTAGTAGTCGTATCGATATCGACAAAGCTGGGCACGGCGACCTCTAGCTCAAACTGTTGCCAAATTTCTCCGGGCAGGCTAGAAAAAATGACCAGGCCCCGCCCGTGCGGAGTCCAACGGTCGAGAAATTCCAGCACATTGTCGCTTTCGCGTCTTAGCGCATCGAGCCAGCGTGATGATTGCAGCCTGCGCTCGGCCAGCTTCATTGCGCTCTTGAACTGCGTCAGATGGTGCGTTCGAAAATGCCTAAACTTAGGATCGATTTTGATGTAAGCGCTGATGATACCGTGATCGCTAGTTAATTGACCCAGACGAGCTATTTCGTCACGAGAGATCAACATGGCACTATTCTCCTTCAAAAGTCTTACGCAACCCGGAATAATCCGAAAGTTCCGAAAAAGCTTTCGGGTCCAGCCCCGAGGGGAAGCTAAAATTGTTCCGAGCTGCTATACAGGGTCTCCAGGAAGACAACGAGCAAAGGGCATGCCAGTAAAACAGCGCACCCAAAAATTAACAGATGCTCGACACTCCTAACCTTTCTGATTGCCGCCACCATAAGACACAAGGTTCTTTGTATTCCTATTACAAAATCGCGGTTTGGCGACGTATGATCAAGCCAGCGGTAGTGTTTTTAAAAAAGCGAATCGTGGAGCGTCCTCGTAGTCTAAGGGATTTATACCCCGATTGGGCTCGGCGAGCATACACAAATCGAGAGGCTCCGGATTTGCAAGAGCCGATTGCAACGGAAGGTTTCCAGGTACTTTGAGAAAGTAGTTTCGTGCCAACAAAATCGCTTATCTCGGTCGTGAGCTACAATATTCACCAATGCGTCGGCTTGGACGGTCGCCGCGATCCCACACGGATCGCCCGAATTATTCAGGCGCTAAAGCCGGATATTGCCGGTCTGCAAGAAGTGAGTTCCGAATCAAACGGCAGAGTAGAGTCCCTGCAGATGAAATACTTGGCGGATGCTACCGGGCTGCTGGCCACTCCGGGACCGACAATAACGAAACACAACAGCGAATACGGTAACGTTTTGCTGAGCCGTTACCCGGTTACCGATTTCCGGTGTTTGGATATAAGCGTGCCAGGACGAGAACCCAGAGGAGCGATCGATGCTACGGTCCAAATCAACGGCAGGCTTGTCCGGGTTGTCGTGTCCCACCTCGGCCTTAGTGCCGCCGAGCGCCGTTACCAGGTAATACGGTTGCTGGTTGCGTTAGCCGAAAACGACTCATCTCCTGTTTTCCTCATCATGGATCACAACGAATGGTTTCCCCTGCGGCAATCCATTAGCCTCATCCATGAGCATTTGGGCAAACCCCCCACTCTCGCTACTTTCCCTGCCGTTCTTCCCTTTCTCGCCCATGACCGCGTATGGGTAAAGCCGCTGAAATCGCTCGTCAAGGTCCAGCGTTATCTTACACCTCTCACGCGAATCGCTTCGGACCATCTCCCGTTGAAAGTGACCATCGATACCCATAAACTTTTCTGACCGCGCTCTCCTCCGCCAAGTTGCTATCGTTCGACAAGCCAGCGAAATTTGAGCAAGAGCCGCCACCCTGCCAGGATGGCCGCAGTAACAGCCAGACATCCCAACAAACCCAGGGCAGCCGTTTTTGCAATGTGTGCTCCCAACTTTTCTTGTTCCAACGAAGGTGACTGAGTTGCCGGCGCGCGTTCTGACTTCGTTACCAGTAGGTTTGAAACGTTGAGGTCCTCCGCTTCGGCCAAGTCGTTTTTTATTGCTGTTTCACTTCTTGCTTGCATGTCATTCCTTTCCCGTCTCGTTTCTCAGCATCCGTCGCCGTTTTACCATTAGCGCGCCATTGCAGTTTTTTCTTCAATCTGGTCAGGATCATTCGCGCCCATGCGAATTCAGTGGCAAGGATTGCGAGGCCAGCGGGTATAACGATGATCGCAGGACCAGGCAAGAAAACCATTAGAGCGCCTAGCAAAATGACGCTCAATCCCAGAATGCCGACGACCACTTTACGAACGGTTTCGTACTGTCCAAAGAAACGTTTAAACACCGGACTGGACCAACTCAGCCACCTTGTGTGGCGGAATCTTGCGTCCTCATCGTTGGTAATCCCTCACGCGATTGGCCTTCTGTTCCGTTCGACTTTCAGCACTGGCGTCGAGGTTTGAGAAGTAGCTCTGGCCTCTTTCGTACCCGCGGCGAAACGACTCTTGGTCACAGAAGTTTGGATAGCGCTCGCGCAAGCTGTTCGCCGCCTGGTCGATAGACACACCGCGGAATTCAGGCTCCAGAGCGGCTTCAAAGCCGCAGCGATAGATCTGCTCATTGTTCTTAGAAATTTCATCCGGCGCGGCATACTGCGTCTCTTCCGCATCGCGGAGGCCGATCCACCATTTCTCGCGAGCGGCGTCAAGGCTCTCCGCCCCATTCTGCTCCATAATATGGTGTCCTCGGTCGACCTGTTGCTGATCCTCTGCAGCCGCGATCAGGACCGTACGGCATTGCCGGAGCGCATCCTCGTACAAAAAGATTTCATCTTTCGGCAGGCCTCGCGTTAGTAAATTCTCCAGTGCTCCTCCGGTGGCTCCCCCGGCCACTGCGCCGCCAACGCCAAGCGCCCCCGCGCCCAGGCCGATCGCTATAACGGGCCCCACGCCCGGCAAGATTAGATTGGAGATCGCAGCCCCGCCGGCCAGCCCGACGGCCCCACCGACGACGCTACCGATCGCCTTGCCCATACCGGGTTGTTCGGCGTCCTCAGTCGGCACCGCATCGACGTCTTTCTGAGAAGCTCCAGGAGCGAGAAGAATCAGATCTTTCTCAGCGAATCCCACCGACTGTAATTGCTCCCTCGCCAGCTCCGCCTCTTCTTTCGACGTAAAGATCCCGGCTACAGTTAACATCTCGCCTCCCTCACAACCGTTGCTTGTAATATCGCAAAGATAGTCTTCCGAGACTAGCTAAGCTAAGTGAATCGAGCAAGAAAGGGGCCATCGGTAATCGATAAACCGGTCACAGCGGCAGCAAGAAGTTCGTCCCGCTTTCGCAACAAACGTCGCCCGTAGGTTCCTGCTTTTCGGACTACTATCCGGGCGAAAATCTGTCGACTTTCCTAACTTTAACCTGCATTGCGGGCCTTGTTCTCGACTCTGCAACTATAGGTGATCTCGAGGATGTTAGTAACGTCTCGATTGCGGGACGGATGCAGCTATCGTTTTCAGATTTGCCAACTTTTTCAGCGATCCGGCCCACTTCGTTGTTGGCATCGTCTTTGCGCACAAACCCTGAAACATTTCGGCGCGGCAAATTATCGCCGAGACGGATCAACAAACTAAAAGGAGTTGTGCTATGGCAAATCCAACTTACAAGGCGAGAGACTTTTCACTGTCGGGCCTCAAAGGTATTTCCGATCAGACGTTAGAGATGCATTTCGGGCTTTACCAAGGCTACGTCAAAAACACCAACCTCTTGCTCGAAGAGCTTAAAGACAGGGCCTCGAAGGGGCAGGCGCGGGGGACGAATCCCGAGTATGCCGAGCTCACCCGCCGCTTGGGTTTTGAGTATGGCGGGATGGTCCTCCATGAATACTATTTTGAGAACCTGGCACCGAACGGAAAAGGCGAACCTTCGAGCGGGCTTAAGAAAGCTTTGGAGGATAATTTTGGCGACTACGGCGAATGGAAAGACTGCTTCACGGCGGTCGGTGAGATGCGGGGGGTCGGCTGGGCGATTCTCTATCGCGATCCCAGGACCGGGCAGCTCTCGAATCATTGGATCGCGCTTCACCAGGACGGAGTCCCATCCGGTTTCGAGCCGATGCTCGTGATGGATGTTTGGGAGCACGCTTTTCTCCTGGATTACAAACCGAGCGCGCGTCCAAAATACATCCAGGCGTTTTTCTCGAACGTCAATTGGGACTCGATCAACGCGCGCTTTAGCGAGCGAACGGGGCGACGTGAAATGACAGCTGCATAGCGCTTTCGAACCGGACAGGAACCACTGACAACAAGGGAGGATGACCATGAACAACAAACTACTCGAAGAACTCGCCGCCCAATTGCGTCGAAGACGATCATCTTTGCTTGAGGGTGTCGCGGGAAGCCAACAGGCGGCCGCGGCTATTATCGAAGAGCGTGAAAGTGAAATTGAGGAGAATGCGCAAAAAGACCGCATCGCGCGGTTGACAAGCCGTCTAACCGACCGAGATCAGCAAACGATACAGCAAATTAACGCGGCGCTTGAACGGATAGCGGGCGGCACTTACGGACAGTGCGCCTGGTGCGAAGGTGAGATCAAGGCGGCACGTCTTCGCGCTCTCCCTACCGCTATCCTGTGCATCGACTGTGCGACGGCGCGAGAAAAGCGGCAACGATCAGCAGCGCGCGAGCGGGAGTCTGAAGGCCTGATTGTAAATGAGCGGGAACTCGATAGCGACATAGGAGAAATGCACGAGTAAAAGTCGGATGATTCAAGGCCCTGACGATTCAGCAGCCACTGCTGGATCTCAGGGCCGATGGGCCGCCTGGATTCATCGACGCGTCTGATCGGAATTTCGATCCCCATGCTGCGGTTTCGTGTCGATCTGAGTAGCTCGTAACTTGCAGCCGTAGCCTTTGCGACGCGGATGGTTATGAGTTACCGCCGCTTATCGCGTACAGCTCGCGTTTCGCGGAGTGCTCCAATAATTCCGATACCTGTTTCGCCCACTGCTGGAACTCGCCGTTTTCCGTTACTGTTTTGATCTGAGTTTCGAGCGAGCTCGGATCCGGTACTTCTTGTTCAAAAACCAGGTCCGGCGCGCCCGGAGAACCGTAGTGAGTCCGCAGTACCCGCGGTCTTGACCCGCCAGCACCCTCAACCCAGTGAAGAAGCGTCATGAGCCTTTCTTCCACTTGTTGCGTTTTCCCAGGCTGAGTGTGGAACGTAATGCGCGATAGATACATAATTCTTTTACCCCCTTCTTGAAAATTTGAAATCGTGTCAGGTTATTGGCTCCGACCCGCTGAACTTCCTTCCCACGCGCCTCCACACCCGCAAGCCATCAACTTTAGCTAAATGATTCTCGACGCAAAAAAATAAACTGCAACGCGCATGCCAGCAGGTTAACGTTGCAGTTTACAAAACCTGAGCGCATATAAACGGCCTTCGTTCGCTGCCTGTCCTGTTTTTAGGACGCGCACGGCAAACATTCCTGCTTTAGATACAGGCTCTTTGCCAAAGTTAGGCGGCATTGGTGGTATTGATTTTGCTCATCCCACGACAGCGAATCGTTGTTGCTGCGATTCCAATATCGGCGCCCTACGGAGAACTTTTTCACAGGGCGCTCCACCCCGTTCACCACAGCGGCATTCAATGAGACAAACCGCCCATGTCCGTGGGAAGTCTGGGCGGATGTGTGTCGAATTTTGAGGCAAACAGAAACTAGCGCGCTCCAGCGCGCTACATAAATTTAAAGGAGCGCCAATGGCCGTAGCAAGTCAAGGATATCACGAAGCAGAGGAAAAGCTTTCTCCCGAGACAAAAAATCTGCACCGCGCGCTTGTCTCGTTGCAAGAGGAATTGGAGGCTGTCGACTGGTACCGCCAACGCGCGGACGCTACCGAGAACGCTGATCTGAAATCCGTTCTGCTACACAATATGGAAGAAGAAATCGAGCACGCCAGCATGGTGCTGGAATGGCTGCGGCGGCACGAGCCATTATTCGACAAGAAGTTGCGTACTTACCTGTTCCAAAACAAACCGATTGTCGAGATTGAAGAAAGCGAGGAACTTTCAGACAAAGCACCAAGAGGCGAGCCGCAGGCACAAACAAGAGGGTCGCGCCGTATGGGCTTCACGGTCGGTACGATGAAAGGAGAGTGAGCAACGATGACCTATTTAAATCGTCAGGCAGCGCCGTTCAGCGAAGAAATCTGGAAACAGATCGACGAAGCTGCGATGAATGCTGCCCGTGACATGCTCACAGGCCGGCGCTTTCTCGATGTGGAGGGCCCTCATGGGGTCGGACTCACTGCGGTCGAGGTGGGTAACGATGACTATTGCCGGCAGCCTGAGCCGGAGGAAGCCGGAGCGGTAATGAGCCGGGCCATGTCCGTGCCGATGCTGCGAAAGAGCTTCAGCCTCAGCATCCGCCGTATTGCTGCCCACAAGGACATGGGGCAGCCTTTGAATCTGACCCCTATAGTAACCGCGGCGGAAGCCGTCGCGAAAAGAGAAGAAGACTTTGTCTACCACGGTCAACCGGCTTTCCAATTGCCGGGACTGCTGAACGTTCCTGGGCACAATCATCACGCCGGAGGCGACTGGGCTAATATTGACCAGGCTCTCGAGGATGTCGTGGCGGCCGTGAATATTTTGGACGCCAAGGATTTCCGAGGACCGTATGCCCTTGCTCTATCTCCTGTTCTCTATAACGGGCTGTTCCGCCGTTATCCGGGTAGCGACTTGCTGCAACTCCAGCACCTGCGGAGCCTGTGCATGCGAGGTGTGTACAAAGCCACGATCGAAGGGGGAGTGCTGGTCGACCCGCGCCTCGGACGACTCATCATCGGTCAAGATTTGATGGCGGGGTATGCCAGCCAAGACGGGGTCCATTACCAGCTGTATCTCAACGAGAGCCTGGTGCTGCTGATAGAAGAACCGGGGGCGGTCTGTACCATAAGCCCCCAGGCGTTCGCCGTCAAAACAACCTGATGCGCTGAGGGTTCAAGCAGTTCAACCCGTTCAGAAAGTTCAAGGCGTTTATGAGCAGTCTAACGAATTGAGCGAATCGTACGATTTGAACCGCTTGAACGGATTAAACAGTTTGACCGGCTATTTGAGATTTCCGCAATCGCGAACGCGTCAGCTCCGCGATTCTTTGGCACCGCGAAATGTCAGCTGAAAGGTCGTGCCTTTACCCGGCTCACTCGAGAAACTTACCCCGCCTCCATGGGCCAGTATGATTTGCTGCACTATAACCAAGCCGAGCCCTGTGCCTCCAGGTTTTGTCGAAGTAAATAGGTCAAAAATCTGCATTCCTTCGGGAATGCCTTCTCCGGTATCTGTGACATCGAGGCAAATTTGCTTACCGGAGACGTAGCCCTTGAGGGTGAGCGCGCCACCCTTGGGCATAGCCTCACAACCGTTTTTGATCAGGTTCAGCAATGCTTGTTTCAGTCTGTCAGGGTCGCCTTCGACGAGAGGTAAGTCAGCCTCACTGTCCACCCTGACCTCGATTTTGTTCTTTTTACATTCCTCGATGGTCAGTGCCTTCACTTCGCGCAGTAGTTGAGCCAAGTCGACCGATCGGAGACTCAATCTCTGCGGCGCCGAAATGGTTTGAAAATCTCCCAGCAGGGCCTGAAGGCGGCAGATCTCGTTTTCGAGGTCCCGAACGGCAGCCAGCATCCTCTCTTTCGTCGGCTCGGTCTTGCTCAAGGACCTTTGCAACAATTGCACTGTCGTGGAGATGCCGTTGAGAGGATTTTTGATTTCATGAGCCAACATGGCAGCCGCCGCACCGATTGCAGCCATGTGTATGCGCGCTATCTCCTCCCGTTGCGCCTCCTTGTTCTCGATCTTTTGTGTTGGAGAGACGACCTCCGCCGTTGTTTCAGTGACGCGCTCCGCAACGTGCCGGTTCACGTGATGAACCACGTCCTCCGTTTCCTTGCGGTTACTGATTTCTCGCACGACTAACGTCAGGTACGACCCGGCGTCGCGTCGAACCAAGGTTGCGGTCGTCGCCGCGGTAAAATGCCCGCCGCCGCGACGCCGGTATTCCCATTCGCCCCGCCAGAAGCCGTTCTGGTTGATTTCAGAAACAGCCAGTTGATAGAGGCGCTCAAAAGAGGATCGGACCGTAAAAAGTCGCTCCGTTGTTTGCTCGACAATCTCGGCAGCGGGGTAACCAAAAAGCGCTTCCGCTCCAGCGTTAAAATAAGCCACCGAGCGCAACCCCGGCTCGACTAAGAAGACAGCTTCAATCAGTCCTTCAGACAGAGTAGTCAGAAACTTTTCGTCCGAAGGCAAAGGGCAAAATGTTTTAGCCGGTATTTTAGGAGTGGTTTCTCGACTCATAGTCAAGACGCCCTGCGGCCGGGCGTGTTCTGATGATGCAACCATCTTGAATCAGACTCAATACATAATATACGAGTCCGTGGAATATTGCTGCCGCCCTCTCCCGACCGAGGCCTTACAAAAACTCCAGCGGCGGAGCGTGAAGAGGGCCAAAGACAACCCGCCACCAACCGCACTTAGCATTGTTTGTCTTTTAGTTCGTCTTTGAGCAATTTCCAAGTCCCGGCTAGTAGGTAAACTAATGATTTCTCTGTAGGGGCCAAGACACCGCCGCTGTCGTTTTTTCAACTACGCTTCTCTGATGGAGTTGAACTGGCGTCTCAACGACGGGACAACACTCCAGGTTTATATTCCAGATTCAGGACAGAAGGGCAAAATCAATCCACAATTGTTTGGCATAGAGGTTGCGTTGCAAGAGTTTAGTTCCGCAAACAATCCGTCACGTTTAGGATGGGCTCCATGACGCAGGAGGAACCGAAAAATAACGTTGGGCAACTCGGCTCGGTCTTCCTCTTTTGCCTCCTCGCGCTGCTGATCGGCTTTGTTGCGGGAACGTATCTACCGGCACAGAATAAATCGACTCCGCCTGGAGTCGAGCGACCGGTTGCGTGGCCGCCTGAGTTCGTCGCAGTCGCCGAGAAGCTCGCTCCTTCCGTCGTCAACATCTCCACCGCATTGCAGGCAACGTCGTCGCCTCAATCGAGTTTTGATCGTCCTTCCGTCGAAGAGGATTCTCAGGGCTCGTTGTTGGATGAGAGCCTGCCGCGCCCGGGGTTTCAGCAGCGCGGTCTCGGGTCCGGCTTCATCATCGATCGTGAAGGGCATATTCTGACGAACAATCACGTCGTGGAAAATACTCGACGAATCACCGTCAAACTGTCGGACCGTAGAGAGTTTCAAGCTAACGTCGTAGGCCGCGACCCAAAGACCGACGTGGCACTGATCAAGATCAATGCCGGCACCGATTTAGCCCCTATCCCGCTGGGAGAATCAGCACAGTTGGCGGTCGGCGAGTGGGTGATTGCCATCGGCAGCCCGTTCGGTTTGCAAAACTCCGTGACCGCCGGAATTGTCAGCGCTAAAGGCCGCCGGCTTGGCGCCGGTCCCTATGATGACTTCATCCAAACTGACGCCTCAATTAACCCCGGCAATTCAGGAGGCCCCCTGGTCGACCTGCAAGGACGCGTGATCGGAGTCAACACAGCAATCGCAACGGAAACCGGGGCTAATATAGGGATCGGCTTTGCCATTCCCATAGACCTGGTTAAACGCATTGTTCCCGAACTAAAGAAAAGAGGGCAAGTCACGCGGGGCTGGTTGGGTATTGCCGTCCAGCCGGTCACACCCAAAATCGCCGCGTCCCTTGGATTGCAAAAAAGCGGCGGCGCATGGGTAGCTGAGGTAACGGGCGGGGGGCCGGCGGACTTGGCAGGCCTCGAAAAGGGAGACGTGATTATTGAGTATGACGGCCAGACGATCGCCGGAGCCAGCGAACTGGCGATTTTAGTCGCTCGGACAAAGATCGGCCGCGATGTCGAACTAAAGGTCGTGCGAAAAGGAAAACAAATACCAATTCCTGCGACGGTCGGCGAGTCGCAAGAGACAAAAGTCGTAGCGCCTAGAGTGGAGAAAGCACAGCTTGGTCTTTTGGTTCAGAGCCTTCCAAGTCAAACTGTAAGCAGCCTTGGACTAAAGCAGCCGGAAGGCGTGATGGTCAAGTCCGTGGAGCCCGGCAGCAACGCCGATGATGCCGGGCTGCGCCGCGGCGATATCATTTTGCAGATCGACCAAACTCCGGTTGCGGATACAGACGATTTTCAAAAGAAGATTACCGAGACAGAAACCGCAAAAAACACTCTGTTTCTCGTCCGCAGAGGAGAAAACAACCTGTTCGTCGCCCTCACCGTCCCGAAGTAAGTTAAGGTTGAGGTTGAGACTGTTCGAAGTTCTAGTTAGAAAAAATCAACCTGACCTTTGCGTCGTTTTCGAAAAACTCAACCTGAACCTTAACCTGAGCCTTCCCTTTGGGGTCGCTGCGCCAGCTTGACCGCGATTACGCGCGTTGATATGGAAAGAAGTCTGCATTATGCCGATATGTTCTCGCTTAGACAGCAAAACGGACGACTATTTGATCGATGTTATGACTGAGCTGCGGGAATTCCCCCAAGTCCAGGCGGGTACTTCGGATGTCGTTGAGGACAGTTTTTCGCTTCCAGCTTTACTCTGGGAAGTCTGCTCCCTGATGGAGGGTTTGGCGTCTCAGAAGGGACTTCTCTTCGCATTGAAGTACGATGGTGTGCTTCCGGACATGGTTGAAAGTGACCGCTCGTGTCTGCGCCAGATCCTTGTGAACCTGCTTAGCAACGCGATTAAATTTACTGATAGAGGGAGTGTTGAACTTATCGCGCAATATCTACCCAACGAATCGCAATTGCAGCTGGTAGTCGGCGACAGCGGCGTAGGACTCAGCCGGAACCAGCGAGACCGTCTATTTCAACCGATAGGGAACGCCACCGCGCAGCCTGGAAGCGGCCTCGGTCTGGCGATGACGAAGCGGCTCCTGGACAAACTCTCCGCCTCTATCGTGGTTGAAAGCTTGCCACACGTAGGAAGCAATTTTCGCGTGCGCATTCCGATCCGAGTGATCGAAGACCGGCGCTTCCAGCCCCGAGCTTCAGATCCCATCAACATCGCGCGCGGGGCCGCGGAGACCGTGCAAGGCAGCAACTCTGGGGCAACCGAAAAACGTCAAACGAGCGGGCGGATCTTACTCGTCGACGATAGCGTAATTGCTTTAGAGGCAACGAGGCGCCTGCTGGAAATGACGGGGTACCAGGTTCACACGGCTTCCAGCGGAGCGGCTGCCCTCAAAGCCGCCGCCGATTTCCAACCGGAGCTGTTGCTGTTGGACATCAGTCTCCCTGACATAAGCGGCTACGAAGTGCTAAAGCAGCTCAAAGCAATGAAATTGCCGGGTAACATTTTTTGTATCGCGCTTACGGGCTATGGAGAAGACGAGCGCGCCCGCGCTCAGCAAGCCGGGTTTGATGACTTTGTCATGAAGCCCTTCGACCTCGAAACCTTCGACCGATTGATGGCCAAGAAGAGGAAGGCCGGCGGCTGACCGACGAAAAGCTATCTCACCACGAAGATTTCTCGCCCCGTGAAATACGATCGCACCGCGGAGCACCCAGCGCGGCAAAGCCGCAACCAAAGAAGCAATCGTTATTTCACCAGAGGCACAGAGTTCGCAGAGTTCGGAGTATCTTTTTTAATCAAAAACTCTTTACTCCGCGCCCTCCGCGACCCGCTCACCACGAACTCCAGCGCCCTTATTCACTATCGCTCCCGCTGATGTTGATGTTTCAGGCTTAAAACCGCCGCCGAAAAATGTGTCCCAATTTTGGGACGCCCAGTGCTAAATTTCGCTATCTTACGGTCAATTGCGGCGCGGCACGACTATTGCGCTATTCTTCTCTACAGCAGCCGGCGCTTAAACATGACGCGGCAAAAATACCGGGGGGTATTCTATGAAAAAGATGATCGTTTTGCTGCTTCTAGCAAGTTTTAGTCAGTGGGGGTGCGAATTCCTTGGCGGTGCGGCAACCGGCGCACTGGCCACCGGCGCAGGCTACGAATACAGCGCGAAGCGCCAAATGGATAGGCTTGAGGACGACTTGAGGAGCGGCAGAATAAGCCGGGAGGAATACAGGGACCGTAAGCAGCAGATCGAGAGAGGTTCTGTCGTGTACTGATCCGAACCGGCGAAGAAGAACCGGCTTCGTAATTCCTAACCCAGTAGGAGATGGCAATGAAACCAGCCTTGCTGATCGGAATTATTTTGATCGTGCTCGGCATCGTGGCTCTCGCTTATCAAGGCATTACGTATACGTCACGAGAGAAGGTTCTCGATCTCGGTCCGGTCGAAGCCACTGCCGAAAAAGAAAAGACCATACCACTCCCGCCTATCGTCGGAGGATTGGCCCTGGCAGGGGGAGTAATTTTGGTGGTGATCGCAACGAGGAAATCTTAGTCCTTTTCGCCATAATCATAATAGACTTAAAGGGAAAAACAGTGCCGTCAAAGAGATCTTAGTTATCGAATAAAATAGTAGAAGGAGGATGCGAGAATGAAAACATTTGTGATATTGCTTTTATTGGCCGCTGTCAGCCAATCGGGCTGCCAATTTCTGGGAGGCGCGGCGACTGGGGCTCTCGCGACGGGAGCAGGTTATGAGTACAGTGCCAAGCGCCAGATGGACCGGCTCGACGACGATCTCAGGGCCGGACGCATAAATCGCGATGAATACAACGATCGCAAGCGCCAGATTGAGAAAGGTTCGCTCATCTATTAAGTGGATGGCGCTCCCACGGATTTTTGAGCGCAGGAAATAGCCGATGAAAGTGAAGCGAATTATCATCGCGTCTATTACTACCGCTTTGCTCTTTACCGGGTGCGTTGTGTCAAATGGCGGACCGTCCCGTTCCGACCGTGAGGCACCACGCACCCCAAACATCCGCCAGCTCGAACCACGGCAAGCCGAGCGGTTGTACCGGGTCATGGTACCGCTGCTGCGCGCTATGGACAATCCAAAAAGCCCCAAGCAAGTCCAGGTCGGTGTGATCGACGATCCGCAAATCAACGCCGCTAACGCCGGCGGCGGTCAATTCTACATAACGACCGGCCTGTTGGAGAAAGCCAACGACCGGCAGTTAACAGGTATTATGGCGCATGAGATCGCCCATGATGATCTGGGTCACGTTGCGCAATTGCAGGTTCTTGGGGCCGGCCTCAACGCCGGAATTGTGCTGCTCGAACAGCTTTTCCCCGGCAGCAGCCTTGTTACGCCCATTGCAGGTTCACTTATTGCGCGGGGCTATAGCCGTTCCGAGGAGTACGCAGCCGACCGCCACGCAGTGAAAATTCTGGAACGGGCCGGGCACTCAAAGGATGTTATGATTGACGCGCTTACCTGGGTAACTCGGGCCTCCGAAGGCGCCGGTGGCGGCGGATTCCTATCCACTCATCCAGAAACCAAAGATCGAATCGAACAACTGGCACGACTGCGCTAATTCACAATTTTGGCGGCTAAACCAGCGGCAATTTACCTCAATTCCGTTGGCGGCACCCTGTCCTGCCTTCCCTCGTCGTACCAATCACTGCGCCGCTTTCAGCTATACTGTTTAAGGATGGAGAGTCGATCCAAAACTAGCGATTCGCTACTAACCGAGTTCAGATGGTGGCAGCGTGGAATTATTTATCAAATCTATCCGCGCTCATTTATGGACAGCAATGGCGACGGCGTGGGCGACTTACCGGGCATTCGCAGCAAGCTCGACTATTTGCAATGGCTCGGGGTTGATGCCATCTGGATTTCACCGATCTATCCCTCGCCCATGGCCGATTTCGGCTACGACATCAGCAACTACACCGATATCGATCCGGTGTTCGGAACCTTGGCTGATTTCGACCTACTGCTCGCGGACGCGCATGCACGGGACATCAAGGTTATGCTCGACTACGTCCCCAACCACACGTCGAACGAGCATCCGTGGTTCATCGAATCAGCTTTTTCCCGCGACAGCGCAAAACGCGACTGGTACATCTGGCGGGATCCCGGGCCAAACAGCGGCCCGCCTAACAATTGGCTGTCGAATTTCGGCGGCGGCGCATGGGAGTGGGACCAGAAAACCGGGCAGTACTACTACCACGCGTTTCTCAAGGAACAACCCGATCTGAACTGGCGCAATCCGGACGTGCAGGATGGGATGCTCGAGGTGCTGCGCTTTTGGCTCGACCGCGGTGTGGATGGATTCCGCGTGGATGTCATGCATCATATAGTTAAAGATGTAGAGTTCCGCGATAATCCGCCCAATCCCGCCTGGCGTCCCGGGATGTGGCGCTACCGCGAATTGCTGACGACTTATTCCGCCGATCGTCCGGAAGTGCACGATATTGTCGAGAAGATGCGCAACGTGCTGGATGAATATGACGACCGTATGCTCGTCGGTGAAATTTATCTACCGGTTGAACGGCTGGTCGCCTACTACGGCGCGAGTGGAAAAGGCGCCCACCTGCCCTTCAACTTCCAGTTGATCGGGCTCCCGTGGAAGGTTCGGGATATCATCCCTGCAATTGAACGATACGAGGCCCTGCTGCCGTCGTTCGGCTGGCCTAACTGGGTGCTCGGCAATCATGACAAATCGCGGATCGCTACGCGCATCGGGGTTGCTCAGGCGCGGGTAGCGGCAATGCTGCTGCTCACTTTGCGCGGAACACCAACAATGTATTACGGCGACGAGATCGGAATGCACGACGTGCCGATCCCGCCGGACATCGTGCAGGACCCATTCGAAAAAAGCGTACCGGGGTTGGGCTTCGGCCGTGATCCCGGGCGGACGCCGATGCAATGGAACGACAGCGTCAACGCGGGCTTCGCTGCCGGCGAACCGTGGCTGCCGGTGGCCGACAATTACCGAGCCGTGAATGTTTCAGTCGAACAGCAGACCCCGGCCTCTATTTTGATGCTTTACCGGCGCCTGATCGAACTTCGCCGCAATGAACCCGCGTTATCGGTCGGGGAATTCGCGCCGCTGCCGGCGGGGGATGATCTGATCGCATACGTGCGCAAGGCGAAGAGTCGCAGGCTCCTGGTCGTGCTCAATCTCGGTGCTAAATTGCGAACTTTCGATCTGGCCGATCTGAAATGCTCAGCTAGCCTGCTGCTTTCTACTTATGTTGAGCCTGGTCAAGTAGAGTTCAACGAGACGATCGAACTCCGAGCCGATGAAGGGACGATCCTTGAGTTATTGTGAGCTTCACCTCGCGCGGGACGCCGCTTTGCATCAATGCCGGTTCCAGTAATAATGATGTTGATGTTGTTATTGATCGGCCCCGCACCGATCCGCTTTAGCCTGTGCAGCCAAGCACGAAGGAGGCATCCGTGAAAAAGTGTAGTTACTGCGCGGAAGAAATCCAGGACGAAGCCGTTAGATGCAAACACTGCGGCTCAAATTTGGCAATCTCACCTTGGCCGAGCCGTAGACTGTACCGTTCGCAACGAGATCGCAAAGTGGCGGGAATCTCCGGCGGACTGGGAGATTATTTCAACTGTGATCCAAACTTAATCCGAGTTGCCTGGGTGGTAGCGACCTTTCTCTCTGCGGGAATTGCCATCTTACTCTACTTGGCGCTTATCTTTGTTATTCCCAATGAGGATGAGATTCGCGGCCATAAGGAATAGATGATCGCTCTAGAATCTCGTTAACCAACTCCATCGCCCTCCCCGCTCTCAGCGGACGCAAGCTGCGCCCGTGAATGAGAGCCCAATCCGACATTTGAACCGGTGGACCAGCTCAACGTCACAAAAGCGCATTGAATTTTTAAACGGGGTCTGTCCGTCCTCCTAATTGGCGCTACCCTCACTGGCCTAACTGTGAAAAACCACTACGGGCGAAATGTCCCAGCGGTAGGAATTTTCCGCGCCTATTTTCGAACTCTCAGAAGCGGTCCTGGCATGTCGATTGCTCCTTTAAGCTGCCAGCGGAACAGACCTTTGAGCGACAGATCGACACATTGAGGACAATGAACGGGAACTTAAACACTGAATGAGCAGGTAGTCTCAATCTGAACCTGAGTTAAATGCGCCAGAGATCACGAAGGGAGCTGATTTATGCCGGAGAAAAGAACTGTCGGGAGAGCCAAGAGGGCCAAGCGCCAAGCAAAAGCGCCGAGCACGCAAGCCGGTGAGTTCGTGCGCGAGGAGATGCATCACATCAGGGAAGGCGAACATGGCGCCCGGTCTACTAAACAAGGAATCGCGATAGGCCTGTCGAAGGCCCGGCGTGCGGGCGTCGATCTTCGGCCACCTAAAAAGGGCAGGGTTTCCGAGAAGACCCGGCGCAGTGCCGAACGCGCCTACGCGGCGGGCCAAAGGCGCGCGCCCAAGGCATCTCGCCGTCGTTCGCAAGCGACCAAAGGCGCGCTCAAGCGCGAAAGACGAAGCGCGGCTTCGAGAAAAGAACTCTCGAAGCAGGCGCGTTCCGCGGCGCGAAAACGCAGACCAGCCGAGCGTTCAGCCTCGGCAAAACGAGCCGCGCGGACCAAAGGCCGCAGGGGCCGTTCGGCCGCCGCTCGCAAAGCCGCGCGGACGCGGCGACGTTGACGGCTGGGCTTCTGTTCCGGGCGGTTCGAATTTTTTCTTCCGGTGCGGCGCAAGAACCCCTTCGGTGCTCGTTTTTCGAAGATTCGTTGCGAAGACGAGCGCTGACCAGGATGGCTCACCTGAGTCCCGCAGAACGGATACAACACTTTTATTGGGGAGAAGAACAGATGGATAGACCTTTTGCCACTCGCATGGAAGCGGGCAAGAAGCTCGCGTCTAAACTGATGACTTATGCGGATCGCCCGGACGTGCTGGTGCTTGCGTTGCCGCGCGGCGGCGTGCCGGTCGGTTACGAGGTGGCTTGCGCGCTCCGCGCGCCTTTGGACGTATTCCTCGTCCGCAAACTTGGCGTGCCCGGATACGAAGAACTAGCCATGGGCGCAATCGCTACAGGGGGTGTGCGCGTTTTGAACAAAGAGGTCACGGGGATGGACATTCCCGAGGCCGTCATTGATGCGATTGCGCGTCGAGAGCAAGAAGAGCTGCAAAGGCGCGAACGCCTCTACCGTGGAGATCGCCCTCGACTTAATGTCCATGGCCGTACGATTATCTTGGTCGATGACGGACTGGCCACGGGCTCGACCATGCGCGCGGCCGCGGTTGCGCTCCGCCAGATGCAACCGTCCAAGCTTATCGTTGCAGTTCCCGTCGCCGCGCGGGAAACTTGCGACGAATTTCAGGACGAAGTCGATGAAGTCGTCTGCGCTGTAACGGCTGAACCGTTCATGGCTGTTGGAGCGTGGTATTCAGATTTTTCGCAAACAAGCGACGATGAGGTGTGCGAGTTGCTTGAACGAGCCGCGTGTGACCAGCGCGACAACTCTCCACTCCTCGACCCGCGCATAGATCAGCGGAACTAGGGATCCCTCGAAGGCTTCCTACAGCAGTCCGTCCGAAGAAGGAAGGAATAGGACATGCAGCCGACGAACGACGATGATCTTGAGCAGGGCATCGTAATCATCGCTCGAGCCGGTCATGTGAGCTAGGGTGTCCTGATTGTGAAACAACCAGGATGCCGAATTCGTCCGAGTCTAGGAACAGTTGACCCAAAGAGCTGCTTCAGAAGTCGTACGTTCACTGGCATGTCCCTTGCTCCACAAGAATACGAATTTCCATGAGCGCAATTTCAAGTATCTCGGAGGTGATCTATGAATAGGCGTTTAGACGTTATTGCCGGTCTCGGCTTAGGGGCCTGTCTGATGTATATCTTTGATCCGCGGGTAGGGAGACGCCGGCGGGCACAAGCCCGTGACAAGATGATTCGCTTCACGCATAAGGCAGGAGATTCAATCGGCGTAACCTCGCGCGATCTCAAGAACCGGGTCATCGGATTGGCAGCCGAAAGCAGGGGCTTCATTTCGCGAAAGGAGGTGGACGATGACGTGCTGGTGGACCGCGTTCGCTCAAGGCTCGGACCGGTGGTAAGCCATCCAAGCTCGATTGAGGTAAAAGCTCAGAACGGCAAGGTTATATTGAGCGGTCCGATACTGGCCCGCGAAGTCGATGGTTTGTTGAGTGATGTCTCTTCCGTTCCTGGCGTGGCGGAGGTGGAGAACCGGCTTGAGGCGCACCAGGAGCCGGGAAATATCCCCGGCCTCCAAGGCCAGCCGGCAGTGCGGAAGGCCGGACAGGTGCCTGATATTATGCAAGCCAATTGGGCCCCTGCAACGCGTTTCATAGCCGGAACGACCGGCGGAGCCATGGCGCTTTATGGCGCAAGACAGCTGAATGTTCTCGGCGCTGCGATCGCGGCCGTAGGCGCGGCTGTCCTCGCGCGGGCGCTCGCAAACATCGAATTCAGACGCATGACCGGGATTGGCGCCGGCCGGCGCGCGATCGACATCCAAAAGATCATCAACGTTGCAGCCCCGGTCGAGGATGTGTTCGCCTTCTGGACAAATTATCAAAACTTTCCCCGATTCATGTCGAACGTGCGCGAGGTACAGGAGACCGGCGAGAATCGATCCCACTGGAAAGTAGCCGGACCGGCCGGGGTGCCTGTTGAGTGGAACGCTGTGATTACAAACTACGTCCCGAATCAAAGTTTAGGGTGGAAAACCGCGCCCGGATCGCCGATTGCGCACGCCGGCATCGTTCGATTTGAGCCTAATCCGGACGGAAGCACCCGCCTGGATGTCAGGATGACCTATAATCCTGTGGCCGGAGGTTTGGGGCATACGGTTGCTACCCTGTTCGGTGCAGATCCCAAGAGCGAAATGGATGCCGACCTCATGCGTATGAAGAGCATGATTGAAACCGGGGTACCGCCTCATGATGCGGCTCGCAAAAACGAGACGGGAGCCTATACGCACTAACAAACCAGCGCTGCACGGGCTGGCGATACGCGAAGACGGCGCGGCCAAAAACTCGGTCAGGCGATAAGGATCAGCAGCCTAAAGACGTGGGCTGTGCCGTAATCGCACCAGTCCCGTGGGGATTTTGCGCCGGCAGCCCGGTTGCACGACCATGAAGAAGCGGCGAGCCGGCGATCCGAAAAGCCAACGTCCGGCTGCAGATTCTTCCGGCAAAATCGGGCTCGTTGCATGGGCATTCTACGACTGGGCAAACAGCGCCTTTCCAACGGTTATTCTCACCTTTCTATTTGCCTCTTACTTTACCCGCGAGGTCGCGCCCGACGAAGCTCTCGGCAGCTTGCTGTGGGGCAATACGGTGGCCGCCGCGGAAATTTCCGTCGCGATTGCGGGGCCGATTATCGGCGCTATCGCCGATCAGACAGGAAGGAGCAAGCGCTGGCTCGCCGTCTTTACTTTGCTCTGTGCAGTATCGACAGCTCTTTTGTGGTTCGTCCAACCCTCTCCAAAATTTCTGTGGTTCGCTCTTGCATTCCTGGGCATCGGAGTATTCGGTTCGGATTGCGCGCAAATCTTCTACAACGCGATGCTTCCGAGACTTGTCGCTTCTGAGCAGGTGGGGCGATGGTCCGGTTGGAGTTGGGCAACGGGGTATGCAGGCGGTCTGGTATGTCTCGTAATAGCGCTATTCGTCTTCGTCGAGCCCGTGCACTCTTGGTTCGAGCTTGACCAGGATTCTGCCGAGCACGTTCGGGCGACTTTTCTTTTTGTCTCCGTCTGGTACCTGCTCTTCTCGCTTCCGCTATTTTTTTTGACACCCGATGCAGAACGCCACGGGAAATCATTTCCGCAGGCAGCGCGAGCGGGAATAACCCAGTTGCGCGATTCCTTTCGCAAGGCCCGCCGTTATATGCCAATCCTTAGATTCCTGATAGCACGGATGTTCTATATAGATGGAGTTGGGACGCTGTTTGTCTTTGGCGGCGTCTATGCCGCGGGAACTTTTGAGATGGATGGGCGCCAGATACTCCTGTTCGGTATTGCATTAAACGCCGCAGCCGGAATCGGTGCAGCCCTCTTCGGTTGGATCGATGATTGGATCGGCGCGCGGCGGACCATTTTGCTGGCGCTCATGGGCTTGATGTTCCCGGGCACCATCATCCTGCTGGTCCAATCATCGTCGCTCTTTTGGTTATTCGCACTGCTCCTCGGCATTTTCGTTGGGCCGGTTCAGGCCGCAAGCCGTTCCTATCTGGCCCGTATTGCTCCCGCTGAGCTACGAAACGAGTTGTTCGGCTTTTATGCGCTTTCGGGCAAGGCGACGGCTTTTCTCGGCCCACTGATGGTCGGCTGGTTGACCTATTGGTCGGGAAGCCAACGATTCGGCATGAGCGCGATTATTCTTCTCCTCCTGATTGGCTTCCTGCTCATGCTGCGAGTGGAGGAGCAAAATTCTGAATGACCCAAAGCGTTGAATGCGACTCAGCCGGGGATTAAGCAAGCCGGCTGCTCTTTCGAGAGGAAGAAAGTATGAAGATGACTCGCCGGCAGTTTTTCACGACCGCTGGTTTGGGTTTTGCTGGATCGTGGCTGGCTGGATGCAGTTTATACTATGGACAAACGGTTACCAATACGGAGATATCAATGGCTGAAGACATTGGAACACTGCGGCATACCTGGACTGATGTCAACGGACTGCGAATGCATTCCCTGGCCTCCGTGGATCCTGTTCCGGTAGACACTCCGGCGGTGGTTCTGGTCCACGGCTCCGGCCTTTCCGGCCGCTACATGATCCCGACAGCCCGAGAGTTGACTGCTGATTTTCGCGTCTATGTGCCGGATCTGCCCGGCTTCGGCGACAGCGGCAAGCCATCGAAGGTGCTCGATGTGCCCGAACTCGCTGACTGGTTAGCCGACTGGCTGCTTGCTATCAGGCTGCATCACGCCTCACTGCTCGGCAACTCCTTCGGCTGCCAGGTCATCGCCGATTTGGCGGCGCGCTATCCTGAGCGGGTCGAGCGGGCGATACTCCAAGGGCCGACGACGCCTCCGGACGAGCGATCTGTATTCTGGCAATTCATACGCTGGCGGCAGAACCAGCGCTACAATCCGGACTCGTTGGGTGACGTTACGAATGCCGACTACAAGAAGGCCGGCCTGCGCCGGATGTTATGGTCATTTTGCTCCCAGCTCACGGATCGCATCGAGGACAAAGCTCCCCACATCAAGGCCCCAGTACTGGTGGTTCGCGGCGAGCACGATCCCATTGCCAATCAGGAGTGGTGCGAGCGGATCGCCAGGCTGTGTCCGCAAGGGCGTCTGGCGCTGATTCCCGGCGTCGCGCACACTCTGTGTTATACCGCGCCGGTTGAGCTGGCGGACGTCACCCACTCGTTTGTGAATGAACGGTGAAAAAAGCCGGAGCTTGCGGCTCGTTAGTCCAAAAGTCGTTCTCTTCACATTAGTTAATCGACGCCGCAGATTCTCCGCATGCAAGCTTGGCATGTACTCTCATGGCTGGAGCCATTGCACAGCGTAGCTTCCAGCGGCTTTTTGAAGAAAATCATCAAGCTGATTTAGCGTGACCGGAGGCGGCATTGGATAGCGCGACCGAATTTTCCGCTTCAGGTCAAAGTAATAACGGACGAAAATGGCGAAATCGCGCGGATAAGCGCTCTCATCCACGCCTACGAATTTGCCGGCTTTGTTCGCGCGCCCGAGAATCCGACGCCACCTTTCGATAGGTGTTAGTCCGATTGACTCTACGCCATGGGAAAAAAGCATCATGTAGATTTCATCGAAGGAATCCTTGGAATTTAAATAGTCTTCAAGCGCTTGGGCGGACGGCAATTTGTTAAAGACCATCCAAAACGGCACTGAACCAGTTCGGACCGTCCAGTAGGGCTCCATCACGATGAACGATTCAACCAGCAGCCGGTTATGCGGCACGGTCCGTTGTCGGTTCCACCATTGATAGAAATCGGCGACGAGCGGGCTCGCATGCTCAGGCTCTTTAAAGACAATCCGCCGGATCGGGAAGCCGTGCCGCGTGGCGAACTGTTCGATGTCAGCCCTGAGTTGCGGCTCGAAGCCCCACTCTGCCTCGGGACGGTCACCGTCCGGCGCCGGCGGTTCCCAGCGTTTTCTATGGGAGTTGTAGCGTGTGAGATAGTCTTCCACCCGTTTGCCTCCGTGGTAATACTCATCGGGCGTTGCACCGCCGAGCGCGCCGAATTGGAAGATATGGCGTTCGCCGAGCTTCTTCGTGGGCCATTTAAGACCGCATTCGACAATGAAGATCGTTCCGCCCGGTTCCAGGCAATGCTGGATAAATCGCTCGTAAGCCTGTCCCAGCCATAGCCTTTTTACCCGAAAGTAAGTCATACGCTGGATCATGAGGCGATCCTGGTTGGGATCGTGCATGTGATGCAACTGCACATCGGGGTTGGCCTTCAGAAACACGGGAGCCCACTCTTCTGCCCATTTCACATCCTGCGCGGGCTCATCGGGATGGGGGCCGGAGCGCGCAACCGGTATGAGAAACGTTTGAGGGAGCCAGGGGATTCCGAGCGCTGCCCAGACATGCGTCAGGGCTCCGTTCGACGATCCGACTGCAACGGCTGGGTACTTTCGCTGCGGATACAGGCTGACTACCCATTCTGCAATGCGCTCGGTTTTGGCTTTTTCGAGTTTTCGCGCTGCGATCGCCTCGTATCGCCCGCTCCAGATGTAGACCTGCTCTTTAATTGGCTCGGGCATGCCACTGAGTATATTTGCAACGAGCTTCATACCCGGCGCACTCCATTTGGGCATGGCGCCAAGGAGTGGAAAATCCCGCCCGTGCAAGTAATTGGTCATTGCCCGCAACATGGCCGCGGACGAATCAAAATCCGCGATATAGGATGTCGGCTTCACAATAAATTGGGGACAGTGCTCATTGCGGCTGAATTCCAAACATCACGCGAGAACCGTTGATCTGATCTTGAAAAATATGCCGCAAAACTTGTGCCTCCAGAATGACTGACGCAACGTAAACCGAGACCATGTGAATTTGTCGCACATTTGGGAAATCCCCTTGGCACAATGATTGCGGTAACATTATTGGATATTGAGAATCCCATAATTGTTAATTTTTAAAGTTTTTGGAGGAGTGTAAACATCAAAACGCTCCCAGGATAGAGATTTGTTGTGCATCGTGAATCCACCGCCGAAAAGCATACTTACAGGCCCGACGATTGAGGAAGTCGGAGCCGAAGAAGAAAAGTGATGATGAATGATCCTATCAACCAGATCCAGGAAGCAGCGCGAAAGAAACTGGTCCCGGAAAAGCAACCCGAATGGGTGAGCCCGATGCTCGCAACTCTCACCGACAAACACTTCTCCGACCCGAATTGGATTTTCGAGCACAAGCTCGATGGCGTGCGCTGCCTCGCCTTCCGCAAAGGAAAAGAGATTCGGCTTCTCTCGCGCAACAAAAAGAATCTCAACGAAACCTATCCGGAGCTGGCGGAAGCCATAGAGGCGCAATCTCGAGACCACTTTATCGTAGACGGAGAGATCGTCGCTTTCGATAATGAGATTACAAGTTTTTCCCGGCTCCAGGGCCGGATGCAGATCGAAAATGCAAAAGACGCGCGGCAAAGCCGGATTAAAGTCTATTATTACCTATTTGATATCCTCCATCTTAATAACCAAGATACGACTCGTCTTCCGCTCAAGGAGCGAAAAACACTCCTCAGGAGCGCACTACGCTTTAACGACCCGCTCCGCTTTACCGCTCACCGCGTTCAGGAAGGGGAAGCGTATCTCCAGGAGGCATGCAGGAAAGGCTGGGAAGGCCTCATCGCCAAGCGGGCGGACGCCACGTACGTCCAGGGCAGATCGACAAATTGGCTCAAATTTAAATGCGTGCAGCGGCAGGAGTTTGTTCTCGGTGGCTACACGGATCCTCAGGGGAGCCGAGCTGGCTTTGGCGCCCTTCTCATCGGTTATTACGACGACGGGAAACTCTGCTATGCGGGGAAAGTGGGGACCGGATTTAGTGGCCAAACGCTCCGCGATCTCGGCGAGAAGCTCAAGTCCCTGGAGCAGGATTCCTCTCCTTTTTCGAAGTCAGGTGAGATTCGAGAGAAGCGCGTGCATTGGGTCACGCCCAGGTTGGTCGCAGAGATCGGCTTTACCGAATGGACTGCGGACGACCGGCTGCGCCACCCCGCGTTATCTTGGACTGAGGACGGATAAGAGGCCGAAGGAGGTCACACGGGAGCGCCCAAAAGCCTGAAGGACGGTAAAGAAATACGTGGAAGAAGCGTTGCCCAAGTATGAAAGAGAAGAGATCAAAAGCGGCAGAACGGGGAGGAAAAGTAAGGGAGCAGGCGGCGATAGCCGTTGGGCTCTCTGAAGCTCCGCAGAAAGGCGCGAAGTAACTAAGCCAACGCGGAAACGAAAAAAAGTAAAAGGCGAGGTCGAAATGGTGCGCAGCTACGGTTCTCATACCGTCAAAATTTCCAAATCCGATAAAGTCTTTTTTCCGGATAGCGGAATCACAAAAGGCGATCTCGTCGACTATTACGAGCAGATCGCCGAGACCATGCTTCCTCACGTCCGGGAGCGGGTTGTGGCCATGCATCGCTTTCCCGACGGCATCCGAGGCGAAGCCTTTTATCAGAAGGAGGTGCCCGATTATTTTCCAGACTGGATCGATAGGATACAGGTAAAAAAAACAGGAGGGAGCATCGAGCAACTCATGATCAATAATATCGAGACTCTCATTTATCTGGCTAACCAGGCTTGCATCACTCCTCACATCTGGCTCGCTCGAGCGGATCGACTCAACCATCCCGATCGAGTGATTTTCGATCTTGATCCCTCAGACGGGGCTTTCAGGCCACTCCGTGACGGTGCCAAGGCCTTGCGCCAGATCCTGGAAGAAATTGGACTCAAAGCGTTCGTCATGACCACGGGATCAAGAGGCCTCCATGTCGTCGCCCCGCTCGATCGGGAAACGGATTTTGACACGGTGCGCGGTTTCGCAAGGCGTGTTGCGGAATGGCTCGTTTCTCGGGATCCGAAGCGCTTCACAACCGAGCAGAGAAAGAAAAGAAGGGGAGAGAAGGTATTCGTGGACTATCTGCGCAATTCCTATGGGCAGCATGGAGTGGCGCCTTATGCCGTTCGGACCGAGCCTGGGGCTCCGGTGGCAACCCCTTTAGACTGGGATGAACTCGGCAAGCGCGGTCTTCATTCCCGCAAGTACACACTTCGCAATGTGTTTGGTCATTTGACTAACAAAGGCGATGCCTGGAAAGAGATAAAAAAACATGCCGGCTCGGTAACAAGGGCCGAACGCAAGTTTAGCGCATTGACTGGCACCGGCTAAGGAGTTTTCCGCTTTTTTAATTTTTAAAAGGACGGGGTCCGGATGACTTAAGGTCTGCCCCCGCTCCACCGTGATTAACGACTGTGATACAGGATTCCCGGAGACAAAAAAATGCCCGAGCTTTAGCTGGGCTAGGCGTCGAGATCCGCCGCTGTGTTAAGTGCCCGCTCCATGAAAGCCGCAGACTAGCGGTGCCAGGCGAACGGACATCCGCGTGCCCCGATTCTCCTCATTGGCGAAGCGCCCGGTGAGTTTGAAGACCAACAGGGACGCCCTTTCTGCGGGCATGCTGGGCAATTTCTCGACAGCCTCCTCCATAGGTGCGGTTTGAAACGGAGTGACGTATTTATCACAAATAGCGTCAAATGCCGTCCTCCGAATAACCGGCCGCCGCGCAGCAAGGAGTTGCAAACTTGCTACAAGCATTGGCTCCGGCAGCAGATCGACATCATTGATCCTAAAATAATCGTATTGCTGGGAAACATTCCTGTGCGGCAGCTACTGCACGTGAATCGGTCGCTGAAAGAATTGCATGGACGGTTTTATCAGAAAGCGGATCGCCTCTATCAGATCCATTATCATCCAGCAGCAGGGATGCGCTTTCCCAATTTAGGCGCGGCCATGGGGCAGGATTTTGAAAAACTCAGAAGGTTCAGCTACAGGCTAAAACGCCGACGGAGACAAAAAAACAACTGACGGCGAAGTATGAAGCTGACTTTTCTAGGCACACGGGGCTATATTGATTCTTCGAACTCCCGCCATCGCCGCCATACCTCAACACTGGTGACCTATCGAGACAAAAAGGTCATGATCGATTGTGGAGAAGATTGGCTCGGCAAACTAAAAGCGCTAGCGCCTGACGCCATCGTGATCACGCATCCGCATCCAGACCACGCGTTTTGTCTTACCCAAGGAACACCTTGTCCCGTCTATGCAACTGAGAAAGCCTGGGAGAAAATGCGAGGCTTCCCAGTCGGACAGACAAATCGTCGAATACTGGCGATTCGAAGAGCTGAAAAAGTCGCCGGGATTAGCTTTGAGCCCTTCCCTGTCGTGCATTCAATAAGAGCCCCAGCGGTGGGATACCGGGTCCAGGCTGGAGCCATTGCCATTTTTTACGTGCCCGATGTTGTCCGGATTCATGGCCGTTCACGGGCCCTCGGCGGCATTCACCTTTATATCGGCGATGGAGCTACGATTACCCGCCCTATGGTGAGAAGAGAAAAACAGAGCAATCGGCTCATCGGCCATACTACCGTCAGGGAACAACTGGCTTGGTGCAAAAAGGAAGACGTTCCTCGTATGATCATTACCCACTGCGGATCGGTGATTGTCAAAGGAAATGAAGATCGAATCACGAAGACCCTTCGTCACTGGGCGGCCAATTACGGGATTACAGTTAAAATCGCTTACGACGGTATGGAGATCACCCTACCCTAAAGGTTACCGATTCTCCCGACTCGCAATCAGCAAGCGAGTTGATGGCGTTCTTATTTTTTCATAGTTCAGCCGCTTGTAGAGGTTATTTGCCGTGCCCGAACTTCCTGACGTCGAGATTTTTAAAGAATATCTGGATGCAACGGCGCTGAACCAGAGGATCGCACGAGTGTCCGTCAAGAACAGAACGGTACTACGACATACATCGCCGCAAGCCCTTGCACGGAATCTCAAGGGCCGCGCGCTTCAATCAAGCCGGCGTCACGGTAAATTTTTATTTGGACAACTGGATCGAGAGGGTTGGGTGGTATTTCATTTCGGCATGACAGGGTTCTTTAAGTACTTCAAAGACAAAGCTGAAGAGCCGGAACATACACGGGTTCGATTCGATTTTTCCAACGGCGCTTTCCTGGGATACATATGCCCCCGCATGTTCGGCGAAGTGGACTATACCAGGGACATGAATCGATTTATCCAGGAACGAGATTTGGGTCCCGATGCGCTGGCGTTGACTTGGAACGAATTCAAGGACCGCTTAGCGAGTAAAAAAAGCTCGATCAAGCCGGCCTTAATGGATCAGAGGCTGTTGGCGGGCATCGGAAATGTCTATGCAGATGAAATTCTTTTTCAGGCTCGCGTGCACCCTCAGCAGAGGCTAGACCGGCTGAGTGAAGGAACTTTAGGCCAAATCTACAAAACGATGAAAACCGTTCTCAATAAAACGATCAAGTGTGACGCCGATCCTCATCGGGTTCCTAAAAGCTGGCTTCTTCCACGTCGTAGAAAAAAAACCAATTGCCCCCGCTGCGGCAAAAGACTACATCGCGTAGCGATCAGGCAGCGCTCCGCCTATATCTGCCCGAACTGTCAGCGGCGAGGAGGGTAGAC
>JBOHVS010000220.1:0-12738 GCA_050735975.1 Binatia bacterium | reverse complement strand
CAACCAGAAGTATTTTCTTTCCATCCATAAAGATCTTGTCGCGCCAAGACGCTAAGCACGCAAAGGATATGAATTTCTAATTTGTCTAACTCGGTGTCCTTTGCGCCTTTGCGCGAGTCATAGTTTTCAAGTTCCGCACTCCAAAATCCCTCTCTATCCCTCAGGGAGAGGGAATGGGTGAGGGTGGTATCGGTAGCGTGAAGAAAAACCGGCTCCCCTTTCCAACCTCGCTCTCCAGCCAAATCTTGCCGCCGTGCATTTCCACGAACTTCTTCGCCAACGCAAGCCCCAGGCCGGTGCCTGCGGGTTTTCCAGCGTCGCTGCCGGCCTGCTGAAACTCCAGGAAGATCTTTTCTTGATCTTCTGCCGGGATTCCCGGTCCCGTATCACCTACCTCGACGCGCACGGCTCTCTCCTCAGCATCCGCCCGCACCCAGACCCGTCCCCCGTCCGGTGTGAATTTAACGGCGTTTGCCACCAGGTTTAAAAGCACCTGCTTGATACGTGCTGCATCCATGGAGACCAGTTCAATCCGGTCGTCGCTCTCGAAGTGAAGGTCGATGGTTTTTTTAATCGCCAACGGACGCATCGTGCTCTGAACCGCTTCGAGAATGTCGCTCAGCAATGCAGGCTCGATCTGAAGTTCCATCTTTCCGGCCTCGACCTTTGAAAGGTCGAGGATCTCATTGATGAGATTGAGCAGATGCTTGCCACTGCCCAAGACATCCGTCAAGAACTGTGATTGTTCTTCCTCGGTTACCTTCAGCGAGGGATCCAGCAGGACTTCGGAGAAACCGATGATCGCGTTGAGCGGCGTGCGCAGCTCGTGCGACATGTTGGCGAGAAACTCCGATTTGTGGCGGCTAGCGGCTTCAAGCTCTCGCGTGCGTACCTGTAGCTCCTGAAACAAACGAACGTTTTCGATCGCGATTACGGCCTGATCGGCGAAGGTCTTAACCAGCGCAACCTGTTTATCGGAAAAAGGCCGCACTTCCCTCCTCCAAGTCGTGATGACGCCGATCAATTTATCTTCTCGAAGCATGGGGACAGATAAAACCGTGCGTACGTTTTCTTTTTCGTAAAGCTCTCGCGGTTTTGGGGAAAAGGCCGGATCGGACAGCAGATCAGCTACGTGGACCGTCCTGCGTTCTAAAGCGGTCAACCGGGTGGTCGTCTCGCGGCTGGGGCTCGGCCGGTTTTGTTCTAAATGCTCGGCAAACTCCTGCGTCGTTCCGTAACTTGCAGCCGTGCTGAGGACTTCGCCATCATATAAGAAAAGCGAAGCGATGTTCGCCTCGCACAAGCCCGTGGTGTTGGCAAGGATCGCCTCATACACCGGCTGCAACTCGACGGGCGAGTGCGCAATGACGTTAAGCACCTCGCTGGTCGCCGTCTGCTGCTCCAGCGCCCCCGTCAGGTCGCGGTTACGTTCCTGCAATTCCTTGAACAGCCGGACATTCTCAATCGCGATCACGGCTTGGTCGGCGAAGGTCTCAAGTAACTTGATCTGCACCGGGGTGAAGGGGCGCACCTCAGTGCGACGAGCGTTCAGCGTTCCAATCAGTTCTCCCTGCTGGCGAAGAGGAGCGGCCAAAAAGGTGCGCCACTCGCGGCCTGGACCTAACGTCGGGAAATCGTTCTGGGCTCGGACATCAGGAACGTGGAGAGCGCCGTGCTCGCGTGTCCAGCGATAATGTAGCTCATCGATACTAACGTCAACGCGGCGGCCAAGGGCCATGGGACCAAAATGAGCCCGCGGAACCAGAGCGTTGCTTTCATTGAGTCGCAGTACCACGTCATCAATCCCACAAACGCGGGCAGCGCTCTCGACGATAGCGTCGAGGACCGGCTGCACGTCCGTGGGCGAGCGGCTGATGATCCCGAGCACCTCGGCCGTTGCTGTCTGATGCTCCAGGGCCTCACGTAATTCCGCGTTGCGCTCCTGCAATTCCTTGAAGAGCCGCACGTTTTCAATGGCAATCACGGATTGATCGGCAAATGTCTTGAGAAGAGCGATTTGCTTTTCGGTGAAAGGTCGAACCTCTTGTCTGCGAATATGAATTGCTCCAATCGGGACATTTTCGCGCATCAGCGGCATGGTCAACACGGTTCGAACGCCGAACTGTTCAACTTGATCCTGACTCCCTGGAAACTCTGTCTTCGACCAGGAATGGATATCCTCAATGTGAATTACTTGGCGGTTTATTATCGCTCTGCCAGTCGGTGACCATCGGTCGATGGGTCGTTCGGATGGTCCAGACGGTACTGATCCGTGGTGAGCCACCAGTCGAAGAACGTCTTCCTCAACGAGACGAATAGAAGCGTCGTCGGCACCACATACACGTGCCGCATACTCTGCGACCACATCCAGCACGGGCTGAATGTTCGTCGGCGAGCTGGCGATCACACGCAGGATTTCGCTTGTGGCAGTCTGTTGTTCTGTAGACTCGCCTAACTCTCGTTCGCGAGCCACAAGCTGCTCGGTGACGCGCTTTAACTCTTTCTGGAGTCGGCTCAGTTCGGCAGCACGCGGGCTCTTTTTCTTTTTTGTGACTCCAAGGCGGGCCATCTGGGATCTCCTGAATCCTATTTCCGGAAGACTTTCACCCGCTGACTACAGGATCGAGGGCTGATAAAACCATCGCGGCTGTTCGCTCTGTTGCGAGAGCCTACTTGACCAGGAACTTCGGTGTCAACCGTACCGAAAATCGAGCTCGTCATTCGATTTTTTCCATGCCCTCACTGCCTCAGCCTTGAAAATTGTGGCTGATCTGTACTGTGGCGGATCCGCGGTGAGCGTCCGAATTCCTTTTCGCCGCAGAGACCCAGAGTTCGCAGAGGTCATCCATTTGTTTTCTCTGTGCCCTCCGCGTCTCCGCGGTGAATTCTCGGTTTGTCATTTGGATTTGTTTCGAATTTCGGAATTCGAATTGCGAATTGTCTTGGCGCCTTTTTCGCCTTTGCGCGAGTCATAGTTTTTTCCATCCCATAATCAATCAAGAGGGCGAGGGTTGATCAAGAGCACCGGAGAGAAACTCGGGCGCTTGAACAATTTGAAAATCGAGTTTGTGCCCTCCAACAAGAGCCGTGCAATCCAGTCCCCGATACCCGCGCGGGTCATGATCAAATGGACATCGCCGTTCAGCGTATGACTACGCACCGCTTTCTTCAGGCTGCCGGCGTAAACATCCACTGCTGCTTTAATGCCTTTCGCGCGCAGAGCTTCGCAGGCGGGTGCCACTTGCTTCTTCGCGTTTTCGAGGTTCTCTTCCCATGAGTAATGCTTTACCAGCTCCATTGCTTCCAAAGCAGCCCGCATGCCAAACTCCTCTTTTTGCCACCGGATGCCATCCACCGGATAGCGCATAAGGAAGATAACCTTCATCCCCGGTCGGGCTACTTTCTCGACGTAAGGAATCATCTCTTCGCTCCGATCACATCGTCCCAGCGGCACCAGTATTGTTTTATTCATGGCCTTTTCCTCCTTTTATCGCTGTCATTTGGACATAGAGCAATGAGCGCGCCAACGCAGAGCGACCCGTGGGCATCTCAATGAACGTATTGAATTATCGAGGAAGTTCTTTTTCAGAATTTCGTTTGAAGAGTCAAGGAACCTAAAGAGGGTAACCTTTCTCTTACCGGGAGGTAATAAAAAAGTTACCTCTCTTTTGGTTGGACGTCGCCAGAATAGTTTCAAAAGGTCCTGACACCTTTTTCAGACCCGCTTTACCCAGGTGATTTGTCTGCCGGTAATACTACGATCGTGGTGGTGGTTCGTTTCAGCTTTGCTGCTGACGGTTCCGAAAATAACTTCGTCATGACGGCTCACCCAGATTTTTCGCCAAAGGGGGGGGCCGAAGTTCCTCCTGGGTAGAAAGTTGCCGGCGCCACCCCGAATCGCTTGCTCAACCGCTCGATGTGGTCTCGTGTAAGTCTTCGCTTCCCTCTGAGGATTTGTGAAACGACGGGCTGGCCCCCAAGCTCCTTAGCGAGATCGTACTGGCTTAGATCGTGCTGCTCCATGAGGAACCCAAGCACGTCTTCAGGGGTTGCCGCCCCGATACGGAACTCTCTTCTCTCATACTGCTCGATAAAGGGAATGACGGCACTCAGGTACTGGCCGACAACCGCGCGATTATCGGCGTCTAAACTTCCGGATTCCCGCATCAGAATGCGGATCGCCTCGCTGTAACCGTGGTGCATCTTTTTACTCTTGATAGGTTGCGGCGGCAGATGGAGATAGAGCCACCGAAGTAGCTCGTTGTCTATCGGCGCCTCCAGCGGTTTGAGCTTCTTTTCAAGTGTTGCAATCGTCATTTTTGCTTTCTCCAACGTCCCTCATCATATTCGGAGTGCATAAGCACGCATTCGATTGATACGGATTGAAGTGCGTAATCCACGACAGCAATCAACCGGTACTTGTTCCCAGAGATGTTGAACACCGTGTGCGGCTTGACCTGATCCGCCGAACCAAAGGTCTTCTTGAGCCCTACGAAGTGATTGAAGCTGTTCGACTCCATGATCTGCGTCCAACTCTTGAGAGAAGACCTGGAGTCGGGATGTTTCCGTGCGAATCGCTGGATCAAATCCCGCCCGACGAGCTTCACCGAGTGATGATAGCAGAACGCTATTATCTGTCAAAGGCCAGTTCGAATCAGTATTCGCCACCCTGCCGTAGTTGAGGGCGTAAGGCCTTGTTGGGCGGCATGCCTCAAACCTTCGACTCGACGTGTTCGCCGTCTGCTTTCCATCGAGCAACTAACTCCGTGGGCTCCGGGCTTCTCGTTTTTCCTTTGAGCCGGTTAAAACTCCATCAGGTCTTTGGCGAACTAGCACCTAAAAAATTCCAGCTCCTCTCCAGCGAGTAGGGGAAAACATCTATTGGTCACGAAGACCGGAAAAGACAAGCTTGAGACGTATGCCTTTTTCTATTACGATGTATGCATCACTGCCTAGCAACTGTTTGGAGGTCAAAATGGCACCGCGAGTAAAATTGAAGCGTAAATCCTATTTTGTCGATGAGCGCACGCTTAACCGCGCCAAAAAAGCTCTTGGGGTAAAAACCGAGGCGGAGGTCATCCGCTTATCCGTCGAGCGCGTCGCCGAAATGGAGGAGTTCTGGGAGTTTATGAAAAAAACTCGCCGGTCTCTCAGACCTGGAAGCGTGGAGAAATCCTGAGATGGCCGTGGCGATTGTCGATACCAGTGTTTATATCGATCATTGGGAACGCGGGTTATATCAAGACACTCTGGAGAATCTCAGGCGAGCCTATATTATCCGCCATTCCGCAGTGGTCTTATCAGAGCTTCGACGAGGTGCTCGTGGGCGTGACGCCGAGCACCTGGTCGCCAACCTTTTTGAATTGGCCGCGGTCCGCTGGGAGCCTTCGGTGGCCGACTGGTGGGAGGCAGGCAGGCTCGTGCGAAACATCGGCGATAAGCAGGGCTGGAACATAAACAAGCGGCGAGACTTTCAAAACGATGCGTTGATTGCACTGACGGCACGACACCACGGCGCTACAGTCGTTACCGCCAATAGTTCGGATTTCGAGCTGCTTCGATCGGAGCTGCGAATTTCGGTTCTCCCGGCTAGATGAATACCCCACGGGGCTGTGCATAGTCCAAGTTCGCACCTTCCGCTACGCGTCTCTGAAAAATGGGTGACAGCTACTTCCGTCTTCAGACCTAACCTAAACCACCGTCGCTGCCGGGCCGGACCCGGAATGAAAGTCCGAAATGGCCCCCTGGAGCGAGTAGCGGGGGGCCAAACGCCATCGGGACGTGACGGCTCAGATCGATGCACTCTTTCCCGGCTGGTTTTTCTTACCAGGTGGAGGGCTCATGCTGGTGACCCGCGATGACGGAATGAGGGCAAGCACGCTGTTAAAGACGGTCTGGTAGCCTCTGCCCATTTTTTAATTGGAACGGAATACTACGGTACTCAGTCGGCGACTTCTTTCCTGGTGGCATTCAAGAGAAGTATGCCGATCACGTCTTAGGAGCTACGCTTGCAGCTTTTCTGCCAGACGATTACGTTAAATGCGTGAAGGATTTGCAACGCCTCCAATTGCCTGCTCCTCAGCGGCGGAAGCTCGACCGGCTGATCAACACAAGCCCGTCACCTGCTCTCGCCCGATCCCATCTTATAAGCCTCATAGAAGCCGGGGGGTTCACATCGCTAAGAGAATTGAATGAACCACAACTCGCCCTTCTGGTTCGACTTCTCGGCGCCAGCGCCTATCTCAGCGAAATCCTGATCCGCCGGGGAAAAAACTGGCCTGAGCTTTTTCTGCGGCAGATCAAGATCCGGCAAACAACCGTTAGCGAACATCTGACTGAACTTGAGCCTGCAATAAGACAATCGAACTGCTTCGACGAATTCTGCGCTGTTTTGCGGCAATATAAGCAGCACGAGTATCTCCGCATAGGAGCCCGAGATCTTCTACCCTCGGTTACGATGGAGGAGACGGTCAGGGAGCTCAGTGCGCTCGCTGACGCTTCGCTTGAAGCTGCGTACGGATTTTGCCGATCGGAAGTCGAAAAGGAATTCGGTTCACTCGAATTGCCGGGAAAGGAAACGCCCAACCGATTCGTGATTTTAGGCATGGGAAAGCTCGGCGGCGGCGAACTGAATTTCAGTTCCGATGTCGACGTGATCCTCCTTTACGAACAAGACGAAGGCGAAAGTTCCGGTGGGGCCAAGGGCAGGACCGATCCGAGAAATTTTTTTACCAGCGTCGGTAAGAAGATCATCCAGGCGATGGGCAAGGTCACCGAGGATGGCTTTGTCTTTCGCATCGATCTGCGGCTTCGTCCGATGGGAACTGCCGGCCCACTCGTGCAGTCGGCCGGCTCGGCCATGCTTTATTATGAATCCTGGGGCCAATGCTGGGAGCGGTCCGCATTGATCAAAGCGAGGCCGGTCGCGGGCGATCGGCACCTTGGGACGAGTTTTCTAAAAGACATCGAACCTTTCATTTATCGCCGTTATCTTGACTATACGACGGTCGACGAGCTTCGGCACATGAAAATGCGCATTGAAAGCGAGCTGCTCGACGCGCAAGAGAAAGAAAGAAATATTAAACTGGGCTACGGCGGCATTCGCGAGATCGAATTTTTCACCCAGGCGCTGCAGCTCGTTAACGGCGGCTACGAACCAAAGTTACGGGGACACAACACGCTCGCATCGCTTAAGCAGCTCGCGGAGCACAATTTCATTTCCGCGCAAGATAGAAACAAACTGACCGCCGCCTACCGTTTTCTCCGGCAAGTCGAGCACAAAGTTCAAATGGTCCAGGAGGCGCACGCTCACTCGATTCCGGAAGGAGCCGATGAGGAGACGGCTCTGGCGCGCCGGCTGGGCTACGCGCGCAGAAACAACCGCGCCGAACGGCAACTTTTCTGGCGGGAACATCGCGCTCACACGACGGCTGTGCGTAGCATCTTTAATCGCCTCTTCTATGGCGCTCAGAAAGAAATCAGCGACGAAGGAGCTTCCCGGGTTGGAATTATTTGGAACGATCTGGATCGGCGCGAGGTCATCATTCAGGAACTGGAGAAAGCGGGTTTTACCGATCCGGCAAAAGCCTACGAGAACCTTTTTGAGATCCGCGACGGCGAAGTTTACGCGCCCCCAAGTCCGAGACGGCTTAAGGTGATGCGCGCGCTCGGGCCCGCTTTGATAACCGAGATTGCAAAATCGAGCGCCCCGGATCAAGCCGTGCTCAATCTATCAAAGTTCAGCCACCGAATCGGCGGCCGAACGGGTTTTCTTACCCTCCTTGCTGAAAATCCGGAAACGATGCGTCTTCTCGTCACTCTGTTTGCCGACAGCCAGTTTCTCACGGATCTTTTTCTTAACCGTCCGGAGTTAATCGACACCTTAATCCGAGTTGATCTCACCCGCATCGAAAAGACCAAACATGAAATGCTGGCGGAGCTGGGCGCCGCGCTGAGCGAGACAAACGATTTGGAAGTCAAGCTAGATTCCCTGCGGCGTTACAAAACGGAAGAGTTTATACGCATCGGACTGCACGACCTCGGGGGCGCGATGGGTCTGGAGACGGTTCTTAAACAGCTCTCCACCCTTGCCGAGGCTTGTTTGGAAATCGCCCTCCAGGTGACGGCTCACGAATTAGAACAACGATTCGGAGCAATACCTGACGGCCGATTCGCTGTCCTCGGAATGGGCAAAATGGGCGGGAGAGAGCTGGATTATAATTCCGATTTAGACCTGGTCTTTATCTACGACGCTCCTGACGACGCGCACAGCCGCGGCGCATCCCAAGGCAGGTTGGGTGCTCACGAGTTCTACGTGAGGGTGGGACAGAAGCTCATTACCTATCTTTCAGCCCCAACCGAAGAGGGTGTGGCTTACAAGATCGATATGCAGCTTCGGCCGTCGGGCAAATCCGGCCCGCTGGTCAGTTCTTTGGGTGCTTTCCGCGAGTACCACAAGACGAGTTCGCTCCTCTGGGAACGGCAAGCGCTGATTAAAGCCCGCTTCGTCGCGGGCGATCCGGCGCTTGGCAAAGAAATCGAGAAGATCACCGAGAGGTTTGCCTACGCGAAAGGGCTCGACCCACAAGGCATTGGTGAGATTCACCATCTAAGAATGCGCATGGAAAGAGAGCTGGCGCGCGAAGACGAGACCCGCTTTAACCTTAAGAAAGGCCGCGGAGGATTGGTAGACATCGAGTTCTTAACTCAGATGCTTCAGCTGGCCCATGGGCACCGATATGCAAAGTTGCGGCGCAAAGAAACCCTGCGGGCCTTGAAAGCGTTGCATGATCAAAAGATCTTAAAAGCATCTGATTACGAGCTGCTCTCCGCTGGTTATCTTTTCTTGCGCCAGCTCGACCATCGCCTGCGCCTTGAACGGGACCAATCGATCGAGGGATTCGAGCGCGAACCCGGCAGACTCGACAGCATCGCCCAGGCGCTCGGTTATGATGGCGCAAAGAAGGCCGCCAAGAAAACCTCGCCCAAAGCGGGTCACAAACTGCTCCGTGATTATGAGATCAGGCGAGAGAAGATCCGGGCTTGCTATGAGCGCTATTTCCTCCCAGCAGGCTGCTGAAAAAACCTCATATGCTTCCTGTCTGCGTGCGACGCACAGGCAGGCGTTGCGCTTCGATCGCCTCGCTCCAACGTACTGCAGCGAGTACGCCTCCAGGCTGTCCTGAGAGGCTGTGAAAAAATCCGCTCATGCTTCGACATGCTCACCACGAGCGGTATAGCACAATGGGAATTTAAGTACTTAGCCGTTCGTCCTGAGCTCGTCGAAGGGCAACGGCTAATTTTTTCACAGCTTCTGAGCGTAGCCGAAGGATCGATTTCTCGCGCCTGCCTGTGCCCGCACGGCAGACAGGCGTCTCGCCTCTGAGTCTTTTTGAGCAGCCTGCAAACAGAGTTTTTTCAACGTCCTGCCTAAACCCAACTTCCACAGTTGGAAGTCAGGAAGAACTCAACCCAGCTCTGGCCGATACCCTCGATTCCCCGGCGATTGCGTCCGACCGCGGCCCGGTTTTAGACAACCCGTTCTGACACGGCGAGTAGTTTTAAAATAATATTATTGACAGTAGCACGAATGTTCGCTATGTTCGCAGCCATGAAAACACATCTTTTTAAGGGCTTAGCCCTTGGCTTCTTTGTCGTCATGACCTGTTCGCCTCTGTATGCGCAGACAACGGATTCTGCCACTCAAGCAAGCGAACCTGGGATTGGCGAAGAAGCAGGTTACGGCGTCGGCTCAGCGCTGGCGAACGTCTTCTATATACCAGCGAAAGTAACCTACGCCGGACTGGGTCTGCTCACGGGGGGGATCGGGTTCGTGTTGAGCGGGGGGAGAACAGATGTCGCGAATAATATCATCTACCCTGCTGTTCGCGGGCATTACGTGGTTACTCCGAGCCATCTGAAGGGCACGGAGCCGATCTACTTCGTCGGCGCGCCTCCTCCGGAAGACATTCAGTCTGCTCAGAACCAGCTGGGAAGCTCGAGCGCTACGCGCTAATCACCGAAGCAGACGCCTCGCTTCGAGGATTTGATAAACTCCAAGAGGGCTGACACGTCTTGGTTGGCCCTCGCTTGCTCTTCGACCTCTTTTATCGCCAGCGATAGGTTGCGCCCCTTTCGGAACAATACGCGGAACGCCTCTCGAAGCTCGCGTATGCGCCTTTCATCGAAGCCCGCTCTCTTTAGCCCCACGACATTCACCCCGCGAACGCTGTGCTGCCAGTCGACGATGGCATAAGGCGGCACGTCGCGGCTGGTCGCGCTGAGACCGCGCATAAGCGCGAAGGCACCGATGCGCACAAACTGGTGCACGACGCAATTACCGGAAATAAACACGTTATCTCCCACCTCGACATAGCCGCCGAGAAGCGCGCCGTTGGCAAGGACGATCTCATCGCCCAACCTGCAGTTGTGGCCGACGTGTGAGGTGGCCATTAGAAAGTTGTGATTGCCGATTACCGTTGACGAGCCCGGCGCGGTGCCGCGATGGATCTGCACACACTCGCGAATTATGTTGTGATCGCCCAACTTTAGGTAGGTCTCTTCACCCTTGTAGGCTTTGTCCTGGGGCGCGCCTCCCAAAACGGCGCCGGGGTGGATTTCGTTGTTCTCGCCGATTTCGGTCCATCCGGTAAGGTACGCATGCGCCATAATCCGAGTGTCGCGTTTGACCTTGACCGGACCTTCGATCACCACGTAAGGACCAATCTCTGCTTCAGCATCGATCTCGGCTTGGTTATCGATCACAGCTGTCGGATGAATGGTCACGAAAGTTCTCTAATTTATTTTATCGCGCCAAGACGCCAAGCCCGCAAAAGTGACGGGCCAAGGCCTGTCATCCCGGGCTATACGAGGGATCTGAGAAAGATTTCTCCCTTCGGTCGAAATGACAACGCGCGGCTTTGCGACTTTTCGCGAGATAAACGGGCTCGTTTGCAACTTTGTGGTTTCATTTTTGGCTCATTTGAAATTTGTTTCGAGCTTCGGAGTTCGTGCTTCGAATTTGCTTCATTGAGTCTCTTGGCGTCCTTTGCAGCTTTGCGGGAGTCACAGTTTATCGGACTTTTTCATCGCCATCCTCGTCATCGTCATCGCGCTCAGGATCTCCTTGCCATTTGTGGCCGGGAATTCGATACCTCTCTGAGGTCCAAGCGCCAAGATCGATCAGCTGGCAACGCTCGGAACAAAACGGTCGATGGGGGTTGCTTTCCCACTGGACTTCTGCGCGACAGGTCGGACATTTTATCCGTGTAGGCATGCCTATTTACCTCAAGAATCAAGCGTGCCCGTCGCAAACAGCTCGTTCACGTCAAGTTTCTTTTCCAGCAATCCCTGATCCAGGGAGTAGCCAACAAACCGCTCCAAATTGGCCCGGTTTCGCTTTACACCATACGGCCAGGGATCGTCGCCGAAGGCCCTCCGTTCCTCTTCGAAGAGATGACGTCCCCAGACAAAGCGCGACCAGTTGGGATCGTCATAATAGCGCATGCTGATCTGTTTGGCCTTTTCAAAAGCGCTCATTGCGCTCTCTGCAAGCCATGGGTTCTTGGCGAGAAGTTTATCCTTGAAAGCCACCACATGCATGATTGGATAGTAGCCGTTTTTCTCGAAGTATTTGATCTCCTCTTGCTTTGGGTCAGCGAAAAGACGGCGAATCTTCGCTGAACCCCGCAAAGCTTCCTGGGGCGGATGAGGCATCATCAATGCTTCGATCTCTCCGGCCTCCAGCATCGCGCCGATCCTCTTCGCCGGAGCGGCCAGCTCGATCTTTACGCCCTCCTGCGGCTTAAAAGGCACCGCCTCCTCCTTAGCTACGATCCAGTCCATCCTCCGCCACGGCACATTGTATTCGGACTGCAAGTCACCCTTTGCCAGAACCGAAAGGGTAGTTTGGAAAGTGCTGAGCCCGACCTTCTTGCCGATAAGATCCTGCGGCGAGCGTACTCCGGCGTCTGCATTGACCCACATCTGTGAGAGACTAAACAGCCGCCGCGGAAAAACGGGAATCGCGGTGAACGGCAGGCTCCGGCTCTTGGCCATGAGATAGGAGGAAAGCGACAGCTCGGAGATATCAAACTCCCCCTTCAACATCCGCTCGTGCCGATCCCGGCCATGTTTCAGCGGTTCGGATTGCCCGACTTCGAGAACTGTGAGATCGACACCTTCAGCCTGCACCGAACCATCGAAGAAGGGAATGTGGCGGTCATAGTGCGATAACGCCATCGTTAGCTTCAATCCTGCCATAATGGACTCCTCTCGTCTCAGCGCGCTGGAATTCTTATACTCTTTTCCTGCTTACTTCATTTTATCGAACGTTTCCAGACTTGTTGTTAGCAAGCTGTTCGCGGTGACCAAGGCCAAAAGCGGCGACGGTAAGTCCTTCGCAGGAGCGCTGGTCACAGACAATATCCTCGCATACCTGAGGGGCAGCCCCACGAACGTAATGAACCCGGACGCCCTCGACACGCCGCGCCAGATTGATCCAGCCCTCGAACCTGATGGGTAAGAATTGTTCCCTCTGCGTAGCACTAAGCGGTCTAAAGCTTTAAAATAAAACTAACCATCGAGGTGGAGGAATTGGCAATGCATTCAGCATCAAAACGAATACGGCTGGCGCTGCTCGCGCTGGTCGCGGGAGTTTTCTTGGCGCAAGCGGCATGGGCGCACCATGGCTGGGGCTGGGCAACCGACGAGCAGTTCGAGCTTACGGGCGAGGTCACC
>JBOHVS010000219.1:0-6787 GCA_050735975.1 Binatia bacterium | reverse complement strand
CGGTAACCCATGTCGGCATTTCATTAACGTTCGGCCTGGTTGTGCTCGCCATGATCTACACATTTGGCGAGGTATCCGGAGCTCACTTAAATCCAGCGGTCACGATTGGTTTTTGGATGGCCGGGCGTGTTTCCGCTCGACTCGTCTTGCCGTATGCCCTAAGTCAATGTGGCGGCGCCGTGGTGGCCAGCATTTTTCTCGGTTTGCTTTTTCCCCAGCATCCTACTTTGGGAGCGACGATCCCTGCGGGCTCCGCTGGCCAGTCCTTTTCCTTTGAAGTGTCCCTGACAGCTGTGCTGATGCTCGTTATTCTGAGCGTTTCCATCGGTGGCAAAGAAAAGGGACCCATTGCGGGCGTGGCAGTAGGTGCAGTCATTGCACTGGAGGCCTTATTTGCCGGCCCGATCTCAGGCGCGTCGATGAATCCGGCTCGATCGCTCGGGCCGGCCCTCGTAGCTAACCGGATCGAGAGTCTTTGGATCTATTTGACCGCCCCGATCATCGGAGCGATTCTGGCGATCCCGGCCTGTACGTACGTGCAAGGAGCTGAATGTTGTCAGTTCGCAAGAAAATAGTCCCAATGTAAAGTCGGATCCGGATACGGGACGCGGGCTTTAAGGTCTCGCAGAAGGCCAATTTTCTCGGACTGCGTCAGCGCGCGGGAAAAGCGGAGGGGCAATGGTTGCATCTTCGATCGCAGCGTCGGTCGGTCTTTTTCTATTGGCTGGGCTATGTGAAATCAGCGGCGGCTGGCTGGTGTGGCAATGGTTGCGCGAAGGCCGTGGTGTCACATGGGGCCTTTTAGGAGGATTGATTCTGGTACTCTACGGAATCATCCCCACTTTTCAGCCGACTCACTTCGGCAGGGTCTATGCGGCCTACGGTGGTTTTTTCATCGTCTTGTCTCTACTCTGGGGCTGGATCTTTGATGGCAATGTGCCGGACCGCATCGATCTGTTGGGCGGGGCGATCAGTCTGGCCGGCGTTTCCGTTTTGATGTATTGGCCCAGATGAAAGAAGCCGCTATCATCGCCAACCGGGCAGAGCCGCTTACCCCGTCCGTCAAGGCGTTGGGGTTTGTAAGCCTGCTTACGGATTTCTCGAGCGAAATTACGGTTCGGACCTTGCCGCTGTTCCTTGCAAATGTTCTTGGGGTCGGGACTGCCGTCATCGGCCTTATTGAAGGGATCGCAGAAAGCACAGCGACGCTACTTAAGCTGATTTCAGGGCGGCTTTCAGACCGCATCGGACGGAGAAAGGTCCTGGCACTCTGGGGCTATGGTCTTTCCGGTTTCACGAAACCTCTCCTCTATTTTGCCACCGCCGGTTGGCAAGTGGTACTCGCCGTGCGTTTTCTTGACCGCGTCGGTAAGGGCATTCGTACTGCGCCGAAAGATGCGCTCATCGCAGATATGACTCCTCCTGAACACCGGGGCCGAGCTTTTGGTTTCAACAAAGCGATGGACAAGACCGGGGCTGTCATTGGGTTGCTGATAGCGGCCGGCGTGCTTCACCTAACCCAAGGCAACAGCCTTGCATTGACGCTGGAGACGTATCAGTGGCTAGTGCTCCTTGCGGTTGTGCCTGGACTTGCCTCAGTGGTCGTTTTGGCAAAATGGGTAGAGGAGCGGCCGCCATCGGCGGCGATCGCCGTCACGCTTCGGATGAAAGGACTGGACGGCAGGTTTTGGGCATTCATTGGTCTGATGGTTCTCTTTACGCTCGGAAACTCGAGTGACGCCTTTCTCATGCTCAGGGCTCAAACACTCGGCCTATCGACTGTCGAGGTGTTCCTCGTAGTGGCCGCCTTCAACGTCGTAATCGCCTTTTCTTCGACCAAGGGTGGGGCGCTCTCGGATGTCTTCGGGCGGCGTGGTTTGATCGCGACCGGTTGGCTCATTTACGCGTTGATCTATTGCGGTTTTGCTTTCGCGTCAAGCTGGTGGCATGCGTGGCTTCTTTACGCGGGATACGGGCTTTACTACGGCGCGTTTCAAGGAGCCGCGACTGCATTCGTCGCGGATTTGGCCCCCGATCATCTGCGCGGAACAGCCTACGGAATTTTCAATGCCGCCATTGGCATAATGGCGCTTCCCGCAAGCCTGCTCGCGGGACTCCTGTGGCAATGGTACGGCCCGGCTGCTCCGTTTGTGATAGGAGCCACGCTTGCGCTCTTAGCGACGGTCGGTATTCTTTGTGTCCCATCAAATAGAAGCGAAAAAGCGGTTGCTTAATTCCGGCCAAGATTCACTTCTATTCGGTGCCTTTCGGGCTGCCGCTTCGGTAGAAGCGTATTTGCACTCTTTCCAGGGTGGCCAGCCCCTCCGAAATTGCGTCGTCAATGATCGGAAGAAAAGCTTCGATCTTCTCAAGGGTATCGACGATCTCGACAACAATTGGCAAGTCCGCGGACAAACGGAGAATCTTTGCTGTGTGGACGCGGCTATGTGCGCCAAATCCCTCGAGCCCGCGGAGTACCGTTGCTCCGGCAAGTCCTTCTTCTCGCGCTTTGCGGACAATCCATTCATATAAGGGCATACCACGGTGTTTGTCGCTTTCGCCAATAAAAATGCGAAGCAAGGAACCTTCTTTGGGAAGCACCATAGGCACCTCACATTAACCGAGATAAGACGTGGCCTAGCCACACACCCGTAAAACCGAGAATCAACTGGAGCGCGACGTTCATACTCGCCGTCAAAATCTGAGCGTTGCGGCCAAAAGAGAAAGTTTCGTAAGCAAAGGACGAGAAGGTAGTGAAGCCGCCGAGAATGCCGAGGAAAAGAAAAAGCCGTACTTCGGGCCCGAAAACCTGTCGGATTTCGGAAAGGCCTGCCAAAAACCCAATGAGCAAACAACCAAGAGAGTTCACAGCCAGCGTTCCGTACGGAAACCACGGCTTATCAACCAGGGCATGGACCCAGCCCTCGATCAGATAACGTAACGCCGATCCGATGAACCCTCCAAGTCCAACAAGAAAAGTGTTTTTCATCCCGGGTTAGTCAATTAGCGAACTCATTCACCTCAGAAAAACAAAAACCCCTACTCCAATCAGTTGAAGTAGGGGTCATCAGTCCGCCTAAGGCGGACGGTTCACTCGGCGAACCCCATCGCCTCTGGATTCGCTTATTTACTAACAGATCGGTGAAACATCGTCAATCGATGTATGGTGCTGTTAACCCTTGCATCCTCGGCCTCTTTGGGGCAGTCATCTTGATCTTGTATGGAATGATTTCGACTCTTCAGCCTGCGTGCTTCAGGCGCATCTCGCCAGCTATGGCGGGTTTTCGCTTTGCTATTTATTTCGGTTAAGCAGGTGCGAAACTGCTAAGCGCAGAAGAGACCCGGGATTACAGCATTATCAAGCACGAGCGTCGCTCTTGACCCGAAGACACAACGTATTTAGAGTTCATACCCATCGCCTCCACCATGAACCAATCTAGTGATCAAGATCTCTCCAGGGATCTCATACGCCTCCACATTCTCCATCATGCCTCGAAAGACGGTGTCTTTGGCTTCTGGTTTATCGAGGAACTAGCGCGACACGGTTATAAGCTCAGTCCCGGTACACTCTACCCGATTCTTCACGGTTTGGAACGAAAAGGTTACTTGCGTTCCTCGAAACAACGCCTTGGTAAATCGCTACGGCGGGTCTATCGAGCGACTCCTTCTGGACGCAAAGCGTTGGCATCAGCCAAGCGAAGGGTGACGGAATTGTTCGGCGAGCTATTCGAGAATGGATGAATGACCTCACTCCATCGTTTGCGTCAAAATCCCAGCCGGGCGACTATTTCCGCCCCTAATGCTGTAAGCACTACCACCAGCCAAGGCGGCCACTTCCAGAACGCCAGAAGCCCAAAGGCCAAGAGACCAAGTCCGAAGTCGATCGGGCTGTGGATGGCGGCTGTCCAGACGGGATGGTAGAGCGCCCCAAGCAGCAACCCCACCACTGCGGCATTGATGCCCCGTAGCGCGGCCTGGCAACGGTGCCGCGTCCGCACCAAATCCCAAAACGGCAGAGCTCCGATAGTCATGAGAAAGGCCGGGAGGAAGATCGCAACGAGCGCTACCGACGCGCCAGCCCAGCCATTAAGGGGCGGCCGCATTACCCAGCCTAAATAAGCAGCAAAAGTGAAAAGAGGCCCGGGAACGGCTTGCGCCGCGCCGTAACCGGCGACGAAGCTCTCGTTTGTCACCCAGCTCGGACCGACAACTTCGGCCTGCAGTAGAGGCAGGACAACATGACCTCCGCCAAATACCAGGGAACCAACCCGAAAAAAGCTATCGAAGACTGCCAGCGTTTGATTCGGATAGATCTGTCTGATGAACGGAAGCCCGATAAGCAATCCGAAAAACAGCGCCCACGAAATTATCCCAACTCCGTGACTAATCGGAGCCCTGATATGAAGGGCCGAGGGTGGTCTCTCGGGCGTAGGGAACAGGCGCCAGCCAATGAGACCTGCGATGATGATGGGGAGGATCTGACCCCAGACCGTGGGCCAGGCCGACGCGACGACGGCGGTGACGATGGCAACGGTGGCCCGCTCGTGATCGGGACAAAGCATGCGCGCCATTCCCCAGACAGCGAGGGCAACAACCGCCACGGCGACGACTTTCAAACCATGCAGCCAGCCAACGTCTGCAGCGCCACCGATCATGCTCACGCCATAGGCGAAGGCGACAAGCCCAAGCGCAGAAGGCAGGGTAAAACCCAGCCAGGCAAGCACTCCGCCGGGTATACCCGCGCGGATGATTCCGATCGCGATGCCCAGCTTACTGCTGGCGGGACCTGGAAGAAACTGGCAAAGGGCGACGAGATCGGCATAGCTCTGCTCGTCAACCCATTTTCGCTGCTTGACGTATTCCTCATGGAAATACCCCAGGTGAGCAATCGGACCACCGAAAGAGGTCAACCCTAACCGCGTCGAGACCCAAAGAACTTCCAAGAGAGAGCCCTGGCTTTGACGGCGCAGAATTTCATGACCGGCAGTTTCAAAGCGCTCACTCATAGTGTTCGGCCACCTCTTCGAGCGAACCTTCGGCAATTTCCAATGCCTTCAGAGCGGTTTCTAAGTCCTCACTTGGGTGTGTTTTAAGAAACTTGCCGCCTTGAACCCGCAAGCCCTTGACGATCTTCTGCCATTGCTTAGCTTGGCGGTGTGCTTTTGCATTTGACTTGTGCCGAATCTCGCCGCCCAGACCTGAATGTTCGAGAGTCTCTTGCACAGTATGTTCAGCGATTTGGAGGGCAAGCACTCCATGTCCGAGATCCTCGTAACCGGTTTTGTGATAAATGGCTTCAAGCCGTTTTTGAAGGCGTGCGAGTTCCTTCATCAGGCGCTTCAACTGCTCCTTTTGAGCTTGACCCAGTTGATTCATTCGTCGAGTTCCTCCTTTTAATGCTTGTTTCGTGTAAGTTCCTCACGGAGATGCCATCTCCATTTCGGATTGGTAACGGGTTCAAACGTTAAGCAGATCCATGTTTTCTTCAGTTCTGATGTTTGCAAATTTCAAGAAGCTTCCGTAGAGGTCCGGGGAGGTTTCTCCAGCTCGGGAATTTGGTATTTCATTATCGAAATCCGATATATATAGGACTAAACTGTTTTGTCAAGATTGGAGTCTCTTCTCCCGGGTGCGGAAGCCGAAATTGATGCCGCTTTCGAACAAGCCTTCAAAGGATTGTATTGAGCGTTTAACAAAATGACCCTCCGTTCACCGTATCGTTCTTTGGTTCCGGCTCCGCGATGCTGCTGTGGTAAGGAGATGCAGAAGAAATGAATCTCGCTTCGAAAAAATGTATCGGTCTTGCTACAAGGCTCCTCCGTTGTCTCTCTAGTGGGACAGGTAGCGGCAAAAGGTTTTTGAGGAGCGCCGTTTGCCCGACGTTTTTTGAATGATCGTGCGCGGCATAGGTTTTGGTTCTCTCGTTTTTACGGGACCGATTTACTAAAGGAGTGAGCCATGGGGAGCATGACACGCTTGGCTGACGGAATAGGTAAGGGCTTGGTGGCCGGCTTGGCGGGTACCGCGGCTATGACATTGTCGAGCATGCTGGAGATGAAGCTACGCGGGCGCAGCGCCAGCAAGACTCCGGCCCAGGCGATCTGCAAGGCACTGGGGCTTGAAACGGTAAGCGAGGAATCGCAGGCAAGACTCAACAATCTCGTTCATTGGGGATATGGGACGGCCTGGGGCTCCGTTCGCGGAATGCTTGCATCGGCAGGTATTCAGGGTCACCCGGCAACTCTGCTTCACTTCGGTCTCATATGGGCCGGCGAACAAATCATGCTTCCCCGAGTAGGCGTGATACCGCCGATAACCGAGCAATCTGCGGAAGAGATTGCGATCGATGCGTGGCATCACTTCGTCTATGCGCAGGCAACCGCAGGAAGCTACGATTGGCTATTTGGGGCGGATAGCAAACTGTGACCCTGCTCCCGGTGCGCACAGCCTGGCACGAGTCCTGAAATTTCTTGGAAGTGATCGCTTTCGGCATCCGTATTTCCGTGGTGTGTCCTGAAAACAATACATTCGTGGGGCCAATGGCGCCGTTTTTTGTGCAACTGAGACAAATTCATTCTAGTGCGCTCGCGCTAACCCGACTTGGTGAAATCGTTCAGGCTTTCTGTTAACCTCCTCTTTATTCGACTTCCGACTAAGCCTTAGATGTATCCTATTCTTTTCCAAATAGGTCCCCTGACCGTTTATAGTTTTGGCGCTCTAATGGCCCTGGCTGCGCTGTCGGCGGCCTTGGTGGTCCATCTGGATCTAAAACAACGCGGTTATGACC
>JBOHVS010000218.1:0-5294 GCA_050735975.1 Binatia bacterium | reverse complement strand
GGCGAACCGTACGCGCCGTACGGCTGCTATCCCTGCCGCGGCGAAGATAACTGGATCATCATCGCGTGCGCGAGCGACGAAGAATGGCAAAGCATCGTGCGCTTGATCGGCAAAGACTCATGGGCGGCGGATGAGAAATTCGCGACCCCTGCGGGCCGGAAAGAGCACCGGGAAGAGTTTGATGAAAAGCTTTCACAGTGGACGCATAAGCTAACGGCTCGCCAAGCTTTTCGTCTGCTGCAGGGAGCCGGTATCCCAGCCGGGATGCCGATGTCGGGAGAAGATCTCTACTACGATATTCATTTGCGCGAGCGCGGTCACATCGTCGAGACGGATACTCAACCCTGGGGCAACATGACGCATCACGGCCTGCCCGGAATCCCCTCTCTCTCGGCCGCCGACGCCGCCCGCCCCGCCCCCTGGATCGGCGCCGATAACGATCAAGTGTTTGGTGAGATTTTGGGCTTAAGTCATGAAAAGATGGAACAGCTCAAGAAGGCGGAAGCAATTAAGTAGGGCGTGGTGTTGATTCGGGCTTAGCCATCTATTTCGACCTTATCTGTCATTTCGAGCGAAGCGAGAAATCCTTGTCTCGACCGAAGGGAGAGATCTGTTTAGATTCCTCGTCGCTCCGCTCGCTCGGAATGACAATGAGGCTGGCATATCCAGCTGTCTGTCATTTCGACCGTAGGGAGAAATCTTGTTTTGCATGTCCCCGTAGTGTGTTCGGAATAGATTCCTCACATTCGTTCGGAATGACAAACGCAGGGAAGGCCGAACTCTCCTACGCCGAGTAACGCTTTTCCATCTCCAGGAAATCCGGCAGCCGGACCAACGCCTCATATTCCTTGAGCGAAGCCAGTCGATGCGCGTAGTTTTTGGTTGAACCTTCGTTCTTTAGAATTGTCAGCATCTCGGTAACCGCCTTGACGACGGTGTATCGCACGGCGTTACTGCCGCCCATCTTGAAACCCATCTGCTTAAGTTCTTCGAGTGTAACGTTGCCGGCCTGAATCGCTTCGTCCATGAACATGCAGTTGACCGGCACTTTGACCGCATCCCGGATGCGCTTCAGCGCGTCCAACGTGCGTTCGTGCATTCCTTCTTTCCGGACCCAGGGGATGGCAACCCCCACCATATCCACGCCGACTTCCTCGTATGTCTTTATGCGGTTCAGGGCGTCGTCCAAGCCGTTCACGGACTCCGCATCTGTCCGGGCGCTGATGACAAAATCCGGATCCTCTTTGGCCTCCACGGCGGCCTGAAGCTTTTTCGCTTGCTCTCTGATCGGCACAACCGGAGTTCCGCCCGGAATGAGCGCGCATTTTTTCGGCGTCACTTGATCTTCCATGCCGATTCCGGCGATCCCGGCGCGCTCGAATTCTTTGATCGTGCGAGCGATTCCGAGCGGACCGCCCGAGTATCCGGTATCGGCGTCGACCATCACGGGGATGGCTACGGCAGCGGCGACGTTTTTAGCATGATTGGCCATCTCATTCAGGCCGATAAGGCCCAGATCGGGGAGTCCGAGCAGGCTGCCGCAGGTAACATTGCCCAAGAGCTTAACTGCGCTAAAACCTACAGTCTCAGCGAGTCGGGCGGTCAGACAATCATAAACGCCCGGGGTTATAATGATGTCATCCGCCTTCAACAGCTCTCTAAGTTTGGTCGTGGTTTTCATTCGCTCCTCCAGTTACAAGATTTCATCCAAGACAGAATTTACTAGGAGTTCATCGGTTAGTAGACATACGACAACCAAGAGGCGAGTCATGGAAAGCGCGGGCACGCGAACGTTTAAAAAGCGATCAGGCTTTGCCGGCATCATGCAGGCGCCCTTGGCTTGCGAGCGAGGACTTCAGGTACGGAATCAAACCGCCCTTCTCCAGAATCGCGATCGCGTGATCGGAAAAAGGCGCAAACGCGCGTGATTTGCCGTTGGTAAGATTCCGTACTCTCCCCGACTCGAGGTCCACTTCGAGCTCGTGTCCCTCTTCGACGATGGTGCAAATGCCCGGGCACTCGATCGCCGGGAGGCCGAGATTGATCAGAGTACGGAGATAGATGTTCGATATAGACTCCGCCAGTATCGCGGCGATTCCGGCATCGCACAGCGACCTGGGGGCATCCTCCGAACTCGAGCCCATGCCGAAATTGATCCCGGCAACGATGAGGTCGCCGGGCCGGACCTTTTTGTGAAACTCCGGATCAACGCCGGCCATCACGCCTTTGATATTTCCGGAGTCGATACAATCGCCGAATTTCCATATCTTGCCTTTAAAGATCTTCTTCATGACGGCAAAGATTCCCTTGGATCGACGATTTCCCCGGCGATGGCGCTGGCGGCGACGGTCGCCGGACTGCCCAAGAATATCCGTGCGTCCCGGTCCCCCATGCGGCCTGGAAAATTGCGGTTGCCCGAAGAAATACACACTTCGCCCGTCGCGAGCGAAGGGCGGGTGCAGATACCGCATTCCGATGCGGTGAGGAGCACCTTGGACTTCTCGAATATTTGCAGGAGCCCCTCGTCCCGGGCCTGGAAATAGGCGCCGTACGAGGCGGGTGTGACAATCATGCGAACCCCCGGATGCACCGTTTTTCCTTTGAGAATCTTGGCTGCCACGCGGAGATCTTCGATGCGCGAGTTGGAGCAAGTGCCGATGAAAGCCTGATTGATCTTGGTGCCGATAAACTCATGGATCGGTTGGCCGTTCGAGGGCACCCCGGGCGCGGCAACAAAAGGCTCCATATCGGTGAGGTCGAAGCGAAGGCGCGATTCATACTCGGCGTCAGAATCGCTCTTTACCGGAGTAAAGTTGCCGTCGCCGACCTGCTTCACGTATTCGATCGCCTGATCATCAGGCGGGAACACGGCGTTCAGCGCCAGACTTTCGACCGCCATATTGCACATCGAAAGCCGGCTTTCGATGCTGATGCCGGCAACCGCGCTGCCCCCGTACTCGATTGTTTTGTTAACCGCGCCATTGGCGCCGAACTCCGCCATGATGCGGAGGACGATGTCCTTGCCCCAGATCCACGGCGGGCGCTTGCCTGCGAGCTCGACGTAAATAGCCGGCGGAACTTTCAGCCAAATCCTGCCGGTGGCCAGCACTCCGACGGTTTCTGTAAAACCGATGCCGGTGGCAAAGCAGCCCAACGCCCCATACGTGCAGGAATGCGAGTCGGCGCCGACGATGAACTCGCCGGGCCTGACATGTCCCTTTTCCACCATGACGTTATGACCGATACCGCCCTGATAGCCTTCATAGATGGTTGCGCCATGCGCCGCGGAAAATTGCTTCGCTCTCACCTGACCTTCCGCCCGTCCCGTTGTCCGCGCCGGTTGCTCATCGAAATTGATGATGACCTTTTCGGGATCCCAGGCCTTGTGAACGCCCATCTCCTTCAGGATCTCTTTAAACACGCCGTAAAGGCCTTTCGGGTCTTCCGCCTTCGAGAACCTCAAGTCCTTGATGTAAAGCTTGTCGATCCGGGCGTCGATCATGTCTCCCGGCTGGACCCTATCCTTGCCGGCAGCCCGCGCGCAGATTTTTTCCGTGATAGTCATTCCCATAGGTCACCTCGTTGGTTGGGCTCGCTTCGATTCTCAGTCGTCGAATCGCGCGCCCCCGCAGCTTGGAAGCAATAAAAACCAGACGGCTAGCTATAATCAGAGTGGCGAGTTTGTGTCAACATGAAACCCCGGCACAAATCCCCGGCGAAAGCCTTTCTCACCACGAAGAGACGAAAGATTCTTACCACGGAGATCACGAAGGACACGAAGGTTCGGATACCTGCATGATGTAAACTTCGTGCTCTCTGGACTATTATAGTTGAGAGTTTTCGCAGGCTGCGCGAATTTTCTAACAGCCGAGAACTTACCGCGGAGGCGCGGAGCGCGGAGTAAAAGAGTCTTTGATTAAAAAAGATACTCCGAACTCTGCGATCTCTGTGCCTCTGTGGTGAAATAACGATTGCTGCTTTGGTTGCAGCTTTGCGCGAGATGCTCCCACTCGGTTACCTTAGTGCGCTGGAAGGCCGCCGGCTAGCGCATCGAGACGTTTACCTTCGCCTGTCTTCGCCGCGGCTCGCGATCCGCCGGATCGTCGCTCGGGTGGAACGGGGCGGGCATAGCATTCCAGTTGTCATACCGCCCTCGGATGCCGTAAACTTTATGTTCTGAACGTTCTGAACCTGTAAAATACCGGCTGAGGATTCGGAGATAGTTCTGTGAGATTGAACAAAGCGCAAGTAAAAGCATGGTTGCGCGGCCACAAAGTCGCTTCGTTGCGGATTCAACAGGACCGTTATCGTGCCTTACCGTCTCTCACTGTCGAAGAATCTGCCAGCATCTATCAATCGTTGACGGCTTCAACACCGAATCGCGCAAATCGTCACCGCCCCTCCGACGTGCTTTGGCAAATGCGCAAATTGTTGGACCGGTATTCCAAAGTCAACCGAAAGCGCCGCGCATGACCTTAGCTGAAGGGGTGGTCGAGGTTGCGTCTTTTCTTGGGAAGGAACGAATACCTTATGCTATTCTCGGCGGGATTGCTGTCCAACACTGGGGCGAGCCAAGAGCGACGTTGGATATCGACGTCGTCGTTCTCGTGCCTCCTGAACGAGAAGACGAGTTTCTGAACGCGGTCCTGAAGAGCTTTCGTCCACGGCTGCCCGATGCCGTTGCGTTCGCCAAGCGCAATAGGATCCTGCTAATTTCGACGAGCGGAGATATTCCCGTCGATTTGTCACTTGGAATTCCCGGCTATGAAGAAGAAGCGCTTCGTCGCGCCGTAACGGTCTCTTTCGGAGGCGTGTCGCCTGTACGGGTTGTCAGTCCGGAAGACCTTATCATTCACAAATGTGTGGCCGGGCGCGCTAGAGACATAGAGGATATCGAGCGGGTCCTGGTGAGACAAAAGCTCAAGCTGGATCTGCAATATGTCCGAAAATGGCTTCGTGCTTTCGCTCCTATTGTGGAAGCTCATGACGTCCGAAAGCTGTTTGAGTCGGCCATCAAGAAAGCCCGCAGCATTCTTCGCAAAATATGAGATAAGGGGAGCGCCGATTTCGTAATTACGCCTTTTTCAACTCCCCGGTTTGGAACGTTGTCATCTCGACCCCTTCGACTGCTCAGGCGCCACACCACGATTGCTGGAACGAGGACCAGGAAGCGAACCAAAGTAAAAAAAGAAACTGAACTTTTCACGGCGGCGGTTGGACGCGCGCTACGCCGCGCCGCCAAAGTTGCCCGCAAAACGGCCCGCGCCCACGGCACGCCGATCTACATAGTTAAG
>JBOHVS010000217.1:0-40636 GCA_050735975.1 Binatia bacterium | reverse complement strand
GGCAATGCGTGATGTCTTTTCATGATGTAAGTGGAGATGAGTCACGAGGAGATTCCAACAATGGAAGTATCACTCGACCAGAGAATCAACGAAGTGCTCGATTTGCTCGCCGAGGCAGCCCGGAAGCCAAGCGAGATGTCTGAAGGAATCGAGGTGCAGGGTTGGGAGGAAATTTGCGAAGCAAAGGAATTGTTGGAAAAAATTCCTTTCGGTCGTCATATCGTCCCACTCCCGTGCCATGTAAACCAAAAGCTTTCGCGCTTCGATCCAATCGATCCGCCGACCGCTGCCTGCCAGCGCCTCCTTAGATACTCCACACTCGTTCGCCACCATTTCCACTAATCGGTCAAATCCAACTCTGGGTCATTTAGGCTCGACGTCTTTCCCTCGAGGCGGGCGACCATAGCGCATCTCGAATAAGCAAGAAAGGGGCATGAAACCACGCCTTGCAAGCCAGGTGACTTGACTGGATGAACTCATTTGACCAAAATGGTCACATGAACCAGGGAGGGCTTCCATGAAAACCGCGACCGTATCGAGACTCAAGGCATCGCTCAGTGAATATCTTAGGCAGGTGAAGGCGGGGGAAGAGGTTTTGGTGACTGAGCGTGGGCGGCCGATCGCTAAGCTTACTCCGGCCGCAAGCTCTGCAACACTGCCGCAACATCTTGCCGAGATGGAAAAGCAGGGCGTGGTAAAGATCGGTACCGGCAAGCTGCCGAAGAATTTTTGGGCGCTGCCGCGACCCAAGGACCCCAAGGGATTGGTTGTAAAATCGTTATTGCAAGAGAGAGAGGAGGGGCGGTGATCTTTTGGGATAGCTCAGCAATCGTTCCCTTGTGTGTCAACGAGCCCGCGACTTCCACGGTCAAATCAATTCTCGCCGAAGATCCGGTTACTGTGGTTTGGTGGACGACGCGCACTGAGTGCATTTCTGCTCTAGTGCGGCAGACCCGAGAAGGCAGTCTTACTTCAGTGGGCGAAAGACAAGCACGGAACCTGCTGGAGCTTCTTGTGAGCACGTGGATTGAAATTCAACCCACCGGCAGCCTGCGGGCCGTCGCAGAGAGGTTACTTGCCGTACATTCGTTAAGAGCTGCGGATGCATTCCAGTTAGCTGCGGCCTTGCAGTGGTGTCGCGGAAAAACAACAGGCATGTCCTTGGTTTGTTTCGATGCCCGGTTGCGCAGCGCATCCTACAAAGAAGGTTTTACGATCGTCCCGTCTGAATGAGTCCAGGACGGTGCAGTACCCGCATGGACCTGAGCGAAGACTTGCTTATGTGAGGGGGAGAACCACTTGGACAAAATTCCCACTATGGAAGAACCGAAGCTTTCTGAAGCGCAGCCCGGGGGCGCGCGGCTGTCCACGGACGGGACCTGTAGATCCAGAGTGGCAAACCTGAAACAGTAAACAAATTACCCCGGACTTACGTCCGGGGATCTGAAGAGCGGTCGAATGCACAAAGAATCAAATGGTTGGATTCGTTGAGGGTTGGGTGTGGCCAGGGACAGAATCGAACTGCCGACACGAGGATTTTCAGTCCTCTGCTCTACCGACTGAGCTACCTGGCCAGAAGTTTGGAATATTGCTTAAAAGCCTGAACGAGTCAAGATTGTGAGTGAGACAGTCGCATGCTTTCGACGCGGGTTTCAACGAAGTCCAAGACCGTCTTCTCGAGTCGAAGGCCGTCGAGCGCGTTGATCTCCTGAATCCCCGTTGGACTCGTGACGTTTACTTCTGTGAGATAATTCCCGATGATGTCCAGGCCGGTGAAGTAGAGGCCGTCCTCGCCGAGAAGCGGCGCCAGGGCTTGACAAATTTCTCGGTCCCTCGCGGTGATCTCGGCGCGGACGCATTGCGCGCCGACATGGATATTGCCGCGATGCTCTTCTTGCGAAGGGACACGCAGCACCGCGCCAAGCGGCTCTCCGTCGAGCACGATAATTCGCTTGTCGCCTTGCCGAATCTCCGGCAGGTAACGCTGCCCCATGATCATTTTTCGCCCGTTCTCGGTGGCGGCTTCCAAAATCGAATTCGTATTGCGGTCTTGCGTGTTCAAATAAAAAACCCCGGTGCCCCCGCTGCCGTCCAGAGGTTTGATAATCATTTCGCCGCCCAGCTCGTCCATGAATCCCTTGAGCCGCTGGATGTCGCTGGTAACCAGGGTCTGGGGTATCTGCTCGGGAAAACGGAGCGCGTACAGTTTTTCGTTGGCTTCACGCAGTCCTTTGGGATCGTTCATCACGAAGCACTTGCTGTCGTCAACCAAGCTAAGGAGGTGTGTGGCGAAAAAAAACGTCATATCGAACGGCGGATCTTTGCGCATCAGTATGGCGTCGAAATCCTCAAGCGCGCCGCTCGCGGAGTCCCCGAACCGATAATACCGGCCGGCCCGAGCCACTTGCACTCGGCGATGACGTCCGAAGGGCGTTCCGCCGCGAATGTAAAGATCATCCAGCTCCATATAATGGAGTTCATGACCCCTCGACTGCGCCTCGAGCATGAGGACAAAGGTGGTATCCTTGTCGATATTGATTTTCTCCAGGGGGTCCATAATGACCCCGATCTTTAGAATCTGCATTAGTTGCTTGCTTTCCTTGAACAAAAACGCTCGCTTACTCCTTAACGACCCATGTGCGAGCCAAATAATCGTGCCACGCGCGTTTTTCGCGGCTCCAGATAATCCATAGAAAACCCAGAACAAGCGGAGCAAGAAACAGCTCGCTCAGCCACCTTAGAGAGGCCCGTTTATAGCTCACGCGCGCTCCATGTTCACCTATAACTCGTAAACCCAGCAGCCATTTGCCCACGGTCTGTCCTTCCATGCCATGAAAAATCACGAAATAGCTGGTCACGAGAAACATCCAACCCCACGTAAGAAACATGACCAATCCTTGGGAGTTTTGCGACGATAGAGTACGATCGTGAGCGGCCAATCCGACTTTGTAGCCGATGAAGCAGAGGATAAATAGGATCAGGCAAATGACGCAAACAACCACAAGGTCGATTACAAACGCAAACGTGCGCCGCAAGAAACCACCCCACGGAGCATCTATATTCATTACGCTGTCTCTAACCGGGTTTTCTTCTTCCGTGACGTTCTGTCGCTCGGGAGGTGGTTGCGAATCTTCAAGACGGTCTTCGCCCGGCTCCAGAGGTTCGTCGTCCGGCGTTAAAGCGAATTCCTCACGTCTCGACCTGAAAACGACCCGTTCCGGAGCGAACCTCGTCCCGCACACCTGGCAATAGCGGGCGTTTGCGATGACATCGGCCTCACATATAGGACATTGCATACCTTGATTCAATTCGCAGATGCCATAGTAGAAAAAGCGACGGTATCAGGCAAGCGTTATCCTGACCGATCAGGTTCAGGTCGAGGCTTAGGTTGAGATTTTCGAACCAGAACTCCGTGAATGATCCGTGGCTAGCAGCGGCGGGAAATTTATGATTCTATAAGTCTCGATGGTTGGCATTTTGATTCTTGGTTCGTCAAACAACTAAGCGAGGAGGAACACCATGCAATTGCTAACACGAACTTTGCTGGCCGGGTTATTGACGGCCTTCATGCTTTTCACCGGCTCGCCGGTCGATCATACAGGCGCGCTCGCCCAGGACGTAGGGCCGGAAAAAAAGATCGTTCCTTTTGTCCCGACTCCGCAAGAAGTCGTGGATAAGATGATCGAATTGGCGGGGGTCAAGAAGGGAGACACGGTCTACGATTTAGGCTCCGGCGACGGCAGAATCGTTATCACAGCGGCCAAAAAGGGCGCCCGCGCCGTGGGATTTGAGATCGATCCCGATCTTGTAAAAGAATCCCGCGAGAACATCAAAAAAGCCGGGGTTCAGCAACGGGCTGAGATTCGCCACCAAGACATACTCACCGTTGATCTATCGCCCGCTTCCGTCGTCACCATGTATCTGTTGCCCGATGTGAACCTCAAATTAAAACCGAAGGTCTTAAGCCAGCTCAAGCCTGGTTCGCGCGTCGTCTCCCATGCCTTTGATATGGGCGACTGGAAGCCCGACAAGGTCGAGCGGGTCGACGGCCGCACCATTTATTTTTGGACTGTCCCTGCCAAAGGAAAGTAAGAGACTGGCGCCGTATTGCTCGCCAGGCGCCCACTCATAGCAAAGACAATGCGCCCGAGATTCTGTATTCTAGCGTTTCTGGCGGCGGGGTTGTTATTGCTGCTGCCGCCGATTTACTTTCTCAAAACCGAACGGCGTAACCCGAGCGCCGAACCGGTCCATGTTCTTGCGAAGTATCTAAAATTTCTCTACGCGCGGGATTTCAAGCAGGCCTACGGCTTCATTTCCGCAGAAGACCAGAAACTCAAAACCGCGAAAATATACGTAAGAGAACGAGGCCCTTTCAGCGGTTTCGCCTCGGAGGTGGCAAGCAAACTTGCCGATCTGATCCGCGTCCAGCCCGAGGCTGAGCAAATCGAGGGGGATCGGTTACGCGTCAAATTGAATATGAAACTCCCCGATGCCAACTCTGTCGCCCCGCTGCTTCTGAATTGGGACGAAGAACGCCTCAACGCGCTTACAAGCATCGAGCGGAGAAAGATCTTAACCGCGTTGGAAACGCGCATACGCGCGGGCAACGTCAGCATGATTGAAGGCGAGGAAGAGTTTGTTCTGGTAAAAGAACGCAACAATTGGAAGGTATTCCTCGACTGGGCCGCGGGGGTGCGTGTCAGTTTCGATGCCAAGGTGCCGGACTTCGCCTCCCTCGAGGCCCGCCCCGTTATCAAAGAATCGGTCACGCGGCCGAACGAGCTTTTTACAATTGCCTTCAGAGTCAAAAACCGATCGCCGAAGGATCTCTTCGCGCGCATCGTGCATCATGTCGAACCGCCGGCCGCCGCGCAGCATCTGGATATTGTCGAGTGCGCCCTGCTTCTTCCGATTAGAGTCTTGTCTGGCGAGGAACAGGAATACGCCACCACCTATCTGGTGCGCGGAGATCTTCCTGAAGGCACCAAAGAACTCAACGTAACCTATGAATTCAAGATCGAGCGCTAGCGTGCAGTTAGCTCTGGCGCTTTCGGGCTTGATCGCTTTCCCGGCCTATGCTCACCTGCCGATTCCGCCGAAAAAGGGCGAGATCGGCCGCAAGGTAGGGCAAACACCGGTAGCAGACTTCACTCTGATAGACCAGGACGGAAAGCCCTTTCGCCTTTCGAGCGCTCGGGGCAAGTGGGTGCTGACGACTTTCATTTTTACCACTTGCCCCGATGTTTGTCCCTTGTTGACAGCCAAGTTCGCCGCTATCCAGCGCGCGCTCCGCGACCAAAAACAGGACAACTATTTACTCCTCAGCATCACCACGGATCCGGAAAGGGACACTCCCTCAGCGTTGAAAACCTACGCCGAGGGTTACAAAGCCGACTTTCGTCATTGGCTTTTTCTAACTGGCTCGCGCGACCGGCTAACGACAGTGTGGAAGAATTTCGGCGTCAACGTGAGCAAGTCCGCCGGCGGTCAAGTCCGGCATACGGCATTGACAACGCTCATTGACAGGCAAGGAAACCGCCGCGTCGATTACTACACGGATAAGTGGGAGGAGAAAGAAATTCTGAAGGACATATCGTGGCTCGACGCTCACGGCAAAAAGTGACAGGCATCTATCCGGCGCTTCTCCAATTCATCCTAGCTGTCTTCCTTGCAACCATTCCGGGCAATGCCGCTCAAAAAACGCAAGGCGTGCTGGAAATCCGTGTAAAGGATCATCGAGAGGCAATCGGCGATTTTTCCAAGCTGATGCTCACCGTCGACAAGGTCGCTGTCAGCCCGAAACCTGGCCTTATGTTCTGGCGGGCCGGATGGCAAGATCTCGTTCCCGCCGTCGACTCGGTTGACCTAACGCATTATATCGGCGGCAAAAGCGCGCGAGTTTTTCGCGCAGGCCTTGACCCCGAAGCTTTCGATGCGATCCATTTGAAGCTGAAGAGCGTTGACGGGATACTGAAAAAAAGCCACACCAAGGTGCCAATCAAAAACATGGTCGGGCCGGTAAAGCTTGCCTTCGAGGTACGGCCCCAAAGCGAGACATTAATTGTTCTCGATTTGGTGGTCTTGGACATGTCCGACCATCCTCCCCGCGCCTATGAACTCGCGATCAGAGGGTACGAACTCTACACAAACGGTAAATTAGTCGATAAAATTCCCCCGGGCCCTTGACTTATTTATGGCTTCGCTGAAAACGCGTTTTGTATTGTTGGCAATCTCCGTTATCGGACTAGGGATCACTCTAGGCACGGCTCTCTGGTTAAAATTGGGACCGGGTCCGGAAGTCGCGCGGTGGGAGCAGAAGCCGCTCGAAGGCCTGAATCGTTATGGCGCGGTGCCGGATTTTGTTCTGGTCGAGCGTAGCGGCAAGAGCATGAGTCTCGCCGACCTGCGCGGCGCCGTCTGGATTGCCGACTTCATCTATACAAGTTGCCAGGACACTTGCCCGCTGCAAACCGCCGAGATGGCCAGGCTCCAAGAACAACTCCTGGGAAAGACCGGAGTCAAGCTGGTATCGATTTCCGTCGATCCGGAAAAAGATACCGCGCAAGTTCTCTCTCAGTATGCCGCACGCTACAAAGCCGACTCCGACCGCTGGCTGTTCCTGACGGGAGCCAAGGATCAAATTACCCAACTGGTGCAAGAGGGGTTTCGATTGAGTGCGGGAAGCGTGGAGGCCGGAGTGATACTACACAGCCCGAGATTCGTCCTCGTCGATAAGGAAACACAGATTCGAGGTTACTATGACAGCCGTGACGCTGAGGCATTGCAGCGCCTGAGAAAGGACGTCGCGACCTTGCTGAACGGGTAAGCCCAGTAAAGCGGTTGCTTGCGCAATTCGGCGGATGGCATCAAGGATTTACCAATAGTCCGCAGGCACTGGAAAGCGAACCGAAGGATGGGGAAAAGGAGACCAATAAATGGCAAAAGCAGCCAAAAGTAAAAGATCCCGGGCGGATCGATCAGTGCCACAAGCCGTCCGGAGACAGGGGCCGAATTGGTTATTGCTCATTCTTGCGACCGCGGGAATCGTCTTGACCGCGTACCTCACCTATGCCGCCTGGCGGGAACAATTGGTCGCGGGCTGCGCGGTAGGCGATCCGTGCGATCTCGTGCTCAGTAGTCGTTGGGCCGTCCTATTTGGCATGCCGACTTCGTTCTGGGGCTTGCTGACCTATGCTTTGCTCGCAGCCATCGCCTGGAACAAACCGTCCCCCGCGCAGTGGAAACTCGCTTGGATCGTCACGATTATGGGTCTTGGCTACAGCCTATACCTCACCGGCATTTCATTCTTTGTCTTGGAAGCCTTCTGTCCCTATTGTTTGATTTCGTTGGCCTTGATGGCGGCGATTTTTGGCGTCGTGCTTTACGGACGACCCGCCGATCTTCCGGCAGTCAATTGGGGGCCATGGCTGGCAAAAACCGGCGGCATGGCGCTGGTCGTCGTTGTCGCGCTTCACCTGCACTACGCCGGATATTGGGGCAAACTGCCCGGCCCCGAAGATCCCTGGATCCGTGGATTGGCGGAGCATCTTGCCAAAACGGACGCGAAGTTCTACGGCGCCTCGTGGTGCTCCCATTGTCAAGAGCAAAAGGAGTCCTTCGGCGCTTCCGCCTCTCGCGTCCCCTACATCGAATGTAGTCCGGGCGGGCCGAAAGGAGCCTCGGCGCCGGCCTGTACCGAGGCCGGGATCAAAAGCTTTCCTACCTGGATTATCAATGGCCAGCGCTACGTCGGAACTCAAACATTGGAGAATCTGGCCCAATACAGCCAGTACAAAGGAGTCAATCCATGAGGCCAAACCCGCTTTTCTCGTGTGTCATTGCGCTGGGTCTCATTTTCGTCTCGCAGGTGTCGTCTGCCGATCCGTCGAAATACCCGCAGTTGGCTCAACAGAAGCTGCCGCAGAACGTCACCCCGGCGTTCATCTTCATCGACCAGCTTGTTGCCGAAGTGAGAGCAGGGGCGAAGCCCCTCATCATCGATGTGCGCACAGGCGAGGAATATCACGAGAGCCACATTCTCGGCTCAGTTTCCGTGCCGATCGGGGACTTCCGGGGTTACGTTGAGAATATCCCTAAGGATCGCCTCGTGGTTCTGTATTGAGCGTGCCCCCATCACCTGGCCAGTTTGGCCTATGGCATGCTCCACGAAAAAGGCTACCGCAACATGAAAGTCCTTTATGAAGGGCTCCCCGGCTGGGTCGAGCGGCGCTATCCGCTTGAAGGCGCGAAGGTCCAATAGTCGCCATCATGGTTTTCAAAAAAGCCGTCGTTCTCCTGAGCGGCGGGGTGGATTCCGCCACCGCCGCGGCGATCGCCAAGCAACAGCGCTTTGAGCTCCATGCCATGACGTTTCGCTACGGGCAGCGTCATGACCGGGAAATCGAATCAGCACAAAAAGTGGCGGCCTTCCTCAGCGCAAAGAAACACTTGATTATGGAATTCGATCTCAGAGCTATCGGCGGCTCGGCTTTAACGGATCAGATTCCAGTCCCCAAGGGAAGAAACACGGTCGAGATCAGTCAAGGCATCCCCGCAACCTACGTCCCGGCGCGAAATACCATCTTCTTGTCGTTCGGATTGGCCCTAGCCGAGAAGATAGAAGCCGAGGACATCTTTTTCGGCGCGAATCAGCTCGACTATAGCGGCTATCCGGATTGCCGGGAACAATACATAGAGGCCTTCGAGAAGATGGCAAACCTGGCCACCAAGGCAGGAGTCGAAGGCAAGAGTCACGTAAAAATTCACGTTCCACTGATCCGCATGACGAAGGCGCAAATCATAAAAAGAGGCGTTGAACTTGGGCTGGACTATGCTCTGACCTGGAGTTGCTACGATCCGAGCGCCGATAACCGGCCGTGTGGCGTCTGCGATAGTTGCCAGCTTCGACTGAAGGGCTTCAAGGAGGCCGGACTCGCGGATCCGCTTTTTTATGGTCATAATGGACCCTAACAGGGTTGGACTTAACGATGCTCCCCGAACCCTTCACCCCCGAGTTCCTCAATCAGCTGGAAACTCTCAGACTGCGCACGAGAAAAGAGTTCCTCGGCAGCCATTCAGGGAGCTACTCTTCGCCGCGTCGAGGCACCAGTTTGGAGTTTGCCGACTATCGTCGATACGCTCCAGGGGACGACCTCCGCTATCTCGATTGGGGAATCTATGCGCGCACCGACCGGCTGTACATTAAGTTATTCCGCGAAGAGATGGACCTCTTCGTCCATATTTTCGTAGATGCCAGTGCCTCCATGGCCTTTCCATCCCTGAAAGATAAGTTCTTGCCCGCGAGTCACATAGGCCTTGCGCTTGCCTACGTCGTCTTGGCCAACCATGACCACGTGAAGATTCACCTGCTACAGGGAAAATCCCCTGACTCCGCGTCGCCCTTTTACCGCGGGCGGCGCCGCATGGTGGATTGCGTCAAGTTCACCGAATCGGCGACTCCGGGCGGCTCGCTTGAATTCGCGCCGGCGCTGGGCGAACATCTAAAGAAACTGCGCCGTCCCGGCAAGGCGATACTGATTTCGGATTTCTTATTGCCTCCGCAATCTTATCAGCAAGGATTAAACCTTCTGCGCTCTGTGAATCTTGACATTGTAGCAATCCAGATCTTGAGCCGCCAAGAAATTGATCCGCCGTTCGGCAACGGCAGTCTAAACTTGGTGGACAGCGAAACGGATGCGGAGTTGCGATTTCGCTGGAACGGGGCTGTCCGGCGCGAGTATCAGACAAAGTTGGCGCAACATAATCTCGAGATTCGCAGTTTTTGCCATCAGAGCGGCATTCATTACTCCCTCTACGTGACCGACAGAGACCTGGGCGATTTTGTCTTCGCGACGTTGCCGGCCATAGGGCTCTTCAAGTAATCGCATGGATTTTCTTAACCCCGCCGCGTTGTACGGCTTGCTCGCGCTGCCGCTTTTGCTGGTTCCATACCTGATCCGGAGAAAACCTCCTCGGGTCGTCTTCTCTAGCTTGCTGCTGTTGACCGAGCTACGGTCCCGGGCCATTGGGCGGCCATGGGGAAGACTGCGCCTCCCGGCAATCTTTTTTCTTCAGCTCCTTATGCTCCTTTTGCTGATCCTGGCGCTCAGCGAACCGGTTCTTTCTGTGCGTCCCAGTAAGATAGCGATGGTCCTCGATAATTCCGCCAGCATGCAGGCCCTCGAAAGCGACAAAACCCGCTTCGGCTTGGCCCAGCGACGGGCGATGAGTATCATTTCAGAGCTTGGCGCGACGGCCACCGTCGATCTCTACCTCACCGTGCCCAGGCTCGAAAAGCTTCAGGGTCCGACGTTATCGCCGGCGGAAGCCGCCGCGGCGATCACCGCTTTGGCCCCCTATGACATGGCCGATGCTGCCCAAGATTACGGTGTTCTGTTTGATCAAATGAGCCGGAGCCAGAATTACGACCGTATTTATTTCATAACGGACCATCCGGCACGGGGTCAGGGTGGAGCTGTTCGGGTCATAACAGTCGGGCAGCCTAAAGCGAATTTGGCCGTCAGCACATTCGAGGTCGGTCGGTCTTCGATGGTTAATTCCCGCCTGCAAGCCCAAATCGAAGTGACCAATTTCTCTTCCAGGGACGCGCGGGTAAAAGTTGCGCTTAAGGGCGGCCGGCGCACGCTTTCGACCCGCGAGCTTGTGGTGCCGGCGGGCCGGAGGGCACAGACAATCTTCGAAGGCTTTCCGGCACAGTCTTATTACGCGGCTGAGATCGCGACGAATGACGCCTTGCCGTTGGATAATCGCCGGTTCGCCCTACCTCCCCCGACACAAACCTTGCGCATTCTGGCCGTTTCACCCAGGCCCCAGTCCTTGGCAAGCCTCCGTTCAATTCCGGGTGTCAACCTGAATGTAATTTCACCGACCGACTACGCAAGCATCGAACGTACTGGATATGGGTTGGAGATTTTTCATTTTTCGACGCCTGCCGCTCTTCCCGCCAGTCCGGCGCTTTTCATTTTGCCTCCAAACACAAACCCATTGGTGGAACTGGGGCAACCGGTCTCTCGATCCGTCATATCGAGCTGGCGCGAACCCCATAGCTTAACCCGATACGTCAACTTTGCTCTCTTTCGCCCCCCCTATGCGCGCACCTTGAAACTCCAAGCGCCCGGTGAAGTGATCCTTCAAACTCCGGAGGGACCTTTGAGTTTTGCGGCTGAACGCAATGGAATTCGCTACCTGGTGCTGGGTTTTGACCCTTTTCCCTATCTAGGAAGGGACAACCTGCCGGTGTCGATCTTTACATTAAACTTCCTGGATTGGTTTTTTGAGGGCCGGCGCTCTCCAAGCAAGATCACAGGGGAATCTCTCAATTTCCCAACCACCCGGCCAGGGGATCAAATGCTCACCCCGAAGGGACAAACCCTCAAGCTCAGCACGGGATCTACTGCTTTCCCGGCAACCTTTTACCAGGGGGTTTACGCAGTGAATCGTGGCGGCCAAACGGAACATTCCACCGTGAACCTGCAGACGAGTAAGGAATCCGATCTGCGCGAGGCCGCACCCGTCGAACTTGCCGGCCTGAACAGCGGGGAGAATAGCGTCGCCGTTTTCCATTCGTTCTGGCCTTATTTACTAATGGCTACTTTGCTTCTTTTGCTCGCGGAGTGGTTTGTAAGCAGCCCTGCGCGGCGCTTTGGACTGCGCCGGAGAACAACCGAAATTCCCAGGTTATGAAGGCGCTTATTGCCAACATTCAGTTTGCGAAGCCGCTTTTTCTTTGGTTGCTGCTGGCCCTGCCGGTCCTCTGGCTGCGATTTCGAGAGCGGTCGTTCACTGTCCTAATCTGGCGAACCATCATCCTTGTGTTGTTGATCTTCGGCCTGGCTGATCCTCAGGCCGTTACCGAGCGAACCACGACCAGCCGGCAGGAAAATATCTTCGCTTTTGACTTGTCCAGAAGCGTGCCGGCGAGTATGCGCCGCTGGATGGATGAGATGATCCAGAATGGTTTTGCTCCTCGCGACGGCGACCGGGTCTTTCTCTTCGGCGCGGAGACACGGGAACCCACCGGGTGGAGAGAATCGCTCGGGCAGGAGACGGCGCGCCCGGCGATTCGACCCGAAAAAACCAATCTTGACAAGCTCTTCAATACGCTTTTAGCACTACCGGCGGCGCCACGTAACCTCTTCCTGTTTACGGATGGGTGGGAGACCGAGGGAAACGTGGAGCGGCTGTTCCCTGCCATCGCCGGGTCGGGTCTTAAAATCTTTCCCATCCTGCCTGCGGAAAGCCCGAAAATCCCCAACGTTGCAGTCACGAAGCTCCTGGCTCCGAATCACGCCGAGGCCGGGGAATCCGTCAACGTCAAAGCCGTTTTAGAAAATCAAAGCGCAGGTGATGTAGACGGCACAGTCACGTTGGCGCGGAACGGGCAAACCGTTAAGACCGATGCAGTCAAACTGAAGCCCGGGAGCCAGATGTTTACATATGCCACTGTCCTTCCGGAAGGCGACTTGACCTCCTATCGCGCAACGTTTACCCCGCGCCAACCCGCTCTGGACGTCTACTCGCGTGACAACCAGGCGTTTGCATGGGTAATGGTGCGAAGTAAATCCAAGGTCCTGGTATTGAACGGCCGCAACGGCGGCGGGCGTTATTTGGAGGAAACACTTAAGCGCCGGGGTTTTGAGGTGACGTCTCGAAGTGCCGATTCCCCGCCCTCCCCTGCGGGTTTCGGAGTCGTGATCTTTAACAACGTCGAGCGGGAAAAATTTGCCCCAAGCTATCTCGCGGCGATTGCGAAGCACGTGGCGGACGGACACGGATTTTTGATGCTCGGCAGCGAAGCCAGTTTCGGCCCCGGCGGCTTCCGCCGCACGCCCATCGAGACGATCCTGCCGGTAGAACTCAAGGAACCGAAGCGTGAAGAAAAGAATCGAGCGGTCGTTCTAGTCATCGACAAATCCGGCAGTATGCGCGAAGACAACCGGATCCTATACGCCCAAGAGACTGCCAAGGCGGTGGCGCGGCAGCTAAAGGATAACGATCTTTTGGGCGTCGTCGCGTTCGACGCCTCATCTTTTGTCGTCGTCGAAATGGATTTCGTCGGGCGGCTGCGCAGGAGCTTTGACACCCAGATCGACCGCCTCAAACCCGGCGGCCAAACCTTCTTTTACCCGGCATTGGTGGAGGCCAAGCGGCAGCTTGAAAGACAAAGCGCAGGGCGAAAACACATCATTCTCCTCAGCGACGGCGAGACCCGCGGCAGCCAGGGGGAGCTTATCGATCTCGTCAATGCTATGAAAACCGAAATGAAAATCACCGTTTCGGCACTCGCTGTAGGTTCCGAGGCCGACATCCGGGTTATGAAGCGAATCAGCCAGTACGGCGGCGGACTGTTCCACCACACCAGCGACCCGACAACCTTGCCGCAACTCGCGCTGCAGCAAATCCAGGAGAAACCCGTTGACGAGCCCCCAGCCGAGAGGGATCTGGTGCCGCTACAGGAGAGGGGTTCTGAGATATTGGCTAGCTTCAGTCGAAGACCTTATCCATCCGTCCGTGGATTCATTGAAACCGAGCTCAAAAGCGGCGCCCGCGCAGATCTCGTAATCTCGACAGAGAACCGCAAGGCGCCGTTGTTGGCTTCCTGGCGGTACGGGCGCGGCAAAACGGTTGCATTGACCATGGACCTGGAGGGCCGCTGGAGTCGTAACTGGATCCAGTGGAACGGATTACAGAGTTTCTGGGACAGGATAATGGATTGGTTAGGCCCTGATCGGGCACCGATCCCAGCCCATGAGTTTAGAGTCAGCCTCGCCGCCAACCAGCCGGTTTTGGACCTCTATGTTTACGAGGAGTCGAGCGCAGACAGCCAATTCCGCTACTCTCTGACCGGTAAAGACAGCAAGAAAGAAGGCGTTTTCAAGAAGGTGGCGCGGGGTCATTTTCAGACCGGCCTGCCTGTTTCACGAACCGGGGACTATGAGGTGGCAATCACGGAGGACCGAGATGGCCGCCTAATACCTTTTTCAAAGGCGGGTTATACCTTGCCGTACGACCTAAACATGGAGGTTCCGCAGCCGAGCTTCAATCTAAGCTTACTGAATCAGCTGGCTAGTCTTTCCGGCGGTAAAATCAACCCAAGCTCTGCATTCTCTTCGGAGGAGCAAAACGTTGCGAAAATCTACCGGCACTATCGGGAGTACCTCATCGCCTTGGCCGCCTGCTTGTTCTTTTTGGAGATAGCCTTTCGCAGGATGGTACTTTCGGAAATGGATTAGCCGTCCGCGTGATGCCTAACACCACCAAAAAGCCCTTATCGTGCGGTTGTGTGCTGTTTGACAGGATAAGCGAAACGGGCTATTTAATAAGGACTTTTTTGTATGGACATCCGGGTAGCCCGCTTCTTTGCCTGCAAGGTTGCAGCGCACAGTCCCTCTCCAGGGTTCTTAACTGGTTTTGTTAATACTCTGATCTGGCTCTCGGTGCTGGCGGGGCTGGTAACATTCAAGCCTACTCAAACCGAGGCGGTCGGCAACCAGGCGGTCCGACAGACTCCCAAAGGCAAGACCAGCCCTTTATCTGCCCGGAAACCAACGAAGGCCCAGCCTACCAAAATTCTGTCTACGCCAAAGGAACAGCATCCTGGCCTTAACCCCCTGGAAATACGGGAACAGTTCATACACCGCGCGCGCCCTGGAGACACCCTTCCTAACTTGCTGACAAGATTCGGCCTAGGCCCAAAGGAAAGGCAACCGTGGATCAGCTCGTTCAAACGAAACTACTCAACTGGTAGGATCCGCAGCGGCCGTGAGATCCGCTTTTACTTTACCAAGGCCATTCGGGGGCAAAGGTCATCCGTTGACCGGCTGCGGGCGTTGGAACTTGATTTAGACGACGACTGGACTCTGACCTGGGAAAAGGGGCCACAGGGGATTCTGTTCCAGAAACGGGAGAAGCCGTACGATGTCGAGTTGAAGACCGCCGGCACATCGGTCGAGAACTCGCTTTTCGAAGACAGTCATAAGGCTGGCATCCATTCGCAGCTTCTTTCCCAGTTGGCTGAAATCTTCACCTGGGACGTCGATCTGGACAAGGATGTCCGCCACGGAGACAGTTTCAAAATTTTGTATGAGCAGAGAAGCCGCAAAGGCCAGGAAACGAAGTCTTCACTCCGCATCCTCGCCGCCGAGTTGATCAACGCCGGGCAAAAGTTCACCGCCGTCTATTTCGAAAGGCAAAGAGGGCAGGGAAACTACTATAACCTGGAAGGAAGGAGTTTAGCGCGCGCCTTTCTGCGTTTTCCTTTAGAGTTTGCCAGCATCACCTCGCAAGTCACGGATTCTCGCTTTCATCCCATTTTGAAAGCCAATATGCCCCACACCGGAGTCGACTTCGCGGCCAAGCGGGGCACCCCCGTTCGGGCTATTGGAGACGGGCTGATTACCCAAGCCGGCTGGAATGGCGGTTATGGTAAGTTGGTGGAAATCCGCCACGACGCATCCTACACTAGCCGTTACGCCCATCTCGGCCACTTCGCATCCGGGATTCGGCATGGAGCAGCGGTAAAAAAGGGACAGATGATTGGATACGTGGGTTCTACGGGTAGAAGCACGGGCCCGCATCTGCACTTCGAACTCTATAAAGACCAGCAATATGTCGACCCGCTGAACGTCGATTCCCCGGCGGAAGATACAATCGAACCTGCGCTGCAAAAAGTATTTGACAACCAAAAGCAGCTCCTTCTGGTTGAGTTGACCTCCGCACCTCAGTCCTGAGCTCTATTTCTCCCCCAGCGGAGATAGCGATTTGGTCCAAGACAGCCTGGATTCTTGCGGCAACAGCCGGCGCCTGGCAATCCGCGCTTCGGTCCTGGTGGTGGTTTACTCTGGATCGTTTGATTCACTCCATTGAGGGCAGCGTGTTTCAACAATCAGTTTGGAGCTCAGCCGGATCTAGGTTCATGGGTTGACGTTTCTGTTCTTCCGGCTCTCTGATATCGTGACATCGTCTCCGGCGTCGCCTCGTGGGGAAATTCCGATGACTTTGCGGCGCGAGTTTAAATTTTGGCCATCATCCGGCTTTTCATGCGGAGGGGAGTATGATTCACCAGGCGGTAATTCTCAGTACCGGTGACGAACTCGTCACCGGTCGAGTGGTCGACACCAACTCCACAGTGATTGCCGACGAGCTTGGTAGCGCCGGGATACGGGTAGCAGCGGTCCTAAAAGTCGGCGATGACAAAGAAAAACTTCTCTGGGCGCTTCGACATGCCGATGCGCTCGGCGATGCTGTGATCGGTACCGGGGGCCTCGGACCGACGGCGGACGATCTGACCACCGAAGTGGTCGCCCTGTTTCTTGGAACTAACCTGAAGCAGGATGATTCGGTCGCCCGATCGCTGAGGGAGCGATTCGCGTCTCGCGGTTTGTCCTGGACTGAGAACAATCTTAAACAGGCCCTGTTCCCGGATGGCGCGACGATAATTCCCAACCCGGTCGGTACCGCCCCCGGATTTCGCGTTCAGCTCAGCCCCGGCAAGACGCTATTTTGGCTCTCCGGGGTGCCCCAGGAAATGGCCGCGATGTTAAAGCAGTCTGTGATCCCCTGGCTAATACAGGCGCGAAAAGAGGCTGAGGGCATCACCAGCTGTACATTCAAGCTTAACGGCCTCACCGAATCGAAGTTGGATGATCTCCTTAGACCCGTGACCCTTGGCGCGCATGCCAGGCTTTCGTTTCGGACGCATTATCCCGAGCTTTCTTTGCGCTTGTCGGTCTTCGGAGGAGAAGAAAGAGAAGAGATATTCGAACGGCTAAGGCATGAAATACGACGGATCCTGGGCGCGTTTATCTATGCTGAAAGCGACAAGGCGCTGGAGGAGATCGTTGGTGAGCTATTGCAAAAACACCAGCGAACCCTTTCGTTGGCGGAATCGTGCACCGGAGGGTATATCAGTCACCGAATAACGCGGGTGGCCGGCAGCTCCGCCTACTTCATGGGCTCGGCCGTAACCTATTCTAACGAAGCAAAGGTCCATTTCTTGGGCGTTCATCCCGAAACGCTGGAGCGCTACGGCGCCGTCAGCCGTGAGACCGCTCTGCAGATGTCCACCGGAATCAAACAACGGAGTCGAACCACATACGGTCTGAGCGTCACCGGAATCGCCGGTCCTGCGGGAGGGACTGCCGACAAACCCGTGGGCACGGTTTGGATCAGCATAGCGGGGCCGGAAGAGAGCGCCGCGCGGCTTTTTCACTTTCATGGCGAGCGCGAGCGCATTATATTGGGCGCCTCCCAGGCGGCGCTTGATTGGCTGCGCAGAGCGCTCGAAGAACAGACCATCCGGGACATCCCGTGATTCGCGCGTTCGTCGGAGTTAAGCTCGACTCTCTTATCATTCAGAGAATGGCCGCGCTCGCGGCCCAGCTTAAGCTCCGTCTGCCCGAAGTTCGTTGGGTCCCGGGGGAAAACCTGCATTTTACCCTCAAATTCCTTGGCGAGATTGAGGAGGAGCAAATATCATCTATCGCAAACACCCTTGATGGAGCTCTTCGCCCCTTTCCGCGGTTCGCCATAAATGCTAAAGGAGTAGGAGTGTTCCCGGACTTGAAACGAGCCCGGGTATTGTGGGTGGGCCTCGAAAGAGACAACCTGGGGAAATTGGCATCGCGAGTCGACACGGCGCTTGAGTCTTTGGGTTTCGCCCGCGAGACAAGAGCGTTTGCACCGCATCTAACGATTGGTCGCTGGCGGCAAGCCCACGGCTCCCCGGCTGAGCTCGGCAAACAGCTGGAACAATGGAAGGCATACGAGTTCGGCTCATCTACAGTCGAACAGGTCATACTATTTCAGAGCGTGCTTGATCGCCACGGCGCGACCTATCATCCCTTAAAGGTTTTCCCGCTTAACAGAGAGCTGGTGGTCTGAGGATAAAGGAGGCTGGACATGGATGTAAATCGAGAAAAAGCGATTGATCTCGCAGTAAGCCAGATCGAAAGGCAGTTCGGCAAGGGCGCGATCATGAAGCTCGGCGAAGGCGGAGTGGCCAAGGATCTCGAGGTGATCTCCACCGGCTCTCTCGGACTCGATATTGCTCTGGGAATCGGCGGGGTTCCCCGGGGGCGGGTCATCGAGATCTACGGACCTGAATCCTCCGGCAAGACGACTTTAGCGCTTCACATCGTCGCCGAGGCGCAGAAACAGGGGGGCATGGGCGCCTACATCGACGCCGAACACGCGCTGGATTTAGGCTATGCGAAAAAGCTCGGAGTCAAGACGGATGATTTGCTGATTTCGCAGCCGGACCACGGCGAACAGGCATTGGAAATCGCCGAAACTCTGGTTCGTAGCGGAGCCATTGATGTCCTCGTCATCGATTCCGTTGCGGCATTGGTCCCGAAAGCTGAGATCGAAGGCGAGATGGGCGACGCGCATATGGGTTTGCAAGCCCGCCTGATGTCCCAGGCTTTGCGCAAGCTCACCGCGACGATTTCACGCTCTCATGCGGTAGTCGCCTTCATCAACCAGATTCGCATGAAGATCGGTGTAATGTTCGGCAATCCGGAGACAACGACCGGCGGCAATGCGCTGAAATTTTATGCCTCCGTGCGCATGGATATCCGGCGCACCGGCGCCATCAAAGAAGCTGACAGTATCATCGGCGGTCGAACGCGAGTGAAGGTCGTCAAGAACAAGACGGCGCCCCCTTTTAAAGAGGCGGAATTTGACATTCTCTACGGAACGGGAATCTCCCGTGAGGGAGAGATCGTCGATCTCGGCAGCGAAATGAACATTGTCGAGAAAAGCGGCGCTTGGTACTCCTTCGCCGGCGAGAGAATCGGGCAGGGACGCGAAGCGGCGAAGGCTTTCCTGAAGGAACATCCTGAGACTGCCGCGCAGGTCATGACGAAGGTGATGGAGAAGGTAGGGTTGAAGCGACCTCCTGAGCCCCAGACAACCGCCGCGGAAAAGAAGGAGAAGGTAAAAGTAAAGTAAGCCGAAAGGTGCTTGCCCAACCCTGAAACGGAAAGCGCTCCGTTCGGAGCGATCCAACTCATATCATGACGCGCTACAGCGCGCGCTCCAGTTTCTCAGCTATCGCTCCCGCAGCCAAGCGGAAGTGCGGCGCAAGTTGACCCAGTTGGGTTACTCTGATTTGATTACGGAAAGAACGTTGGAGAAACTCCGCGATTTGAGCTACCTGAACGACGAAGCATTTGCGCGGAGCTGGGCGCTTTCCAGAGCCGAAACCCGGGGCTACGGCGCAAAACGAATCGAGCAGGAGCTCAAATCGAAAGGCATCAGCCTCGCAGTCACGCGGCAGGCCATCCGCGAAGCGTTCGAGCGAGAGGGCGAAAAGGAAAAAGCCAAGAAGCTCTTGGCAAAAAGATTCGGAGAGGGCGGCCTGAAGGACTCGAAAGTCCTCCGTCGAGCGATCGCCTTGCTCCAACGGCGCGGTTATAGCAGCGAGATTATTTTCGAGCTGCTGGGGCATCTTCGAGGAGAAGAGTAATACAAACGTTTTAAGCGACCTTTCGGTTGGGCAGATCAGAGGGAAAGAAAAGCGGCGGTCGAGCGCTAGAGAATCATGGCAACAGGAAACGAAATCCGCAGGTCTTTTTTGGACTATTTCGCCAAACAAGGACACACTGTAGTAAAAAGTTCGTCGCTGGTGCCGGACAAAGACCCGACTCTGCTCTTTACCAACGCCGGCATGGTGCAGTTTAAGAACGTTTTTCTCGGTTTGGACAAGCTCCCGTATGTGCGCGCGGTAGACTCGCAGAAATGCCTTCGCATCAGCGGCAAACACAATGACCTCGAGGCGGTCGGGCGTGATACTTACCACCATACGTTCTTCGAGATGCTGGGCAACTGGTCGTTCGGTGACTACTACAAGGCTGAAGCCATCGAGTGGGCGTGGGAGCTATTAACGAAGGAATGGGGCCTGCCCAAAGACAAGCTCTGGGCGACGGTGTACCTTGACGACGGTGAAGCCGAACGGCTGTGGTTTAAAATCAGCGGGCTGCCGGCGGCGCGCGTGAGGCGTTTCGGCGCCAAAGAAAACTTCTGGGAGATGGGAGAGACGGGCCCTTGCGGCCCATGCAGCGAGATCCATCTCGACCGGGGCCCTGAGGCGTGCGACCTGAAGGGCCGGCCGGGGCATACCTGCCAGGTCAACGGCGACTGCGCCCGCTACATCGAGCTTTGGAATCTGGTCTTCATTCAATACAATCGCGCCGAGGATCGGAGCCTGTCGGATCTTCCGGCCAAGCATGTCGATACCGGCATGGGGCTCGAGCGGATCACGGCAGTACTTCAGAAGGTGCTATCGAATTACGATATCGACTTCATGCGGGATCTCATTAGCGCGACTGAAGAGATCTGCGGCAAACGATACGGCGCAGATGCTAACGCCGATGTCTCGTTCCGAGTGATTGCCGATCACGCCCGAGCCGTGAGTTTTCTAATCGGCGACGGCGTCATTCCCAGCAACGAAGGCCGGGGCTACGTATTGCGGAGGTTGCTCAGGCGCGCAGCGCGCCATGGCCGTTTGATCGGTCTGAAGGATCCCTTTCTTCACCAGGTTTCAGCCACGGTCGGGAAAGTCATGGGCGACGCCTACCCGGAGCTACGAACCGAGGAAAGACGGATCCAGGAAGTCGTCCGGAGCGAAGAAGAGCGTTTCGTCGAAACGCTCGAAAAAGGTTTGGTCCTGCTGGAAGACGCGACGACCGGGCTGAAACAGGAAAACAAATCGGTCCTACCGGGAGAGATCGCCTTCCGCCTCTACGACACGTACGGCTTTCCTCTCGACATGACCGAAGACATCTTGCGGGACCAGGGAATGATCGTCGATCGCGACGGTTTCGAAAAGCTCATGGAAGAGCAGCGGACGCGAGGGCGTGAAAGCAGAGGGATACAGACCATTTTTGTACCGGGGATACTCGGCACAGAAGCGTTCGGAACTCCGACTATCCAAGTTAGGCCTCCAAACTCCCAATTCATCGGTTATGATCGTTTGGATGCAGATTCTAAAATCGTCGCAATCTACGGGAATGGGAGCGGGAAACAGGAAGCGACAGAAGGAGATGAAGTCGACTTGCTGACTTCCGAAACACCTTTCTATGCAGAAGGTGGCGGTCAAGTTGGTGACCGGGGCATCATTGAAACTGCACGCGGCGATCAGATGGAAGTGGTTGACACTCAGCATCCTACGCCATCCCTAATTGTTCACAAGGGACGCGTCAAGAAAGGCCGTTTTCAAGTGGGCGACAAAGTTCGCTTGGCGGTGGATCCCAAAAATCGTCAAAGAACGAAGTTGAATCATTCGGCGACCCACATTCTGCACGCGGTCTTGCGCGAGCAGTTAGGTTCCCACGTCCGCCAGGCGGGCTCGCTCGTGGCGCCGGACCGGCTGCGATTCGATTTCAATCACACCGGCGCTATTCCGGAAGAACAGCTTGCGCGGATCGAGAACGCCGTGAATCAGAGGATTCGACAGGATGCTGACGTCAGCGTTGAAGAGTCGAGCTATGATGAAGCGATTCGCAAAGGAGCCCTTGCCTTTTTCGGCGACAAATACAGCGACCGCGTGCGTGTGGTGAGGATCGGCGATTTTTCAACCGAGCTGTGCGGCGGCACTCACGTTCACCGGTCCGGGGAGATCGGCATCTTTAAACTCAACGCCGAAGCCGGGGTGGCCGCCGGAGTACGCAGGGTAGAGGCGCTTACCGGCGAGGGGGCTTTGGATTTGATACGGAAGTACGAACTGCGCCTGCGAGAGATCGCCGATTTGGTTCGCGCAAATTCGGATGACGCAACCGAAAAGATAAAAAAACTCTTGGACCGTCAAAAGGAGCTGGAGAAAGAGATCGACAAGCTTCGCGGCCAGTTCGAAAAGGACCAGATACCCCAGCTCCTGGCCAAGAAGGAACGCGTAAACGGAACGAATGTCCTTATTACCCGGGTGGAGGGCATGGATGCCAAACAACTTCGAGAAGTGACTGACCAGCTCAAGGAAAAGATGGGTAGTGGATTCATCTTTTTGGCAAGCCCCGGTGAAAATAGTGTAACGCTGGTCGGAAGCGTCAGCCCCGACCTGACTCAGCGTTTGCATGCCGGCAATATCATCAAGGAAGTGGCACCAATCGTCGGCGGTGGGGGCGGCGGACGTCCTGATTTTGCTCAGGCTGGAGGCAAGGATCCCTCAAAGACCGACGAGGTGTTGGACAGAGTGAGGAAATTTGTAAAATTCACCCTACCCTAATGATCATCCTTACCAGCAAGCTCACAGAAAAAACCGCCGGCTTCTGCGACATCGTCGATATCACCGCTAGAGTTAAAGAGCAGATCGAAAAGGAACAGATCAGATCGGGCCTACTCACACTCTTCGTCTCCGGCTCGACGGCGGCACTCACCACAATTGAGCATGAACCCGGCCTGATTCAAGATCTAAAAGAATTTGTCGAGAGGATCGTTCCGTCCGGCCGGCGTTATCATCACGACGATCGCTGGGGAGACGACAACGGTTTTTCCCACGTCCGCGCCTCGCTTTTCGGGCCTTCACTGGCCATTCCTATCGAAGAAGGCCGTCCTCTACTGGGCGCCTGGCAACAGATTATTCTCATCGATTTCGACAACCGTCCGCGCACGCGGGAGATCGTTATGCAACTCGTAGGAGAGAGCACGTGAGGGAGGAGAAAGGAAGAATGATCGGCGCACCGGCTGATGTAGAAGTCAGCCGGGTTGAATTCAACGATCCACGTCTATTCCGTGACCTGCTGGGCCAGCACGATCAGCACATCAAGATCCTCCAGCAAGCTCTTCAAGTGAGAATACGCGTCCGCGGGGCTGCGATGGATATCGAAGGCGATCCGTTACAGGTCGAGCTCACGAGCCAAATCGTCAAGCAACTGTATGGTCTTCTGGAAAAAGGTTATCCGGTCTACGCCAGCGACGTCGATTACGCGATCCGCATTCTCAGCAGCGATGGGCGGGCCAAGCTGCAAGATATCTTTCTCGATACGATCTACATCTCCGCCCACAAACGGACCATAACGCCGAAGAGCGTCGCCCAAAAAGCCTACATCGACGCAATCCGGCGTTATGACATCGTCTTTGGCATCGGTCCCGCGGGCACCGGAAAGACCTACCTTGCCATGGCGATGGCAGTAGCGGAGCTGATGAAGAATAACTACGTGCGCATCATTCTGACCCGACCAGCCGTTGAAGCCGGGGAGAAATTGGGCTTTTTACCCGGCGATCTGGCCGAGAAGGTCAATCCCTATCTCCGTCCTCTCTATGATGCGCTGCATGACATGGTCGACTTTGACCGGGCGCGCAAACTGGTGGAAAGAGGGACCATCGAGGTCGCGCCGTTGGCGTTTATGCGTGGAAGGACTCTGAATGATTCCTTTGTGATTTTAGACGAAGCTCAAAATACCACCCCGGAGCAGATGAAAATGTTTCTCACTCGTCTGGGCTACGGATCGAAGGCGGTGATCACCGGAGACGCCACCCAAATCGACCTCCCGGCCGGGAAGCCTTCCGGGCTGAAAGAGGCCAGTCGAATACTCAAGGGAGTTCAAGGAATTCGTTTTGTCACGTTCACGGAGAAAGACGTGGCGCGGCATCACCTCGTGCAGGAAATTATCTCCGCTTACGAACGCGACGACAATCAGTCGAGCGCAAGAGATCTCCTCGAAAAAACGTAGCCCCGAAAGCGTACGCACCGGAAGCCGGCGAGCTTTTACTGAACCGCCTCTAAAGTCACCTTAGTCTGCACGCCTTTTCCGTCGCGCAGCAGGGAAGCGGTGACAACGTCTCCAACCCTGTACTTTTCCATAGTCAGGTACAAGTCATTGGGTGATTCTACCTTCTTACCGTCGATTGCAACAATCACGTCGCCCAAACGTACGCGACCCGAAGCTTCTCGCGTCGTCGGCCGGATACCCGCCTTGCCGGCCGCGCTCCCCGGCGCGACGTCCACCACTAAGACGCCGCTAACGCCGAGTCTTCGCGCAATCTGCTCCTCCGCAATCTGCACTCCCAATCCCGGACGGGTCACTTTTCCAAAGCGGATCAGCTCAGGGACGATCCGATTCACAGTATCGACCGGAATAGCGAACCCTATTCCTGCAGAGGCCCCCGACGGGCTGTAGATTGCCGTGTTGACCCCGATCAGCCGGCCCGCGCTGTCGAGCAGAGGTCCTCCGGAGTTCCCCGGGTTGATCGCGGCATCCGACTGTATGACGCCCTGAATCGGACGGCGAGTGACGGATTCAATCTCGCGACCTAGAGCGCTGATAACCCCGGTCGTCAACGTTTGATCGAGCCCGAACGGATTGCCGATGGCGAACACGCTCTGCCCCACTTGAAGGTCCTTTGACGTTCCGATGGGAATGGCTCGCAGACGATTGGCCGGTGCGTCAATCCGCAGCACCGCGATATCTTTGTCCGGCGCGACCCCGACGACACGCGCCTTCCAGGCCGATTGGTCAGCGAGGGTAACTTGAGCGGCGTTTGCATTTTGGATGACGTGGAAGTTTGTGATGATATCGCCGCTTGTGTCCCATACAAAGCCGGAGCCCGTGCCTTGGGGAATTTGATAGAGGTTCAGCGTGAAGAGATCACGTTGAACGCCAATGGCGGTAATGTTGACGACAGACGGCGAAGCTTGACGAAAAAGCGCAATGACCGCTTTTTCGTCGGCCCGGAGGTCACCGCGAGGAGCCACAGCCCGCGCTGTCGCGCGGGGATCATTCAGCGCCGCGCTATCAAGCCAGGATCTATGCGCCAGCAGGGCGCCAAAAACCGACAGCGCCAAAACGGCCCAGAAAGTGTGCCGCCGAGAGCGTCGCGAAGCGCTATTATATTGATGCTTTAACATGACACTCACCTCGATGCGTTTACCCCGGGCTTACTATTCCTCAGGCGGCAATTTGATCATCAGTGTTGACAGCCGCTGCCGTATGCTGATGATCTGTTCCCGCATGTGTAGAACTATTTCCACTCCTTCGAGATTAACTCCCATCTCTCGGACAAGGACTCGCGCCACACGGATCCGGTCCACTTCCTTCAGAGGGTACACTTTCTCATGCTTGCGCACGACCGGCGTGATCAAATTTTCACGCTCAAGGAAAATGACAAACCGCTTGCTCACACTGCAGAGCTTAACCACGTCGGTAATCCGAAAGTATCTCTTCGCCATTGTCTTATCTTAGGTTAGAGTCGAATGTCTTTCCGTACGTCTTCACTGTAGGCCTTGTCGATCCGCTCCGCGACTTCTTTGGGGACCCCGCCATGCGGCGCCCGGATCATCAGCCGTAAATAGAGATCTCCGGCGGGATCGCGCCCGTGCGCCTGCACTCCCTTGCCTTTGATCCGCAGGAGCTGGCCGCTCTGAACACCTTGAGGCACTTTGACTTTGACTCGTCCCGTCGGCGTGGGAACCTCGATGGTAGCCCCTTTGAGGGCCTCGCCCATCGTGATCGGCAGGTCCATCGTGAGGTCACGACCAGAGCGCGCAAGCAGCGGATGCGGTCGCACCCTCGGCGTGATGTAAAGATCTCCGGGCGACGCGCCGCCCGCACCGCTGCCACCCTTTCCCGGCACACGAATTCGCTTTCCCGTTTCGGCTCCGGGCGGAACGTTGACGCGGACCGTTTCCGGCCGAACAATCCGTCCAGAGCCGCCGCAAGCGGGGCATCGGTTGTTCCTGCTGCCAGTTTTTGACCCGGTGCCGCGGCACTCCCTGCAACTCACCGGCCTCTGGACGGTCAACGCCGCTTGAAAACCTCTAACCGCGTCGAGAAAGTCGATGTCCATTTCGGCTTCGGTATCCCGCCCGGAGCCGGTCGACCGTTCCGCCGCAGCCCGGCGACGGAAAAATTCACCGAGGTCACCAAAGTTGAATACATCATCAGAGTCGCCAAACTGAAATCTGAACGAACCTCCCGTTTGCTCCGATTGCTGGCGCCACTGTTGGTAGGCTTTGGCTTTTTCCGGATCAAAACCCGGCGCCAGCCCTGCCTCGCCGAATTCATCGTATCTTTTGCGCTTCTCCGGATCGCCAAGAACCTCGTGAGCGGCGGATATCTGCTTGAACTTATCCTCAGCTTGTTTGTCGCCCGGATTAACATCGGGGTGGTATTTGCGGGCAAGTTTTCGGTACGCTTTGCGAATCTCGTCAAGGTCGGCGGAACGTTGCACGCCTAGGACCTTGTAGTAATCTTGCTGTTCCATCAGGTAGTACTAAGAAGTTTGCACAGCCATTTTCGACCAGTCAACAACCCTGTCGCTCTTTCCCGATTGCCGGTATCCGCCAGTTCCAGCACTTTATAACAAGAAAGGGGCACCCGTTCGGGTGCCCCTTTCGTCTTACAAAAGAAGTTCCGGCGATTTATTAGAAGTCATCTCCATGCGGCATGGACGGGACTTCCTTTTTCTTTTCCGGTTTCTCGGCAATCATCGCTTCTGTCGTAATCAGCAGGCCGGCAACCGAGGCAGCGTTCTGCAGCGCCGTACGGACTACTTTAGTCGGATCGACGATTCCCGCCTTGACCAGATCTTCGAATTCTTCGGTAGCCGCGTTGAAGCCAAACGCCCCTTTGCCGTTCTTGATTTTGTCCAGAACAACCGAACCATCCGCGCCTGCATTGGCAGCGATCCAACGCGCCGGCTCCTCGAGGGCTTTCTGGACGATGCGAACCCCGACTCTTTCATCTTCGGAGACGCGTAGATTCGCAAGCGTAGCCGCTACGCGAATGAGAGCCACTCCCCCGCCTGGAACGATGCCTTCTTCCACCGCCGCCCGAGTGGCGTGAAGAGCGTCTTCGACGCGGGCCTTTTTCTCCTTCATTTCGATCTCAGTCGCCGCTCCGACCTTCACCACCGCCACGCCACCGGCCAATTTGGCCAACCGCTCCTGCAATTTTTCGCGGTCGTAGTCGGAGGTCGTCTCGTCGATCTGAGCGCGGATCTGGGAGATGCGCCCCTCGATCGCCGATTTCTTGCCCGCACCCTCGACGATCGTGGTGTTGTCCTTGTCGACAATAATCCGTTTTGCGCGGCCCAGATCTTTCAACGCGACGTTCTCCAGCTTGATCCCGAGCTCCTCAGCGATCATCTTGCCGTCGGTCAAGATAGCGATATCTTCCAACATCGCTTTACGTCGATCGCCGAAGCCTGGGGCTTTAACCGCGACCACTCTCAAGGTGCCGCGGAGCTTGTTAACGACCAGGGTCGCCAACGCCTCGCCTTCGAGTTCCTCGGCGATGATCAGCAAAGGCTTGCTGGTTTTCGCGACGTTCTCAAGGACCGGCAGAAGATCCTTCATATTGGAGATCTTCTTCTCATTGATCAGGAGGTAGACGTCCTCATAGACACACTCCATCCTTTCCGGATCAGTCACAAAGTAAGGAGAAAGATAGCCACGATCAAAGCGCATACCTTCAACCAGATCGAGCGTGGTTTCCAGGCCCTTCGCCTCCTCCACTGTGATGACGCCCTCTTTCCCTACTTTATCCATGGCTTCGGCCAGGATATCGCCGATGGTCTTGTCATTGTTGGCGGAAATGGTCCCGACCTGCGCGATCTCGTCTCTGTCGCGCGTCGGCTTTGACATTGCTTTAAGCTCATCCACCACTTTTGCCACCGCCTTATCAATTCCCCGTTTGATGCTCATCGGGTCATGACCCGCCGCAACCAGTTTTAAGCCTTCGCTAAAGATGGCGCGGGACAGCACCGTAGCTGTGGTAGTGCCGTCACCGGCGACATCGGAAGTCTTGCTGGCCACTTCTTTGACCATCTGGGCACCCATGTTCTCGAATTTATCTTCGAGCTGTATCTCCTTGGCCACAGTGACGCCGTCTTTGGTAATCGTAGGCGCGCCCCATGACTTCTCAAGACAGACATTACGTCCCTTGGGTCCTAAGGTGACCGTAACCGCATCGGCCAATACATTGACACCGCGGAGTACTCTATTCCGCGCGTCTTCGCTAAAGCGAACATCTTTCGCAGCCATCTTCCAATCCTCCTTATTCGATTACCCCGAGGATGTCATCTTCCCGCAAAATGAGATGCTCCTCGCCGTCGAGCTTGATTTCAGTGCCGGAATATTTCCCAAACAGGATCTTGTCACCAGCCTTAACCCCCAAGGGGATGACTTTCCCGTCATCGTGTTTTCCCGGACCAACCGCAACGACACGCCCCTCCTGGGGCTTCTCTTTCGCGGTGTCGGGAATAATAATCCCGCCCTTGGTCTTCTCCTCCTCTTCAATTCGCTTGACTATCACCCTATCCTGTAGGGGACGAATCTTTGTCGCCATAAAACCCTCCTGAAATAAAACGTAGATTTAGGTGCCCAAAAGACCGGTTGGCTGCCCCAATTTAATCTCGTATATCCAATCGTCAAGGGGGCGGGACGAAAAAAAATCACTTTTTGTTGCTCGAGGCTTCATATGGGGGGTCAGCGATGCTTCTTATGTAGGCTACGAATGTCCCACATATGTTTTTTCTTTCAGCTGGGTGCCCCAGGCGGGCATAAAGGAAGACTTTCCGACCCCGGTGCCACCCATTCTTGTAACAGATAACTGCCGAAAACGAGAGATTAGCTGGCTCGACTAAACTCCTCTCCCGTGGTAAGAACGCGGGATAAATATCCGGAAATCAGTGGAGGCCATCATGCTTAAGATCTGGGGAAGGACGGATTCGTCCAATGTGCAAAAAGTCCTTTGGTGTTGCGGCGAGCTCGGGCTCGAGTTCGAGCGCGTCGATTGGGGAGGCAAATTCGGTGGAAACAAGGATCAAGCGTATATCGACATGAATCCCAATGGACTCGTGCCGACAATCCAGGATGGAAGCTTCACGTTGTGGGAGTCCAACAGCATCATGCGTTACCTCGTTGATAAGTACGGCCGGGAAAAGCTGCTGCCAGACACGCCCGAGGGCAGGGGGAACGCGAATCGTTGGATGGATTGGCAGCTTTCCACACTCAACCCGGCCATCGTACCGTTGTTCTGGACACTGATCCGCACGCCCGAAGATAAACGCGATCCAAGCGTTCTAAAGAACGCGCTCGAGAAGACTGTCAACGCTTGGAAGATTGTCGATCGCCACCTGTCCAAGAGCAGCTACCTGGGCGGCGATAGTCTGTCGATCGGTGATATTCCCGCCGGCGTTTGGGCCTATCGTTGGTTCAATTTGCCGATCGAACGGCCTAAATTTGACAACCTCGACCGCTGGTACAGCCGCCTTCGCGACCGCCCTCCGTATCAAAAGCACATCATGCTACCGTTAACCTAGCAGGCTGCTGATGAAAAAACCTCATAGGCTTCCTGTCTGCGTGCGACGCACAGGCAGGCGTTGCGCTCAATCGCCTCGCGCCAACGTATATTGCGGCTAGCTCTGGTGTAAAGACCCGGTAGGTTTGGAAGAAATCCGACGCGGTCGGGACAGGCTCAGATTCCCTGTTGCGAGCCCTTCTCCTTCAGCAGCTTCATAAGATCGTCAAATGACCCTGATGTCAGAACTCGATTGAACTGGGAGCGATAGTTATTGACCAGGCTAACCTGCTCCACTACGACATCGTAGATTTTCCATTCGCCTTGCACCTGGTGAAGCCGGTAGTTGACGGGAAACGGCTCGCCTTTACTCGGGATAACCTGGGTATCGACTTGAGCATTTTCCTTATCCATCGACTCACGGACAAAGATGATCTTCTCGTCTTTGTAAGAAACAATCTTGCCAACGTAGGCGTTTCCCAAAAACTCCGCGAAAGCCGCAACAAACTCCTGCTGTCGCCCGGGAACGCTGTTCCAATGTTTGCCTAGAGCCCTTTTGGCCATTTCGACGAAATCAAAACGGGGCAACAATGCCTGACGGAGCAGTTCTCGTTTTTCCGCCTCGCCACGCTCCGTTGCTTCGTTAACGATGTTCACCACCCGTTGAATGGTTTCTTGAATTTGTTGTGTCGGCGTGCTCGCCAGGGCTTCGCTGCAAGCAGAAATGAAAATAAATAAACTTAAAACCAGTCGCTTTTTGCCATGAATCATGGGACCTCCCTGAGACTACAGGGAAAACGCAATCAGAGGGCCAAATGGGAAGGAACATTGAAATTGCAGGAATTTCAGCAGGAATGCGAGGCCCCAACGTGTAAATGGCTCACGCCAGCGCCCGGAGATCGACAGATTTAGCGAAAAATGAACCGTGCCCGGTCAGAGGTCTTTTTCGAACCTTACTTCATGAAGAAGCGAAGGGATTGGTTCGTATACTGAACCAAGGGGCCGAAGTAGATCCCCAGGATGATCGTAAGGGCCGTGAGCGGTAAAAGCAAGGTGAAGCCGTTAGCGCTGACTGCAACCGGCTGGTCGCCGGGATCGGGTGCATCGAGAAACATGACCTTAACGACTTTGGCGTAATAATAAAGCGAGATGACGCTATTGACGATAGCGACAAGCGCGAGCACAACGAAAACCCCGCCTTGTTTGAGGACGGCGGCGAAAAGAAAAAATTTGCCGATGAAGCCGGCAAAAGGCGGCAAGCCGGTCAAAGAGAAGAGGAAAATAGCCAAACACGCGGCGGGAATGACCGCGCCGCGCCAGGCCAAGCCGCGATAGCTATCGATCTCCTCGCTTCCCGTGGCGTTAGCCATCATCGCTACCACGAGGAAGGCGCCGAGATTCATAATGAGATAAACCGTAAGATAAAAGAGTATCGCCTGGAGACCTTCGTTGTTGAGAATGGCGAGTCCCATAAGCATGTAACCGGCATGAGCAATGCCTGAGTATGCCAACATGCGCTTCAAATTGTTCTGGTTCAAGGCGGAAAGATTGCCCAGGGTCATGGTTATCATGCTCACGAACAGAAGCACATGAGGCCATTCCACGCCTGAGATGAAAGCCCAATCTCCTCCGGCCGTCATCCGGGAAACCCCGGGGAAAAAGAACCGAATCAAAATTGCGATGCCCGCGGCATTGGACGCCACAGAAAGAAACGCCGTGACCGGGGTTGGCGCTCCTTGGTAAACATCCGGGGACCACATATGAAAGGGAACGAAAACGATCTTGTAGCCAAAGCCGGCGAAGATGAAGACAAAAGCCATGAACAAAGCGGTGTTGTTGATCTCGCCTTGGGCAAATATTTGCTGGATGCTTGCATAGTCGAGACTGGCGGTCATGCCATAAATCCAACTCATACCGTAAATCATCGTGCCGGATGCAACGCCGCCGTAAATCAGATATTTCAGCGCCGCCTCACTGGAACGTCGATTGTGTGGCAGAAGACCGGTCAGGATGTAGGAGGTCAGACTGACCAGTTCCAACGACAGGTAAGCCATCAAGAGATTGCTCGATGACGCCATAAAAAACATGCCGAGGGCGCTGGTCAGCAGCAAGGCGTAGTATTCGCCTTGGTAAACCTGGCGAATTTCATTGTTACCCACCGACATCCACAAGACCAGAATCGTCGCAACCAGCGAGATGATTTTAAAGAACAAGCTGAAGTTGTCGAGAATAATCATGCGGTGGAAGAGCCAACCCGGCTGCGCGCTGTAAAGATCGAAGGTCGCCAGGAGGGCTCCCGCGCACCCGATCGTCGCAATCGCGGCCAAAGTCTTCTGGCTCTTAACCAACAAGTCCAGAACGATGATCAGCAATATGGTGCCGGTGAGAATAATCTCCGGATAAAAAAAGCTGAGGCTCTCGAGGTTCTTCAGGTCCATGGCTCGTCCAGGTTAGAGATGCGGCGTGACGATTTGGTTGATCTGATCGAGCGAAGCGCGCAGGAGGTCGAGAACTACGCTCGGATAGACACCCAGCAGAATCACAATGGCTCCCAGCGGCACCAAAGTAAACATCTCTCGACCGTTGATCTCCGGAAGCGCCGCATACTTCTCGTTGGGGGGTCCTAGATAAACCCGCTGTATGGTCCACAACATATAACCGGCCGTGAGTATGACACCGCTGGCGCCCAAAATCGTCAGCACCGGATATCTCTGCCACGTCCCCAACAGCACCAAGACTTCAGAGATGAAGCCGGACAGACCGGGGAGGCCCATCGAAGCAAAGAAGGCAAGCGCGGTGACGCCTGTGTAGAGCGGCATGATCGCCGCCAGGCCGCCGAATCCTTCGATGTCGCGATGGTGGGCGCGATCGTACACCACGCCGACCAGGAGGAACAACATGGCGGTGATGGTTCCGTGGTTGAACATTTGCAGTACGGCGCCGTTGATCCCTTGAGTGGTAAAACTCGCCATCCCCAACATCACGTATCCCATGTGGCTCACGCTGGAATAGGCAACCAGTTTTTTGAGATCCGTCTGCGCCATAGCGCAGAAGGCGCCATAGATGATGTTCCAAGCCCCCAGGGCGCCGATCAACCAGAAAGCAAGATCCGCCGTCGCGACGGGAAGCATCGGGTAGTTGATCCGCAGGATCCCGTAGGTGCCCATTTTGAGCAGAACGCCGGCGAGGATGACCGAGATCGCCGTGGGCGCTTCCACGTGAGCATCGGGCAGCCAGGTATGGAAGGGAAAAGCGGGGATCTTGATCGCGAAGCCGATGAACATTGCCATCCAGACGGCATGTTGAAATCCCCACCGCAGTTCATTGAACGGCCAGAAAGGCAACACTTGCGTGCTGTATTTGCCGGCCTGGGCCATGAGCACGGTCATGTCGAAGGTATGGGGCTCGCTCGTGAAATAGAGCGCGAGTATTGCCAGCAGCATCAGCATGCTGCCGAATAAAGTGTACATGAAGAACTTGATGGCCGCGTATTCACGTCGTGGCCCGCCCCAGATGCCGATCAGGAAATACATGGGCAATAGCATGACTTCCCAGAAGATGAAGAAGAGGAAGAAATCCAGGGCGACAAACACCCCCATCATACCGGTGTCGAGGAGCAGGAACAGCGCAAAGTAACCCTTGACTGCCTTCTCGATACCCCAAGAGGCGAAAATACAGAGGAAGCTCAACAGCGCGGTCAGCAGCACCATGGAAATGCTGAGTCCGTCGACACCGACGTAATACTGGATGTTGTAGGCGGGAATCCAAGCCCACTTGTCTTCGAATTGAAAACCGGCTTTGCCTTGGTCGAAATTGGCGTAAAGCCAGGCTGCCATTAGAAGCGGCGGGACCGTAAACGCGGCGGAAAGCCAGCGGATCAGGTTATGGCTCTTGCTCGGCAGGAGAAGAACCACAACCATACCGGCAAGCGGTATAAAGGTCATGTAACTGAGCACATGTTCCATCTTCTACATTCTCCGTAAGAATCAGCTCCAATAGCGCAACTTAATGATAATGGCCAGCACCACGGCGACGAGTATCCCGTAGAGATAATTGTTGATATTGCCGGTCTGGATTTTGCGAAATTTGTTACCGACCCAGTACGTAACGTTGGCGATGGCGTTCACAATGCCGTCGATGATGTAGGAGTCGAATAGCCCATTGATCCATGAAACGAATCGGGTAAGGCTCGCCGAACCGTCAACGATGCCGTCGATGACATATTGATCGAAAAGCGAGCCGATGCGCGCCAGAAGCAAAGCTCCGTTGACGAAAATTACCTGATAGATTTCATCGAGATAATATTTGCGATCAAACAAACGGTAGAACCATCCCCCGGCAAAATTTGCAAAGCGCTCGGGAGACAGGCTGCCGCGGTAATACATGAGATAGGCGATAAAGAAGCCTAACGCGGCCACGGATATCGAGACGGCCATCAGGCCCAACTCAAGCGCATGGGACGCGTGCTCCTCGGCGTGGCCGCCTACGACGGGTTCGAGCCAGTGGGCGAACTGGCTTCCGCCAAACACCGCGGGCAGCCCGATCCAACCGGCGAACAGTGCGCCGATCGCCAGGATGACCAGCGGCAAGGTCATCACCTTAGGCGATTCGTGGAGATGCTCCTGGGTATGATGATCGGCTCGGCACCTACCGAAAAAGACCATGAAGAACTGACGGAACATATAGAATGCGGTCATTCCAGCTCCCGCGACTCCGAGGAGCCACAGCAACGGCGAGCCATGATTACTCGAAAACGCCAGCCAAAGGATTTCGTCTTTCGAAAAGAAACCGGCGGTCAAAGGTGTGCCGGCGATGGCGAGCACTGAAATGGCAAAGGTCCAGAAAGTGTACGGCATGGGGTCCTTGAGACCGCCCATTTTGCGCATGTCCTGTTCGCCGCCCATGGCGTGAATCACGCTGCCGGAACCAAGAAAGAGACAGGCTTTAAAGAAAGCGTGAGTCATAAGATGGAAAATCGCCGCGGCATAACCACCGACGCCCGCGCCTAGGAACATGTATCCGAGCTGGCTGACCGTCGAATAAGCGAGAACCTTCTTGATATCGTTCTGTGTCAGCGCGATGGTCGCGGCCATCAGCGCCGTGATGACTCCGACCCAGGCGATGACGTGCAGGGTCAAAGGCGACATCGTGAAGAAAAAGTTTAGACGCGCGGTCATATAGACGCCGGCGGTCACCATGGTCGCCGCATGAATCAGCGCGCTGACAGGGGTCGGCCCGGCCATGGCGTCAGGCAACCAGACATGGAGCGGGATCTGCGCCGATTTTCCGGTAGCGCCGACAAAAAGAAACAACGTGGCGAGGGTGATCACGCTGATTCCCCAAATCTCTTGTCCTTGAAGAGTAGCAGCCCATCGGGCCATCTCACGGAAGGTCAAGGTGCCATGTCCCTGAGCGTCGAGACTCCAGAAAAGCAGGAACATACCCAAGATGAAACCGAAGTCGCCGACTCGGTTGACGATGAAGGCTTTGTTGCCGGCTCGCGCGTTGTTGTGATCCTGGTACCAGAACCCGATCAGAGCATAAGAACAGAGTCCCACGCCCTCCCAGCCGACGAACATGAGCAGCAGGTTGTCGCCCATGACCAGGACCAGCATGGCGGCCATGAAGAGATTGAGGTAGGCAAAGAAGCGCCAGAAGGCCTTGTCCTCGTGCATGTAGCCCGTGGCGTAGATATGGATCAAGCCGCCGATACCGGTAACGATGAGAATCATCACCGCCGAAAGCGGATCGACCCAAAAGGCCATATCGACTTTGAGCGACCCGAGCTCGATCCAGGTATAGAGTCTGTCGATCAAAAAGCGTTGTTCAGGCTTGAGCCCGCTCAGGGTCAGAAAGGCCAATAAGGAAATGCCGAAGGCAAGGATAACGGGCGCACAGGCGATAAGACCGATAATGCCTTTGCCGAACCGTTTCTGGATCGTCGAACCCAAGAGCCCGTTGATGATCGCGCCAATCAATGGCAGGAAAATGATCCAGCGAAGGTAGTCTGTCTGTATCAGATTATCCATCTAACCCAACAGCTCTCAAAGCCTAGTGCCTGAATTTCGCCCCATTTTCTATTTTAGATTCTGGATTTGCGATTAAAGACACGATTCTGAATTCCACCTGCACACAATCCTTAGCTTTCGAATCCTCTTAACCTCAACCTCAGCCTTGACCTTATTCTCGTAACGACTGGACAGCTTCGACGTCGATACTGTGGAAGATCTGAAAAATGGCCAGCACTATGGCCAAGCCGACGGCCGCCTCCGCAGCAGCCAACATGATAACGAACATGGCGTAAATCTGGCCGTCGAGATTTCCGCTGCTGAAATGCGAGAACGCTACATAATTGATATTGGCGCTGTTCAAGATAAGTTCCACGCCCATGAGCACGCTGATGGCGTTACGACGGGTGAGAACCGTAAAAAGTCCCAGGCAGAAGAGAATAGCGCCGATAATGAGATAAGAGGACAGCTCGTTGGGGGAGAAACCGGAGATCATGGCTGTTTTTTGATCTCCTTGCGCGACAGAACCACGGCGCCGATCATCGCGGCGAGCAGCACCAGGGAGGCCAGCTCGAACGGCAGAAGATATTCTTCCAGAAACAAATCGCCGATTTTGCTCGTCGTCGGCTCATAAACAAGCTCTTTAACCTTGACCCAAGGAGTTTCCCGAACGGCCTGAACCAGGAGCGCAAAAAAAATCCCGAGCACGATGAGCGCCGGGATGCGGCCGGCCGCGCGGTTGGTAATCTCGACGTCGGTGATGCGGTGCGTGAGCATGACGGCGAAGAGGATGAGGATCAGGATGCCGCCGACGTAAATTAACACCTGAACCGCCGCCACGAAGTCGGCGGCGAGGAAAATATACAGTCCTGCGACGCCCGCGAAGGTCCCGAGCAGCGAAAACGCGGAATAAATGATATTGCGCGAAAATGCCACCATCAACGCAGAGCCTACCGTGATGATTACGATTAGATAAAAAACCGCCGTCGAAATACTCATGGGCCTACTGGTTTTTTGGGGGTCGTAGAAAGCCGAAGACTTCCTGGCTTGATTACCGGAAGTTTCGTTTTGGATCAAGGGGCTTGATAAGCGACTCCACTACCGCCCCATTACAAGGGCCTATCCCTCCTCTGCGGCTCCTCCTCCATCGGGCGTGGCGAATTCATCGAGATATTTCTGTCCGATATCGGCCTTTTCGGCCAGGCGCGGATCTGTTTCGCCGCCTTTCTTCGGCTTATAAAGCGGCGCGGGCTGCGTCACAAAATGGCGCACGAGGCCGGCAGGATTGTAGCTCGCCCCTTCGAATTCCTGTGAGTGGCGAATCGATCCGGTCGGACAAGCTTCCGCGCAGAGACCGCAATACATGCACTTGCAAACGTCAATGTCGAAATGAGTAAATTTCCGCTGCTTGGTCTCCTTGTCCATTTCGATACCGATCGTAATGCAAGTGATCGGACAGTCTCTCTCGCAAGCCAGGCAGCCGGTGCATATATCCAGATCGACTTCGAGTATGCCGCGATAGCGCCGCGGCAAGGTCTCCTGAATCGGCACGGGTATCTTATCCGGATACTGGATCGTCATCGGACGGCGCATCAGATGAGAGAACGTGATCGACATCCCCTCGAAAACCGATGCGACGGTATCCTTGATGTCTTTTACATAAGTGGCAACGCTCATAAGCCCCCGGTCAAAATCAGATATGCGGTTTGAAATAAAGCTCAGGCCGTGCGTGACGGATCTGAAACATCACCCGATTTACAAAATACGCCAGGATAGCGAGCCCGAATACAAACATCGCTATACTGAAGATCTGATTCCCCCTCGGCCAGATCAGCATCCAGGTGGTCGTCCCCAGCAGGCAGACAAAAGAGAGCGGAACCATATATTTCCAGCACAAGGCCATGAGCTGATCGACTCTCACCCGCGGCAAAGTAGCCCTGACCCACATGGCAATGAATACCCATAAATAGGCTTTCAGGAAAAATGTCACAAACTGCGCAATACCCAAGAGGGTCGGAGAGTTTTCAAAGATCGCCAGAGGGGGAACCTGCCAACCGCCCAGGAAAAGGGTCGTGGCAACGGCGCCTATGACATAGAGGTTGCCCCACTCCGCAAAGAAGAAAAATAGAAAGCGCATACCGCTGTATTCGGTGACATACCCGGCCACCAGCTCGGACTCCGCCTCCGGGATATCGAAGGGAGTTCGGTTGCCCTCAGCCAACGCCGCTGTGAAATAAAGAAAGAAAGCTGCAAACGTGAACGGATTATGGAAGAGGAACCAATCCCACGGGGCCCAGCCTTGCGCTCTTATGATGCCCTGCATGCTCAACGTGCCGGAAAGGAAGACAATGATTAACACGGACACTCCGGCCGGGATTTCATAGCTGACGATCTGGGCGGCAGAGCGCATTCCCCCAAGAAGAGACCACTTATTATTGGACGCCCATCCTGCCATCAGGATGCCGACGACAACCAGAGAAGTCACGGCCAGGATATAAAGGATACCGATGTTGAGATCGGCCACGATCAGACGGCTGCCGAATGGGATCACGACGAAGGTGCAGAGGAACCCCACGAAGACGATATACGGCGCCAGCGAAAAAAGCTTCTTGTCGGCGGTCGCGGGAATAAGATCCTCTTTCAAAAGGTTCTTGATTCCATCCGCCAACCACTGGAGAACCCCTTGCGGCCCGACGCGGTTGGGCCCGACGCGGGACTGCATTCTGGCCCACACGCGGCGTTCAAGCCAGCTCGTTACGCCGGCGAGCGGCGCCACAAAGGCGGAGAGGACGACAAAAGCGACGAGCACCATGGCCACGGTGTAAACGACCTCTTTGGGAACTCCGGCGAAGGCGCCTTGCTGAATTAACTGATCGATGTATGACTGCATGATGGTTCTAAGCTTCGGTTAACGGTCGATCTCGGGCGCGTCCACGTCAAGGCTGCCGATAAGCGCGATCAAATCCGCCAACATGATTCCTCTGCTCAGTTTGTCGACCATGCTCATGGCCGTGTAGGAGCCGGTGCGGATCCGAACCCGGTAGGGATATTCACTCCCGTCGCTGACGACGTAAAAGCCCATATCCCCGCGCGGCGCCTCGACCCGGGCGTAGCACTCTCCCGCCGGGGGCTTGAATTTACGCGCGACTTTAGCGATGGCCGGACCTTTTGGCAGCATCCTGAGACACTGGCGTACTATCTTGCAACTCTCTCGCAACTCCCGGATCCGCACCCAATAGCGGTCGAAACTGTCGCCCAGCTTTCCTATATGGCCGGTGCCAACGGGAACTTCGAACTCGAGTTCGGGATAAACCGAGTAAGGGATATCCCGGCGAATGTCCCACTTCACCCCCGCCCCCCGGAGGTTCGGTCCGACCAGATTGTAGGAAAGAGCGTCTTCTTTGGTGACTACTGCGACGCCGGCCAGTCGTTCGATAAAGATCTTGTTATTCGACAGAAGACGATTGAATTCGTCGACGATGGGCTCGAAATGGTCGAGAAACTCGGTAATGCGCGCGCAGGTCTCCGGCAGGATGTCGTAGCCGACGCCGCCGATACGGATATAGTTGTAGGTGAGCCGCGCGCCGCAGATCTCTTCCATCAGGTTATTGATGGTCTCGCGCTCCCTGAGCGCATGCACGAACGGCGTCATGGCGCCAATGTCCTGGCCGAAGGTGCCGACGGAGATCAGATGACTGGCGAGGCGGTTAAGCTCGCACGCGATGACTCGGCAAAACTCGCCGCGCCGCGTAACTTCCGTGCCGGCGAGCTTTTCTGCCGCCATGCAGAAACCCTGGTTCGCAAACATCGCGGCTAGATAATCGGCGCGGTCGGTGTACGGCACGTAGCCGTGCCAGGTGACCTTCTCGCCGATTTTTTCAATCGAGCGATGGAGATAGCCGACGTCGGGAATCGCCTCACTGATCACTTCACCGTCGGTTTTGACCACAAAACGCAACACTCCATGCGTGCTGGGATGTTGAGGTCCCACGCTGATGGTCATGTCTTCAGTATAAAAGCCCGGCGCTTGTTCCTGCGCGATCTCGTTCATAGTTCGATTATCGAAGTAGTTTCTCTACCAGCGGCGCGCGTTGCGTGCTGATACCGTCATATTCTTCCTGCTCCACATAGTCCTTGCGCAGAGGGTGCCCAATCCAATCCTCGGGCAGCATAATCCGCCTAAGATCGCTATGGCCCTCGAAAATGACTCCGAAGAGATCGAAGACCTCGCGCTCGAACCAATTTGCCACTTTCCACACCCGCTCCACCGTCGGTGCCATCGGGTTGTCTCGCGGCAGATCGACTTTTAAGACCATTTGATGTTTGTAGGAATAGGAATAGAGGTGATAAACCAACTGAATTTTTTCTTCCTTGGGCCAGTCGAGTGCCGTAAGGTCCGAGAGTGCTTCAAATTTCACACTGGACTCATCGCGAAGAAAGCGACAGACCTCGACGATGACTTGGGGATCGATTGAGCAATACGGCTCGATTACGTCTCCCTTGAAGTCACGAACCTTGCCGGGAAACTGCTTCTCAAGCCTATCGTATATTTCTTTCCCTTCCATCCTACCGCTCGGCCGCGCCCTCCGCCGGACGAGACGGTCTAACGAGCCACCGTTCCCGCATCATCTTATCCTGGATCCGCAGCAGCCCTTCAGTGAGAGCCTCGGGGCGCGGTGGACATCCCGGAACATAGACATCCACGGGGACGATTTTATCGACGCCCTTACAAACAGAGTAAGCCAACTGAAATAACCCACCGCAGTTCGCGCAGCTGCCCATCGAAATGACATATTTGGGATCAGGCATCTGATCGTAAAGCAGTTTGGTCCGCTTGGCCATTTTGTAAGTGAGAGTCCCCGCCACGATCATCAGATCGGATTGCCGCGGCGTGGCGCGGGGAACGGCCCCGAAGCGATCGAGGTCCGCTCGCGGACCTCCCGTCTGCATCAATTCGATAGCGCAGCAAGCCAGGCCAAAAAGCATATACCATTGGGACGACGCCCGCCCCCAATTGAGCAGGTCATCGACCTTGGTTGTAAAAACGGTTTCCGGTAGCGAGTTAATTAATGGCTTCACTATTAGCTCCACATATGGGACTTTTTCAGCAGCCTGACGGGACTCAAGCTTTGACCTTCTTTACCCATTCCAAATCACCCTTGGCCCAAGAGTAAATCAAGCCAAGGAATAAGATGCCGATAAAAAGCAGAATCTTGACAAATGCCAATACCCCTTCGCCGCTTTCAACCAGATTACGAAAGACCGCCGCCACCGGGAAGATAAAGGCGATTTCCACTTCAAAGATGATAAAAATTAATGCCACGAGGTAAAACCGGATATTGAAGTTGACCCAGGCGCTTCCTGTCGACG
>JBOHVS010000216.1:0-34722 GCA_050735975.1 Binatia bacterium | reverse complement strand
GGCGTTTGCAGCGCGACGTGATCGCCCAGCGCCATGGCGTTGATGATGTCCGCCCGGCTGACAATGCCGACGACCTTTCCGTTGCTCATCACGGGCAGCCGCTTAATCTTATGGGTCGTCATCAGTTGCGCGATTTTTTCGACGGGCGTTTCCTCTCCCACACTGACGACGTTGGCGTGCATGATGGCTCTCACCAGTTTTCCTTTCTTGGCAAGGATATCGGCCTCAGAGACAACGCCGACGATCTTCCCGCTGTTATCCGCGACCGGCGCTCCGCTGATTTGATTCTTGATGAGAACCGTTGCCAGATCTTTCACCGCGAGGGTTGGCTTGACGGTAATCACATCTCTGGTCATTATCTCTTTTGCAATCATGGGATTCTCCTTTCCCGGACCATTGAAAACAGCCCATCTATGTCGCTGCACGGTAGCGGTTCAGTTTCAATAGACTCTGCCGTTACATCAGGAAAGATTCCTCGCGCCCGCTCGGAATGACACCTAAAGGATTTGTCATCCCGAACGAAGTGAGGGATCTTTGGGCCAAACTGAACCACTACCCGCTGCACCCAATTGTCTGCGCCAACGGGTAGAGACTGGTATACTGGAGTGATGTATTAGAACCCATTACTCCAATACTCCCGCACTCCAATATTCCATTTATTGAACACTTTGCCTGCTAATCACTCGTCGCGATCATCGCCGCGAGATCTCCAACCCGGCAACTATATCCCCATTCGTTATCGTACCATGCCAACACTTTCACCATCTTTCCCTCCAGCGCTACTGTGGAGAGTCCATCGACTATCGAGGAAGCCGGGTTGCCGCGAAAATCGCTGGAAACGAGAGGCTCTTCAGAGTACGCAAGAATGCCGTTAAGGCCGTTTTCGGCGGCCGCCCTGAGCGCGTCATTGATCGTTTCAACAGAGGCCGATTTCTTGATGTCCACAACGAGGTCGACTATCGACACGGTAGATGTCGGGACCCTAAGCGAGAGTCCGTGAAGCCTGCCCTTGAGTTCCGGCATCACCAAACCGATCGCTTTGGCCGCGCCGGTTGATGTGGGCACGATATTCATAGCGGCGGCACGGGCACGGCGCAGGTCCTTGTGCATGAGATCCAAGATACGCTGGTCGTTCGTGTAGGCGTGCGTTGTCGTCATCAGCCCGCGTTCGATGCCGAAGTTGTCGTGCAGAACTTTCGCAACCGGCGCCAGGCAGTTAGTGGTGCACGATGCGTTAGAAACGATGTGGTGCTTGCGAGGATCGTATGACGAATCGTTGACGCCCAAAACCAAAGTAATGTCCTCGTTTGTAGCCGGCGCGGTGATGATGGCCTTTTTGGCGCCGGCTTCCAGATGCGCGCGGACCTGGGCGCCGTCGGTAAAGACGCCGGTCGATTCGATGACGATATCGACTCCGAGTTGTCTCCAAGGCAGCCGCGCCGGGTCTTTCTGATTGGAGACCACGATGCGCCAGTCGTCGACCTTGAGTATACCTTCGCCCGTTTCTACCCTTCCGGGAAAAACTCCGTAGGTCGAATCGTAACGAAAGAGGTGGGCATTGGTTTGCAGATCGGCCATATCGTTGACGGCCACGACGGACAAATTGTCTTTATGGCGCTCGAGCATCGTACGCAAGCATAATCGTCCGATGCGACCGAACCCGTTGATTGCCACTCTCTTTGCCATACTTCCTCCTACTATCAGATGCCGCCGCGAAGCTCTAAGGTTAAATACTGAAAGCGGTTTCTAAATTGATCCGGCGAGCAGAGTTTGTCGCGGGACGATGCCGCCTGCGCCAAGAGCCGCAGTTTGTTTTCATCCTCAAAATCCTCTTTCTCCAGCCGGATCATGTATTCGCGGGCGACTTTATAACCCGGCGCTGTAATATCTACAGAGCGGATGCGCGACTTGCCGGTCTTGGGATCGAGCAGGGTGGTAAAATCGAGATACTCAAGCTTGCCGTCGATCAGGCATGCCAAAGCGCCGTTCTGTCTGGCGGCTCTAACGCCGGGATTGAGCAGGAACTCAACGGCCCCATAACCCAGGGTTCGCACGTATTCACAGTCGAAGGCGATGGGAGGGGCGGAGCGGAGCTCATAGCCGATGTTTTTGTGAACGATGGTGATCGCGGCGCCGCGACTTGCAAAGCGCTGTTCCACGAGCGTCTTTAGAATGTAGGCAAGGTCCAATTCAGCGAGCCGCAAGTGACCGTAACTGTCGTGAGCGATGCGCACGCCTGCGATTCCCTGTAACTCTTCCGGCCGCAACCGTTCCAATAGCCCTTCAGCGATGACAGCGAGGCCGTCCGGGCGACTCCAGAGCGCTTGGCGCTTGAGGATGGCGCCCTCCAGGATGTCACAAACCGATTCGAGATGAACCGGACCGCCGAACTCCTCCGGAATAACCGTCAAGGTAGCCCCCGTCGATTTGCCGATGCCGAGGGCTAGATGGCCGGCGGAGCGACCCATCACAACAACAAAGTACCAACGCGCAGTCGTGCGGGAATCCTCCATCAGGTTTTGCACAAGGTCGCTGCCGACCTGTCGCGCAGTTTCGAAGCCGAAGGTCGGGATCTCACCCGGCAGCGGCAGGTCGTCGTCGATGGTTTTTGGAACATGACAAACCCGAATACGACCGCCGGCGCGCTTTGCCACCTGGCTGGCGGCGAACATCGTATCGTCTCCGCCGATGGTGGCCAGATAACCGATTCCGAGAGCGTCTAAAGTGTCTATGACTCGCTGCAGATCCTCGGTCTTTTTGGTCGGATTTGCTCTGGAAGTGTTGAGAATCGAGCCGCCACGAAAATGGATCCGAGAAACCTCATCGTGATCCAGCTCCCTGACATGGGCGGTGTCTCCCTTCATCAACCATTGGAAGCCGTCAAAAATGCCGATCACTTTGTGAGCTCGATTGCGCGCTTCGAGAGTGAGCGCGCTAATGACACCGTTGATTCCGGGTGCCGGCCCACCGCCGACTAAAACACCTACGTTCACGTTTTGGCTCTTTGAATTTTCAGTTTTCGGAGGCGTCACTGCTGCGTATCCCTCTCTTCTGTATTGTCGCAAAAACGCGCAGCGTCTATCAACGCGGAATAGGCGTGCTATTTTCATGCCGGGTCGAATAGCGCCCGGTTCGAGCGCAAATTCAATCTCGGCCGAGGCGTTGTTTCCCAGAATTGCGAATACGCGCCCAGCTAGTCCCAAACTTGAGAACCAGCATCTCAAATAACGGCGCCTTTAGACAAAATTAGCATACCCAGTGGCTTTTCCATAGCCGATCGAATCAAGCGCCGAATCGCGGACATAAGCCGTGAACCCGCCAGATGCTTGCAAAGAAAAGCCACCGATACTAAACTCCGCGCTGTTTGCCGGTAAGTTAAAAGAAAAATACCGTCAGGTTAATTGATCATGAGCGCCGAGCGGCAATTCAAGAACTCGAAGGCAACTCCCGAGAATATTCCAAAGGAGTAAACATGATTGTCGATTTTCAGCATCACTATGTCCCGGTCGAGTTGGCCAAGAGGCGAGGGCTTTATTCCGATGCGACGACCTATTTACAAGAGGGCGGGCGGCGCGCCACCACCATGCATGCGAGGCTGTACGACCTCGATCTCCAGCTAGAGGACATGGCGGAAGCCGGCATCGATGTGTCCGTTCTCTCTTGTCTTCTCGGCTGGAACGCGACGTTGGATGAGTGCCGGCTCATCAACGATGACCTGGCAAGCATCCAATCCAGGTATCCCGGACAGTTCGTGGGGCTGGCGCAAGCGCCTGTGCTGGAGGGAAAGGAAGCTCTACAGGAAATCGACCGTGCGATCCGCATACTCGGCCTGAAGGGAGTCACGATTACGTCTCAAATCCATGGCGTCTCCCTTGATTCTCCGAAATTATACGGCCTCTACGATAAGGTGTGCGAGGTCGATGTGCCGATCTTTGTTCACCCGGCATTGGCGCCGATCGGTTATGAGCTTCTTCAAGACTATGATCTTCCCCGCGTGCTGGGGAGAGAAGTGGACCTGACGGTCGCCACCACGCGTCTCATTGCCGGCGGCGTAATGGATCGATTTCCCGACCTGAAACTGGTTATCGCACACTTTGGCGGGGGAATCGCCGCCGTTAAAGACCGGCTCCTGGCTAAAGGCTATCGGTTTGGAACGCTCAAGCGATCCTTTCAGGACTATTTCGACATGCTCTACTTCGATCTCGCAGGATTTGAGGGAGGCTTGCCCGCTCTGCAGTGCGCGCTCCTCGGTATCCGCCCCGAACGATTGATTTTTGCCAGCGACTATCCGCAGGACTTCACTGGCGTGAATACGGATACCGGAAAAGGGACGCGCGAGTTAAGGATGTATATCGACGCGGTGAGAGACTTGGATCTAACGCAGGACATCAAAGAAGCGATCTTGGGCCGAACGGCGGCGCAGCTATTAAAAATTTAGGTTCAATCCGTTCAAAAAGTTCAAACAGTTCAAAACGTTCCCTTACCCTGACCCTCCCGTTTCCGGGAGAGGGAAAAGACTATCTGAACGGTTTTCCTATTGAACGGCTTGAACGATTTGAACTGATCCTACTGACTCGTTTTCGGCCGGGCCAGGCTTGCCTCAACATAGCCGGGTTGGTTGCCGCGTTTGGACTCCACTCTGAACCAGCCTTTTTCTTCATTAACGACGTTGATTGCCGTTCCCTTCGGGATGTCAGCCACTGCCGGATAATGAAGTCCGGGTCCGCTCCGCACCTGGGTATTGATTAACACCTCATATTTACCTTTTACGGGAGGTGTAGACGATTCCTGCTCTTCACCCGTGCTCGGCTTGACGGCTGCTATTGGGATGAACCCGGGCGCATTGCCTTTCCTTGACACGATCAGTATCCAGTCCCCGTCTCTGCCGACGGCATTGACGCGAGAGTTTGGTTTGAGTTGGGCGATGGTTCGGAACTCTACTCCAGGCCCGGTTTTGACGCTCGCGCTTTCGACCGTAACGTAGGGCCGTATTTGCGCGTTGAGGTCGGGAAGACTCTTCGGATCGACGACATCTGTGGCTTTCTTGCATCCGGCAACGGCAACCAAGACGGCCAACCCCGCCGCCCATCTATTTATTTTCCTTGCAGTCATCGTCATGGCATTCCTCCTCTAAATCCTGGGCCGGATTATAGCATGCTTTCAAAAGTTAGTGAGGCCGGGGGAACAATGACCGGAGCGAGAGAGGGAAGCTATTGCTCTAACTGGCTTTTATTTCTTCTTGAGATCCTTCAATGCCTGAGGAAATAACTTGGGTCTACTAATTTCTCCGGGCTCGGAAGCTCTCTTAGCTTCCGGTCCGCTCGGCTGGGTTCTGAGCCGTCCTATTAAATCTCTTTCCAAACTTTCGCCAGGCTTTCACCGTAAACGCTTAGATCCCACTCGCAAAAGTAGCCAAAAGGGGTGATCCAAACGTTATAACCGGTTTGCCGCAGACGTTCGGCGAGAGCATTGATAACGAACTCGGCAAAGGCAGAACCAGCGGTATCTCCGCCGAGGTGGGTGAAAGAATGGATGACGATGTTTTTGAGTTGTCGCTTGTTCGCCAGCCACTTGATGTGTTTCAAACTTTGGCGCACGACGCTGGTTGTTTTCTCGGCCGCCTCGTCCGCGCGCTCGGCATGGATGAAGAGGACCACCGTCTCACCGACTTCCTCATCCACGTCTTGGTCGGGACACTCCGGCAGGCTTTTCGAGTGCGTTTTCCAGCGGAAGCGCTTGGCCTGAAAACAGAGTAACTTCATGCCGGGTCAGTAATGGTCGAGGAAGTTTTTGAGCAGCCTTTTGCCTTCCTCGCTGAGGATCGACTCCGGATGAAACTGGACGCCTTCGACGGGGAAACTCTTATGGCGCACTCCCATAATGACGCCATCCGCAGTACGGGCGCTGACGTGGAGCTCCCCCGGCAATCGCTCCGGGTTGATTACGAGGGAGTGGTAGCGCATGGCCGAGAACGGGTTTTTGAGCGACTTGAAGATCGTTTGGTCGTCGTGGCTCACATCCGAAAGCTTCCCGTGCATGATCGACGGAGCCCGAACGACTTCTCCGCCATAAGCGGCGCCGATGCATTGATGCCCGAGGCAGACACCGAGGATAGGCGTCTTTTCACCGAAGCGGCAAATCACGTCGCACGAGACGCCAGCCTCATTGGGGGTGCACGGTCCGGGCGAGATAACGATCTTCTCCGGATGGAGCGCTTCGATATCAGCCAATGTAATCTTGTTGTTTAGGCAAACCTTGACGTCGGCCTTCAGTTCGCCCAGATAGTGGAACAGGTTGTAGGTAAACGAGTCGTAATTGTCGATCAGCAAAATCACCGGGATCTCCACCCCGCAGCGGCCAGATAGGCTGCCAGCGCGGTCAATTCGCTATTTAGTCCAGGCACCATCGTGCCGCGCTCGATATTTCCTAATCTTGCGCCGGGGTCCACTGCTCGGCCAGCTCCACCGCCTTCAACATTGCGCGCGCCTTATTGAGAGTTTCCTGGTGTTCCAGGTCCGGGTCGGAGTCGGCAACGATTCCAGCGCCTGCATTGATGTAGACCTTTTCACCTTTCATGACGATCGTGCGGATGACAATGCAAGTATCCAAATTGCCGTTATAGCCGAAGTAGCCGATGGCGCCTGCATAGAGGCCTCTCTTCTCCGGCTCCAATTCGCTGATGATCTGCATCGCCCGGATTTTCGGCGCTCCGGAAACGGTCCCGGCGGGGAATGCGGAAACGAAGAGATCGAAGGCTGTTTTGTCCGCGGCAAGCCTGCCGCGAACATTCGAAACGATGTGAATCACGTGGGAATAGCGCTCGATCGCCATCAGCTCGTTCACTTCCACGGATCCGATCCGGGCCACCCGGCCAACATCGTTGCGGCCCAGATCGACCAACATGATGTGCTCGGCCCGCTCCTTGGGGTCGGCGAGGAGATCTGTCTCCAGCTCCTTTTCCTCTTCCGGTGTTGTTCCCCGGCGACGTGTGCCGGCAATCGGCCGGAGCTCGATCGTGCCGTCTGTGAGCCGCACCATGGTCTCCGGCGACGAGCCGATCACCCTTAGATCCTCCATCTCCAGATAAAACATGTAGGGTGAGGGGTTAACGAATCTAAGCGCGCGGTAAATCTCAAATGGATCGCTTGAAGTCTCGGTTTCGAGTCTTTGGCAGAGCACGGCCTGAATAATATCACCCGCCTTGATGTACTCTTTAGCCCGGCGGACGGCTTTTTTGAACTCCTCTCGGGTCAGATTAGAGCGAAATCTGCGATTCGATTTGGCGTCGGTTAGATCGCGCGGTTCGATTCCTCGGGGCTTGCGTTTTAACGACGAGATGACCTTCTCTATGCGAGACGTCGCTTGTTGATAAACCGCCGAAAGATCGGTCGTCTCGTCCACTCTCACGTTATCGATTATTTTGATCGTGTGCTTTAAATTATCGAAAGCCACCAGCGTTTGCACGAAAATGAAAAAAATCTCCGGCATTCCGAGCGGGTCTTTTTTTAGGTTGGAAATCTCGTGAAATTGTTCGACGGCATCGTAAGCAACGTAGCCGATGGCGCCGCCAAAGAATGGCGGCACGCCCGGCACGGTGACGGGGTGGTATCCTTTAAGCAGCGCCTCGAGCTCCTGCAAAGGAGAATCGGACCGGAATGTTTGCTTTTTGCCGTGCTCGACAATCTCGATCTGAGAACCTTTGGCTTTGAAAATCCTAAAAGGTCGCGTTCCGAGAAACGAATAACGGGCCCAACGTTCGCTCCCCTCGACGCTTTCCAGAAGAAAAGCGTACCGGTCCCGCTCCAGCCGCTTGAAGAACGAGAGCGGCGTCTCCAGATCCATGAGCAACTCCTGATAAACCGGTATCAAGTTGCCCTGTTTCGCGAAGCGGCGGAAATCTTCAAATGACGGTTGGATCATGGCGGACAAATAAAAAGGGCCATAAGTTCGTCACCTATGACCCCCTCCCGGCTTATCTCTGGACTGGAACTCAGCCACGGTGAAGACGCTGGATATCTAGCCAACGCCGCCATGCCCTGAGCAATCTCGTGCTTTTGAGTACATTTAGCATTGGCGTCATATTGCCTGATCACTTTTGAGCAATCAAGGGGTGGCGGCAAAACAGCGGTTCAGTATCACCGATTTGCGCGATAAAGAGATCCGTTTGCATTAGCTTTTTCTTAAGGCCTGAATCGACGACCCTGAACGAAAGTCGCTGGTGAAATCCCAGATGTGACCGTGATAATGTGGGGATAAAGCGGGATTTGGCTGATTGACAACCACCAACCCGTAAGATAGGGTAAAACGCTTTTTTGGAATGCAGCCTACGGTACCGATTCTGGAGGGGAGATGGTTCGCCGCGAGAAGTCCAATTACGTTATTCAATCCGTATCGCACGCGCTCGACGTGCTGGAGCAGTTTAACGGCAATGTCGACGAGATCGGAGTTACCGAGTTAAGTAAACGACTCAAACTTCATAAGAACAACGTCTTCAGACTGCTGGCAACCCTCGAGGCGCGCGGCTACATCGAACAGAACAAAGTCACCGAGAACTACCGGCTGGGCTTGCGATGTTTGCAGCTTGGGCAGACCTTCATTCACCAAATGGGGCTGCTCCTGCAAGCTCGTGCAGCGCTTGAACAACTCGTGAAGGCCACCCGCGAGAGCGCCTTCGTCGCTGTCAGAAAAGGGGCCGGCGTGATACCCCTGGAGTTCATAGAGCCGCCTCGTCCTGTTAGAGCTGTTTCGTTTTTGGGAACTGTCCTGCCGACTCATTGCACAGCAGCCGGGAAGATCTTTCTGGTGTTTGAATCTGAGGGGGAGATAGGCCGCGATCTTGCAGAAAATCCAAAACGTCATACCGATAAGACGCTGGTTGACCGCAAGAGATTGCTCGAACAGCTGAACGAAATAAGCGCGGCAGGTTATGCCGTAGATGACGGCGAATTCATCGAAGAAGTGAGTTCGGTAGCCGTGCCTGTTCGAGATTACACCCGGACCCTGGTGGGAACGCTCGCAGTCGTGGGACCAAGCCATCGGATAACTAACGAGAGACTTAATCAGGAGATTGTTCCTTTGATCCTCGAAGCCGGCAACGACTTATCGAAGCGTCTGGGATTTCCCGGATGAATCAGTTCAGACTCTGCCGAATAAGTGTCTCCATCGGGGATGGTGAAAACCCCTCGCCTTGAGGCGAAGCACGGTGTCATTTCGAGGCGAAGCCGAGAAATCTTATATCAAGGTGACAAGACCTTTCGCTCACGCTCAGGGTGACTCACTGATCGTGGGGGGAGGATGGTAGGCCGGATTATTCACGAGGCCGGGAACACTATCAACGAACTGTCGTGTTCTCTTTCATTGCAATTTCAAATTGTAAAGTGCAAAAGTCAAAATGAATAAAACCTTAACAGGTCGAAAACGAGGGAAGGTCCCCTGTCCGGACATTTTCCAATTTGCACTTTGCATTTTGCAATCCATGAATAATGCAGGGTAGGTTATCGTCGGCTTTTAGCCGACCGGGGCGAACCTCCCAGCTTGAAGCTGGGAGTGAGTCAGTTCGGTTCCGCGGCCTGGAACAGCTTGGAATACTGTTCCCAGGCTGCCGGGGGAACGCGCGCGGTTCGTAGGTTTTCGTCTACGTGACTGACTTGTTTCATCCCGACCAGCGCGGTTGTAACACCCGGGGTCGAGCGGACAAATTGAAGGGCTCTCTGGCCGTCGGTTTCCAAGCCTTGAAAAGTCTCGCCGATCAACGCCGGTAGGTTACGTGACAGCTGACCTTGAAGGATGGATGCGCTGCACATGACAGTGATGCCCGAAGCCTGCGCGGCTTCCAGCGTCGTTGCCGGTTTACCGGCAATCTGTTGGTTGCCCTGAGTCAAAGCCTCCGTCATACCCAAATTAACCGGGAGCTGGATAACTTTGAAATGGTGATCTTTCCCTCCGGCTTTGTTTGCAAGCTCGATGGTTTCCACTAGAGAGAGATAGTCCTTGGCAGAGGGCGAGTTGCGGTAGCCGTTCCAGGTGGCGGTGCCGTAGAGCTTGATTTTGCCCGCCGCGACCGCTCCCTCGAGCGCTTCGAACGCCTCAAACAAACGGCTATTGAACTCATCACGCGCTATCGCGCCGAGCTGTGTTTCGGGATTATGGACGTAATAAATGTCGATGCATTCCAGGTCGAGATTTCGCAGGCTGCAGTCGAGTTGATTCAGCAGATAGTTCGGGGTCATGCAGTGAAAGCCGCCGACCACATCGGACGGCTTGGCGATGCTGGGTTTGACGAAGGTCTCTTCAAAGTAGCTTCGCGCATCCTTAGGCGGAATCCCATCGTAGGGAATGAAACCGCCTTTGGTTGCAACCACCAGTTCATCACGGCCATATCCTTTCGCCGTTAACTCCTTGATGGCGGTCCCGACGGCGCGCTCACTACGCTGCAGCCGGTAGTTGATTGCGCTGTCGATCACGTTGCAGCCGGATTCGATGGCAGCTACGACGGCGTCACGGTACTGCTGATCCGTAGCAGCGTCGTAGTCGCCTAGATAGGTGCCGATGCCGATCGACGAAAGCCATATCCCTTGCGATTCACGGAAATGTTGTGAGGGGATTGTGTCCGCGAAACGCTTTCGATATCGGTCCGTGCCTGCGGCTGTCGCCCAGCCTCCAAGTTTCATCGTAAACTTTTGCCTCCCCTGAAAACCAGGCCATCCAATCCTAGAGTTCTTCCCGGGGTTTCACAGCGGGCCGGCGGCGTTAGAATTGATCCTTGAGTTTTCGGACCTGCGCGAAAACCGAAACCGGATTCATTGGGAGTTGGGGATAATCCCGCTTGAGTGTCTCTTTAAGTTCTTTGCTCTCCCAACGCAGAAAGGGATTGGTTTCCTTCTCTTCCCCCAGAGTCGAAGGGACTGTGGAGACCCCGCGTGATCTCAGACCCTGAACTTTTTCGTACTTGGCGGCAATTTTGTAGTTCTTCGGTTCCAGTGTCAAAGCGAATCGTAAATTCGTCTCAGTATACTCATGTCCACAGTAGACTTTAGTATTGTCGGGCAGTGTCATCAATTTGCTCAATGATGCATGCATTTGCTCCGGTGTGCCTTCAAACAGCCGGCCGCAGCCGGCGACAAACAACGTATCGCCGCAAAAAAGGGCGTTGCCGAAAAGGTAGGCCAGATGTCCATTTGTGTGACCCGGAATGAACAGCACTTTGCCCGTCATCTCGCCGATCCTGACATTGTCTCCCTCGTCTACGCCGCGGTTCAAACCGTAAATGCGTTCCGCGTCACTTTTGTGGCCGTAAACACTAAGTGTCCGTTTCTCAAGCAGTCCCTCATTGCCGCCTGTATGATCACGGTGGTGGTGAGTATTAAAAATAGCCTCGACTTCGACCTTTTCCTGTTCAACGCGCCCGAGCACAGGGTCGGCCTCAGAGGGGTCAATGATTCCGGCTTTGTTGGTTTTTGGGCACACCACCAAATAACCGTAATTATCACGCAAGAGCGGTATCTGAATAATCTTCATTATATGGGTATAATTTCGTTTTATTGAAACAACTGGTGCTTATGAATATCTATAAGATTTCCGGACTTACTTCAATCAAAAAATGCACATTTCATGGGTTCAGCGAGCTGAAACTTGTGAACATTGCGGCGGATCCAACGCCCGGGCCATCTTAACAAGCAGCCGAAGCAAAAAGTGGTTCGAGCATTGCGCGAGGCGACCTCTGGTTGAAGGCGCTCCGAAGAGTTGACATAATTTAAAGGACGTCAAAGTGGCCTAGCCCGCGGGGCGACGGTTGGCATAGAAGAAAATCCGAAATGGACTGGAAGCCAGAAAAGATGACCCACGCGCAATGAGTGCTACGGCGAAAAAGTTATTGTTAGTTAAAGACAATGTCAGGGATGCCGGGCTCTTGCGAGCCGCCCTGAGCGAAATCTCGTCCGCCAGTGTCGAGTTTAGCCTCGTCCATGTTGGCAGCGTCAAAGATGCCGTCGAGCGACTGACCGAAGGGTTATACGACTTGGTTCTTCTGAATCTGTCGCTGGCGGATGCCCACGGGCTTGAGACCGTAACACAAGTCCGCGGGGCGGCCCCGGGAGTTCCTGTCGTAATTCTAAGCGGTCTTAACGATGAGCAATTAGTCGTCAAGGCCCTGCGCGAGTACGCAGAAGACAGCCTGGCAAAGGGGCAAATCGATAGCGAGATGTTGGCGCGCTCCATTCGATACGCCATCGAGCGCAAGCGGAATGAAATGCAGATTCATGAACAGCAGAGCAGGCAGGCCGCTTTGCGCCAAATCCTTCTCGCCGTTGCTTCGACCCTCGACCTTCGAACGCGACTTAATCTTTTACTTGAACGCATCGCGGACTACTACCCGCAGTACGTCATGGCTGTCCGTTTGCGCAATAAAGAAACCGGCGGTTATGAGACGCCTGCCAGCAGGAATCTTTCCTCAAGCGAATGGGGGAACACGGCTTTTAAAAGCGTTGACGATAAAGGTCTCGTCCACGCGGTCGCGGAGGCGAGGGCGCCTCTCGCTATCGCGAATATTCAGAGCGATTCACGATTGCGTCCCGGGTTTGCGCGCCGCAACGGTCTGGTTTCGTATCTTGGCGTGCCTCTGCTGGTTCGGGACGAGTTGATCGGGGTTCTTAGCTTCTACACACGGGAAAAACATGAATTCAGCAGTGAGGAGATCGAATTTCTCACCACGCTCGCAGGGCAAACAGCTATAGCCATAACCAACTCGCGGCTGTTTGAGCAGCTCAAGACCGCCAAGGACGCTCTGGAAAAATCAGTTGAAATCAAATCCGTGCTCGTCGGAGTCATGGCCCATGAGCTAAAGACTCCCATTCAGGTTGTCATGGGAAATGCGAACCTGTTGTTGGACGGCTTCTTTGGAACGCTGACAGCAGAGCAACAACAAAGGGTGCGCGCGATTGAAACGGGCGCCCAGGAATTGCTTCATCTGATCGAAAGCGCCTTAGACATGACCCGTCTCGAACAAGGCAAAATACCTCTCGCCGTTACAGAGATATCAGTCGCCGCTCTGCTGGCGGAAATAAAGTCGGAATTTGCCGACGCCTTTCTGAAGAACGGCGTCGAACTAAAGATATTCGAGCCCCCGCCCCGCTCAATCTTAAGAAGCGACCGTCTTAAGCTCAAGGAGATTTTGCGAAATCTTCTGGACAACGCCCACAAGTTTACCCCGAAGGGCAAAGTGGAAGTGCAGTTTAGGCTCAATGGTCAAGACCAAGTCGAATTTATTGTAAAGGATACCGGGATCGGCATTGAACAAGAGGTGCTGCCCAAGATATTCGAGCTGTTCTACCAAGTGGACCCGTCGCTGCGAGCAGGAAGCGCGGGGTTGGGCTTAAACATCGTCAAGAGACTGGTTGCGGCCATATCGGGGAATATCGACGTCATCAGTGAATCAGGAAAAGGCACCGCGTTCCGCGTGGTCTTACCCAGAGAGATCGCTCCGAAGCAATCCGCATAAGGAAGCCGTGCGTATTCGCGGCCCGAGTTCCTCTTGACCCCTTCTCCGCAACTCTCCTATAGTATATCGCATGATCCGCGCCGGCGTCGGGCAATCGGCCGATCCTTCTACGGAAAGGGCGGCTGAAGAGGCAGCTACTCAGGCGGTTGCACAGGCAGGCATTGCTGCAGCGGATACGGCGGTTGTATTCTTCACAGCCGACCATGCGGCGAAATACCAAGAACTCACCGCCGCTATCGATCGGATTACGGGCTGTGCTCAGATCGTCGGTTGCAGCACCGCCGGTGTTCTTACGAGCGCCGGAGAGATCGAAGGCCGCCATGGTCTCGCCGTATTGCTTGTTACCTCCGACAGGATTAGCAGCCACCCTTTCCTGTGCCAACCATTGAGAGCGCGGGAAGAAGAGATCGGGGGCGAGATTGCGCAAACAATCGGAAAGATATCCTCGGGAAAACAGCTTCTGGCGCTGTTTCCGGACACATACAACGCGCAGCCACAGCTTCTCCTTCAGAGCATCCGGAGACGCACCGGTTTCTTACCCGTTGTCGGAGCCGGCGCATCGGAGAGCGGGGCCGGCGGCGCGACTTATCAACTTTGCGGCGGGAGGCTCGCAAGCAACGCCGTGGCGGGCCTTCACCTTTCAGGCTCTTTAGAAGCGACAGTCGATATCACCCAGGGATGTCAGCCGGTTACCCGCCCCATGGTGATCACGAAAGCCGAGAAGAACCTCATTTTCGAAATCGATCATCGTCCGGCATTTGAAGTTTTCGCCGGCGTGCTCAAAGGCCCGCTAGCCGAGGATTTAAGGCGAGCGTTGATGTTTGTTTTCGTCGGACTGCCGGCAACCGCGGAACAGACTAGTATCGTGCCCGGAGAGTACGTGGTTCGGAACATTATCGGCCTGGACCCGGCGGAGGGAGTCGTGGCTGTGGCCGAAGACGTTAGAGAGGGTGAGCCGATCGTGTTCGCCCTCCGCGATGGCCAGAGAGCGCGTGAGGATCTCGGGCAAATGCTGCAAAGACAGGCGCAGAGCCTGAAGGGCGTGACGCCGTCCTTCGGAATCTATTTTAACTGCTGCGCGAGGGGCAGCTCTCTTTATGGAATCCCCGGCATCGACACCGCTTATATTCGCCAGCACCTGGGCGATTTTCCCTTAATCGGCATGTTTGGCGGATATGAGATCGCGCCCTTGGGCAACACCAATCATCTGTTTGCCTATACCGGAGTTTTGGCGCTGATCACGGAAAGTGAAAACCAAAATTGAGGAGTGGAGTAATGGAGTGATGCAGTAAAGGTTCGCAACAATCCACTACTGCGCTTCTCCACTATGTGATCTGAGATTTGAAATTCATAAACCGCAAGCGGGCGGTTTACGTGCGGCCGATTCGTTTTCGTTTGTTGGTGATGTAATCGACCACGATGTAATTGCCCATCTGATCCGGTGACGTGTAGAACACGCGGCCGGTGTTCAGCCGGGAAAGCTGATCGATAAATCCTTGACGGTAGTAGTCCGCGCCGAGCATGAAAGTGTTGATCTTGATGCCGCTCTGGGTGCAGCGCTTCACCTCTTTGAGAGTCTCGTGAACAATCCGGCTATGAAGTAGGGCCGACCCCCACCCGCTATGCAGACGCCCGCCGCGGTCCAAGGTTGCCGCCGTCGGTTCCCCGTCTGTTATGAGGATGATTTGCCGGTTCGCCGTTCGGTTCGAGCCGAGAAGTTGCCGGGCGAAGCGCAGCGCTTCCTTGATGTCCGTGCCGTGTTCCATAAAATAAGTGAGCGAGACGATTGACGGGAGATCTTCCGCCTTGATCAGCTTGGCGTTCGACCGAAATGCGACCAGATGCAACGTGTCCTGGGGATACTTCGTCTCGATCAGGCGATGCAGGGCCAGCGCCACTTTCTTGCCTGCGTGCAAAGCGTCGTTCATCAGCATCGAGTAACTCACGTCGATCAGCAGGACCGTTTGGCTGTCGGTTGAGAACTCGACGCGCTGAACGGAAAAATCTTCCGGCCCGATTCTGAGCGGTAGACCCGGCTTGCCTCTTTCCAACGCATTCATCAGGGTCTCGCCTATGTTGACATTGAGCTGGTCGCCGAATTCGTACTTCTTGGTTTGTTCCAGGAGATCCCCCTGGCTGCCGCGAAGTCCGGTGGAGTGATCGCCCCAGCGGTTCTTGTTCAGCATCTGAAAAATTTCCCGGAGCGCTTTATCGCCGATCTTGCGCATGCCCTTGGGGGTTAACTTGAGACCGTGGTTGGTCCGAACGATGTAGCCTTCATCTTCCAGCGTCTGCTCGACGCTCTTGAGGTACTTGAGGTTTTCGTAGGCCTCTTCGCCCAGAAGATTGCGGATCTCTTCGAGGTCGAGCTCGGATGGATCGCCGTTACCTCGCTGTCCCCAACGAAGGAAGCGTTCCAAACCACGCAGCTGGCCCAGGATTTGGCCGGCTTCGCCCATGCCCATGCGCTCCGAGCCTTGAAACGGATACTGGTTCAGCAGTTGCTCGAGTTGCTGCATCTGGTTGAGCGCGTTGCTTAACTGCTGGAGTTGCTCTTGGCTCAGTGAATCCAGATTTTCCAGCATGCTGTCAAGATCGTCGACCGCCGCGTCCAACATATTGGGAAGGTTCTTCAAAAAATTCTCATCTTCCAAGAGTTTGTTCATCCGGTCCAGCATGTCCATGAGGCCCTGGTAATCCTGGCCGCCCTGATTCTGCGGGCGTTGCATGCTCCGGTCGGAGATCTGATTCTGAAGGCGGTTGCGCAACTGCTGATAGCGCTGGTAGGCTTCCTGCATCTTGCGCGCCATTTCGTCCATGCTGCCGGCGTAACGGCCGGAGAGCCGCTCCATGAAATTACGCATCTTCTCGTGATAGGCTTCGAGCTTTTCGGCCAAGCTGCTGAGCTTCTGGCTCAGTGCTTCTGCTTCTTGGGGTGCGAGTTTAAAGGAGTCGGGCGAATACTTGTTAAGCAACTCGCGCCTTTTTTCCGCCGCCTGCTGCAAAAAGTCTCGCATTCCTTTCACGGAACGCAGGCCGTCCTCGGAAGTAAGACCCCGGCGCATGAGGTCGCGCAACGCTCGACGCACGCCCTCTTCTTCTAAAAGGTTGTCCGAGAGATGCTTAAGCACGTCTTCGGTGGTAGGAAAGAGAACCTCTTGCGTGCCATCCCATTGGGTGTAGCGATGGATTCTCATGGAGTGACTATAGCGCAGATCAATAGCGAAAAAAACCTCATCGTCAGGTTCTTTAACCCGCTCATCACCTTCTTGGAGCGACCGATCACGCGACCAGGGGGTTTTTGGCCGGCCTGTGGAAATTCAACGCGGCGCTGGTAAAGTAGCGGTATGGCATCGACTGAATACGTGATTATCGGCGCCGGGTTCGCTGGAGCTGCCACGGCCTACCATCTGGCGCGCCGTGGCGTTGCGGACATTCTGCTCTTGGAACAGGAGGCGATTCCTGGTTTTCATTCGTCCGGACGTAATGCCGCGATGATCCGTCAGTGCGTCCCGGATGCCGCCCTTTTGGGTCTAACGCGAGGCGGCGCCGCCTTTTTGCGCCAGCTACCGAACGACTGGCCGGTGCCGGTTCAGTTCAAGCAAAATGGCTCATTGCTCTTAGGCAGCGGCCCGGGTTGGGAAAAACTGAAGCGGGACGCCGAGGTGGGGCGCAGTCTAGGGATTGAAGCCGAGTTTTGGACTCCGGAGCAGGCGAAGCAGCGGGTTCCGGCGTTGAAGGATGCGGAATTTGATGGCGCTGCCTGGTGTGGGACAGACGGCATCCTCGACATTCATGCTTTGCTGTCGGGGTATCTCAAATTCGCCGCCGCCCGCGGAACACGAATTCGCTATGGTTGCCCGGTGCGTGAGATTCGAGTTGTGGACGGTGGATCGTTTCAAATCGTTACGGACGGCGAGGCGATCAAGACGCGCACTGTGATCAATGCGGGCGGCGCATGGGCCAATCCGATTGGTAAGATGGCCGGGGCGGCGGAACTCCCGCTTCGTCCTTACCGGCGTCATCTCTTTGTTTCGCCGCCATTAACTTGGGTTGACGCGTCGTGGCCGTTTGTCTGGGATGTTACCCATGACATCTATTTTCGTCCCGAAGGCGGTGGCTTACTCCTTTGCGCGTGTGATCAGCAGGAGTTGCCGCCGGGCGATCCGCCCGTGGACGGGTCGGTTCAGGAACTGCTGGCTGAGAAAATCCAACGTCATATACCGGGCCTGTCGAGCGTATCAATTCAAAAAGGATGGGCCGGGCTTAGAAACATCGTAAGCGATGGCCGGTTTGTGATCGGCTGGGATCCAAAAGTAAAAGGTTTCTTTTGGGTCGCCGGACTCGGCGGGCATGGAGTAACGACCAGCTCGGCAGTCGGATCCCTGGCCGCTGACCTTCTCGTCGGTACCGAAAGAAGAGAGGCCCCGGATTTCTCGCCTGCGCGTTTTTCCGCTTAAGTGTTTCTTCGCGTAGCCTTGACATCCCAGGATCGAGCAAATAAGCATGGGCACAATTCTTCGCCGATTTGTTGATGGACTTCTGAGATACGACACGAGTCTCTGGCGTTCCGTTTATCCGATCTGATAATTCAATGCTTACTCATCACCACCACGGGCACGATCACGGAGACGGAACAGGGCCGCACACCCATCTCACCAGCGTCGGGATCGATATCGGCTCTTCGACTTCTCATCTGATGTTTTCAGAGTTGCGCATCGGCTATCCTTCGCCGCATCATCGGCGGCCCCAGGTGCTTGAGCGCGTAGTGATCGCGCGCTCCCGAATTCTCCTCACTCCGTTCTCGGGAGATTGGAATATTGAGGCCGGGCCGCTGAGGGAGCTGGTCGATTCGACTTTTCGGAAAGCCGGCTTGAGCCGGCAGCAGGTGGACACCGGCGCGGTGATCATTACGGGCGAGGCGGCGCGGCGCGATAACGCCGCTAAGATCGCCGAGCTTTTCGCCGACGAGACCGGTCGATTCGTTTGCGCAACGGCGGGTCCTACTCTGGAAACGATTATGGCGGCTTATGGGTCGGGGGCCGTGCTCAAGAGCCGCGACGAGGGGTTGTCCCTTTTGAACGTCGATCTCGGCGGCGGCACGACGAAGGTCGGCATCATCAAGGATGGTCGAATTAGAGATACCGCTGCGGTCAACATCGGCGCTCGTCTGATCGCGTACGATCCTTCCGGTGTTGTAATCAGATTGGAGAAAGCAGGAAGGCGCTTTCTGGAAGACCTGGGGTGCCAAGTACGTATCGGCGACAAGATCGATGACGAGCTTCGCGCCCGCATGGCCGAGCGTATGGCAAAAGCGCTGTTCGACGTGTTGGCCGGGGGAAGCGCGCCGTGGAAGGATTTCTACGTCACTTCGGGGTTGAGCGAGCTGCCGGAGGTCGACGGAATCCTCTTCTCCGGTGGTGTCTCGGAATACATCTACGGTCGCGAAAAAAATCTTTTTGGTGACTTAGGCCCGTATCTTGGCCGGGAAGCAAGGAAAGAGGCTGAGAAAAGAGGGTTCGATATCGTTGATTCCAGCGAAGGGATTCGGGCGACCGTGATCGGCGCGTCGCAATACACGGTGCAGTTGAGCGGCGAGACGATTTTCGTTCCGGAAAATGCCCGGCTTCCCCTGCGGAATCTCAGAGTCTTTGTAACTCAAGTGGACTGGGAAGCGCCGATTGCCGAGCGAAGCCTCGACTCCGTCAGACGAACTCTCAAAGCACGCGACCCGGAGGTTTGTGGCTCGCCCTTTGCTTTAATCTTTACGTCGCCGCCGTTTTTGGGCTACGGCGCCGCGCAGGAATTGGCCAAGGGCATAGATCGGGCTCTAGCCGAGCTAAATCCGGAGGACAGACCTCACGTGTTAGTCTTCGAGCAGAACGTCGGTGGAGTGGTGGGCAGGATGCTTTCTTCCCGATGGAGCGTTCCTTGCGTGGACGAGATCACTCTGTCCGAACTCGACTTTGTCGATATCGGCGAGGTGGTCGAAGGAGAGGGTTTCGTGCCGGTCGTGATCAAGAGCCTGGCGTTCGGAGTGTAAAGGATGATTACAAGTTGTTCAAACCGTTCAACCGCCCCGCTCCGTTCAAACGGTTTAAACAGTTTGAACGGCTTTCGTAAGGAGGTCTTATGGATATCGTAACAGAGTTGACGGCGACGCTCGACAAGATGGTGAATGATCAATTTGAGTCTCTCGAGTTTAAGAATTTTTTTTCGGTGCCGTTAACGATGGAACGGGCGCGCTTTTATGTTATTCAGAACGCCCTCTATACGAGCAATCGGCGGGACTGCTGGGCTTACGTGCAGGGTTCCGCGCCGCTGGAAGTAAAGAGGGTGATTTGGCACCACGAGAGCGATGAACTGGTGAACGACCCGCGCGCCAACATGGATCATTATTCCCTTACGGTAAAACAGGGCGAGGTGCTTGGGCTTAAACCCGAGGATTTCGAGAACGCCGAAGTGCCGCCGATGGTGCGGGCATGCTTCTATGCGTGGCACCACATTGCCATCCGAAGTCACTGGTTGACGGCTTATACTTCATCCCATATGTTGGAGCGCCGGAACAACGGAAAAATAGTAAAAGGCGGCGGCATGTCATATCGGGTGGGAAAGAAATTCGAGAACGAGATGGGGATTAGTTTGAAAAAGATGATTTCCCTCGACGTCCATGTCGTGGCGGACACGGAGCACTCGGAGAACATATCCGAAATCTTTGAGCGGTATGTCAAGACTCCCGAGGATCGCGAGCTGGCTCTTAAAGGCGCGCGTGAGTGCATGGCGATCGATCGCGCCTATCGCGGGGGGCTCGGATACTACATGGCCCAGATGAAGTAATTCAATCAACGGGGGGACAGGCTTTTTCAAAGTCGAGGATTTGAAAGACACCGGCGAAGATGTGAAGAAAGGCGGCGCGCAAATCGAATACGAGGATCAGGACCCGGAAACTCACAAGATTTTCGTGCAGGAATGCCAGCGTCGCGGCGCCGAGGCACGAATGCCTATGTTTGGCACATTGACAGGCTGAGCAAAGCGCAAGGAGTATGGTGCGAGACGCGCGACGTATCGCTGAAGGCAAGGAAGAGCAAAGAGCAAAGAGCAAAGAGCAAAGAGCAAAGAGATAGGATAACCCTTTGCCCCTGGCTCTTCGAGAGATTCGCGCCTGCCTGTGCCGACAGGGCAGACAGGCGTCTCGCACCCGGGGACTTTCTGGCCAGCCTGCGCTGCTATTTGGGAGTGCGGAGTAAGAACGTTTGGCCGGTAATGAATCTGGCCGGCTCCGACAGAAGATAGCGAACCAGACCGACGATCTCTTCCTTCCTCGTCAGTCCATCCATCAGGGGTGGCACCGCTTCCCGCTTTTTGAATTCGTCCGGAGTTGAGCCGGCCCGAGACATCGGCGTGTCGGTCGCGCCTGGACAGATGGCGTTGACGGTAATGTCATAGGACGCCAATTCCACCGCGAGCGACTTTGTGAAGGCGATAATGCCGGCTTTAGAAGCCGCGTAATGAGCCGATCTAGGCTGTCCGGCGATGCCGCGGCCAGAGGCGATGCTGAGGATCCGCCCCTGCTTGTTCCGGATCATGTGCCTGGCCACGGCCTGCGAGCATAAGAAAGTCCCTTTGAGATTGATTCTCAATACCCGGTCCCACTCCTCCTCCGGCATTTCGACTACCGGCACGCGGGTAATGACTCCCGCGCCGTTGAGAAGAAAATCGATGCGTCCGTATTTCGCCACTGCCTGTTCCACCATGCTCGCAACGCTTCCTTTGTCTCCGACATCGACCTGAGCGGCCGTCGCTTCGCCTTTGGCTTTGCCAATCTCAACGGCAGTTCGTTCGGCTGCGTCTTTGGCGTTATCGGCGATGACGACCTTCAAACCGTCGGCCGCTAAATCGGCGCAAATCTCCGATCCAATCCCGCCGGCGCCGCCTGTCACGATGATGACCTTGTCCATAAGATCGCTCCTCTCCTACCGTTTCGTATTTCCGACGGACGCTATCATTGCGACTATATGCGGTCAACTATCTACAGACTGCTGAAAAAAGCCCATCTGCTTTGACCAGCCTGTAATCTTTTTACGACACGTCGCATCGTCCAAAGTCGCTGGAGCGCCGTTCAAAGAATATTTCAGAGGATTCGAAGGACCCCAGGATCAGGGGTCGTTTGGGCCGCGACCACGGTAATGAAGCTGGATGTTTCCGGATGAGACCATGCGGTCAAATCTCCTGCGCAGCCATCTTTTGAACAACGTGCGGGTAAACGGAATGAGCAGCCAGAGCGCTAAAACATCGGTGATAACACCGGGCGTTAGAAGAAGGATCCCGCCGGCAAAAATCAGCAGCCCGTCGATCATTTCTTCGGCGGGGACAATCCCCTGAGAAAGACTCTGGCTGATCTGGCGCAGGGTTCGCATGCCTTCGAGACGGGTCAGGATGACGCCCAGTAGCGCCGTGCCGATCACCAGGAGAACGGTATTAACGGCTCCGATGTAACCGCCGATCTTGATCAAGACATAAAGCTCTATTACGGGGACGATGAGAAAGAGCAGAAAAAGACGACCCAGCATAAATCTTATTCTAGCCTGCGAGCGGCCTGAATCGAAGCCGGCAGTGAAAAAGTATCCGGGTGAATCAGTTGGACGAGCAGCTCCAGTCCATCGACCAGTCGAGGGCCGGGCCGGCTGAAGTAGGCATGGCCGTCGACGGCGAAGACACGGTTCGTTTTGACTGCCGGCAGCTCGCTCCAGCCGTGCCGGGTCTGCAACAGATGGAACTCGCTGATAGTGCGCTCGGGGTCAAAGCCGCAAGGCATCGCCAGGATGATTTCCGGTGAGAATTCCAGCACCGATCTCCAATCCAATGTTGCGGAGGGTCGCCCGGTCTGGCCGAAACCATTCTGCCCGCCCGCCAGCTCGACCATCTCTGGAATCCAGTGGCCGGCGTAATAGATCGGATCGAGCCACTCAAGACAAGCGACTCGTGGTCGCGAATTGGACCGGGATGCCAATTCCGAAACGCGCTCAATTCTTTCTCGCAGATTTTGGACCAACGCTCGAGCCCGCGCCTCGGTTCCGGTCGCAGCGCCGACTCTCGCGATGTCGGCAAGAACGTCCGTCAGGCGGTTAGGCGTCAAGCCGACAATCGCTGGCTGCTCGGGGAGAGATTGACAGGCGTTTACAACCTCGCTCTGGTTGATGGCGCAGACGTCGCATAGATCCTGGGTGAGAACGATGTCGGGGGAAGCATCTTTGAAAGCCTCGACGTCGAGGCTGTACAGACTTCCCCCGGAGCGCTGGGTTTGCCGGACGCGCGCGTCGATTTCCGAGCTCGTCATCGTCTCCGGGTCGAGCGAGCTTCGCACGACGAGCCTTTTGTTCCGCGCCTCGGCGGGATAATCGCATTCGTAGGTGACGCCGACGATCTGATCGCCAAGTCCAAGGGCGTAGGCGATCTCCGTGGCTCCGGGGAGGAGAGAACAGATGCGCATCAATCAAATAATTAGCTGATGTGACCAGCCTGTTTTCCAGATTTTCGATAGTCTGTAGGATCCGATCCAATGTGCACACGATCGTGGCGCGCGCGGCTGTTTAAGGTCAAGGGTCGTTTGGCCGACTACAGGTCCATTTGTTTGAGCATCGCCTGAGCCAGTGGACTTTTCGGGTCGGCCAGATGATCCGACAGCGTGTAATGATTGGCGCCGGATATCGCCAGGTATTCGCAGTTCAAACCTTGCTCCTTGCAGAGCTTAAAGTAGTCTTCCGACATCTGCTGCCAGCCGTTTGGTTCGGCGCCGCCGACGGCGACAATGACCGGGCAGATTGGACGGGGCGGGTGGAAGAAGGGGCTGTTCTCCTTGGCGATCTCCGGCGTCATGCGGATCTGCTCGTTCGGGCTCACGTGCATCACCATATCGAGGTCGTAGACGCCCGAGGTCGGAACGGCGCCCTTGATCAGATCCCACGGTAAGCCTTCCTTCTCCCAGTCATGGGCTAAAGCCATAGCAGTGAGATGGCCGCCGGCCGAGTGTCCCGAGACATAAAGCCTCGACGGATTCCCGCCATAACGAATAATGTTTCGGTAAGTCCAAGCAATGGAGGCGCGCGCTTGGCGCACGATGTCGGTGACCGTCACCTGCGGGCAGAGATCATATTCAATCACAACGACGGTTGCGCCGCGATTTACGAAGGTTGGAACGAAGCCGCAGTTGTCCTCTTTGCTGCCGCTCCGCCAGTAGCCGCCGTGGATAAATAAAAGCACCGGACCACCGCTTCGCTCGGGTGGGAAGATATCAAGCGCTTGCCGTGGTGTGTCGCCGTAGGGAACGTTGAGAAAGGACTTGAAAGTTTGCCGAACCTTCCGGCTCTCTACCGCCCTTTGCTTGGCGAGTTGCGGATACTCCGGGACGGACACCCGCGGGTTATATTGATACTCCAACTCGTCTTCCCGAAAGCCTTTGTACATGTGTGCACTCACTTGCTACGTCTGTCTGCAAGCCTTCCGTTAACACATCGATAACTTTGCTGTCAACGAAGTAAACGATCCGGCAACGCAAGCTATCCGGAGTAAAATCAACATGCCGAACGATCACTTAGGTGATCTACCACGGACGTCACTGTAAACGACGGACACTCATCTGATCATGGCTGCAGTTGCCAGCAGTCGCCCAGCTCACTCATGAAGAGAACGCCGCAGTCAGAAATCCAGACAATTGAAGCAACTATCATAGTGATTCGTACGCACACGAAGGAAACCGCGCGGTGATTCAGTGTTGGCATGAGAGCTGCAGAGGTTATTGACCAGCATTGGGAATCTGAAAAGAAAGGAGGTGAGAAAAATGAAAAAGAGCATATCACTTTTATCCACCCTGCTGTTGTCTTCAACGTTGTTCTGGGGCGTGCCGACGGTCGAGGGACAGGAGCTAATCTCGAAGGTTCCGGCCGACACAACCAGTTACTGCCACATGAAGTTCCCGCCGATGCGCGAAGATACTCTGTCCTGGAGCCGGCCGCTGCTCGATGAAAACTCGGGCAATGTCATCGATTTCTACGGCTCATGTGATCATGACCCGACGGGAGTCGATGAGATCCGAGCCCAGAGGCGCGCGCTGCTTCACGATAGTTTTGGGGACGGCGAATGAATGACAAGCGGGACAAGCGGATGGGTTAGGGGAGGGAGCCAACCCCTCCCCTAAGCCTGAAAAAATGTCCCAGCATATTCATGGAGAAAGCAATGATCCCGGGCGAACCACTCAAAACGGTGAAGCCGATTCGGTCGCAGAAGACCGGCCTTTTCCTGCCGCGAGAGGGCACCTTCGTCAGCGCGATTGAGAATCTGGGACGCGAGCTGATCCTGGTCAACTTCGGGCCGGCCGGCAAAGAGTACCTATTCCCCGACGAGATTCTTTTGGAGCCGAGCAGATTAGACGCCGGTCTTTCTTAACGCACCAACGGCTGCCCTCCAAAACCAGTAGTATTCAAGTCTCAGCCAATCGGAGCCTTAATTGGACACGAGCCACACGCACCTTCGTCGCCAAAGTGGATGATCTCGGGATCTTATTCGGCTACCACAGGATTAGTCCTGTGCCAGAAGCGGAGCACCAGTAGAGCACGGTGCCTTCACTTGCTTTTGTCCTAGCCCGGTACTATATCTCGGCTGGATTTCCTCCCGCTTATGCGCGCGCTATCTACGGTCCAATGGAGACGGCAAGTGACGAACTTCGGCATTTGATCCGGTCTATGATTTGCCCGCGGTGCCAGTCCGAGAATTCTCTTAGTTCAGCCTTCTGCGACCAGTGCGGGGCACGGCTCGAAACGGCCTGTCCTAACTGTGGCGAGTCTAATCGTCGAGACGCCAAGTTTTGCAGAAATTGCGGCCAACAAATCACTCAAATCCAGCCGGCTGTAACCAGCGCGCTGCCCGCAGGGCCCTCGCCTGACAATTACGTTCCCAGACACCTCGCTGAAAAGATATTGGCTTCGCGCCACAGCCTGGAAGGCGAACGGAAGCAGGTGACCGTTCTCTTTGCAGACATAAGAGGTTCCACAAAACTGGTGGAGGGAATCGATCCTGAAGAGGCGCAGAAAGTCATCGATCCGGTTCTACGCGTCATGATGGACGCAGTTCATCGCTACGAAGGTACGGTAAACCAGGTCTTGGGAGACGGCATCATGGCACTTTTCGGCGCGCCGTTAGCTCATGAAGATCATGCGGTGCGCGCCTGTTATGCGGCTTTAGCGATGCAGGAGGAGATGCGCCGCCATCGTGAAAAGCTTGGTCAATCGGAAGAACTTGGGTTGCAGATCGGGATTGGTTTGAATTCAGGCGAGGTTGTCGTTCGCTCCATAGGTAACGACCTCAATATCGACTATTCCGCCATTGGCCACACGACGCATCTGGCAGCAAGGATGGAAGAGCTTGCGGCTGGCGGAGTCGCTCTAATGTCAGCCAGCACCTTGCGGCAAGTCGAAGGATTCATCCAGGTGAAGTCGCTCGGCGCTGTATCAGTGAAAGGCGTTTCGCAGTCCGTAGAGGCTTATGAGCTCGTCGGTCCCACGTCTGCGCGAACGCGAGTACAGGCTGGTGCTGCTCGCGGCCTGACGCCACTAGTCGGACGCAGCACGGAAATCGATATTTTCAACAAACTTGTTCAACAAGTAACCGGTGGGCGCGGCCAAATATTGGCGATGGTTGGCGAGCCGGGTGTGGGTAAGTCGCGCTTGGTCCACGAATTTACTCGTCATCAGTTACCAGCAGGTTGGCTCGTCCTAGAGGCCGCTTCTGTTTCTTATGGGAAGTCAACTCCATACTTCCCATTGGTTGAGATGTTGCGCCGTTACTTTCAAATTGCTGAAGGCGAGTCGAGTGAGAACATCAGCGAAAAAGTGGTGATGCATGTTTTGGAACTGGAGAGTGCGCTGAAAGATACTATCGCCCCGATTCTTTCCTTGCTGGGCGCCTCGCCGGGCGAAAACTATACAACATCGGAGCGCGGGCGCGGATGGTTGGCGCAGTTTCAAGATGTTCGCGAGATGATCAAACGTTTCACCGCGATGGATCCTCAGCAGCGCCGCTGGCACACTTTGGATGCTCTCAAGCGACTCTGTGTTAGGGAAAGCCAGAGACAAAATTTAATATTAGTCTTCGAAGACCTTCACTGGATCGATCACGAAACCCAAGCGTTTCTTGACAGGCTAGTTGATAGTCTCCCCCTGGCCCATATCATGCTCCTCATCAATTACCGGCCTGAATACAACCATGGTTGGTCTGAAAAAAGCTATTACAATCAACTCCGCGTTGATCCGCTCCAGACGAGTAGCGCGGAAGAATTGTTGTCAAAACTACTCGGAACAAATGGAGATCTCACGCAGCTCAAGCAGTTGTTGATCAAGCGCACGGAAGGAAATCCCTTCTTTGCCGAAGAGAGCGTGCGGTCTCTCGTGGAAACTGGAGTCCTGACGGGTGAAAAAGGGGCTTACCGGCCGGGTCTGAAAATTAATGATCTTGTGATCCCGAGCACCGTCCAAAACGTTGTGGCGGATCGTATTGACCGCCTGCCGATCGATGAGAAGCACTTGCTCCAAACCGCTGCTGTCATCGGTGTTGCTCTTCCTTTTACATTACTGCGTGCCGTTACCGAGCTCTCCGATGAAAGTTTGAAAATTTGTCTAAGCCATCTTCAGGGGGCGGAATTTCTCTACGAGACCAGCCTATTCCCCGACCTGGAATATACTTTCAAGCATGCGCTGGTTAATGAGGTCGCCTATGGCACCCTGTTGCACGAGCGTCGCAGATTGCTGCATTCGCAGGTGGTGACGGCGTTGGAACAAATCAAGGGAAGTGCTTCGCACGACCATCTGGAAAAACTTGCGCACCATGCTTTCCACGGCGAGCTTTGGGATAAGGCGGTCGATTACTTGGGACAAGCCGCAAGCAAGGCCGCGACGCGCTCCGCTAACCGAGCAGCCGCGGATTTTTACTATAGATCGCTGGCGGCGTTACAACACCTGCCGCAGGACGGTGACGCGTTGCGGCGCACCGTGGATGTTGGATTGAAACTTCGCAACCCGCTTTTTCTTCTCGGCCAATTTGAAGAACTCCACCGCAGCTTGCGAGAAGCCGAAGCGATCTCCGAGAGAATAGGCGATCATAAACGGCTGGGACGAGTGCTCAATTTTTTGGTTGGCTACTATGGGGTCGTCGGCGATCATGACCGCTCCATCGAGTCCGGGACGCGCGCCCTGCGAATTAACCGAGACGATATGGAACTGAATACCGTGACCCATTACTACATGGGGGTAGCGTTCCATCACATGGGGCAATACGATCAATCGATTACGATGCTCAATCGGGCCCTCTCGGTTGTGAAAGACCAGCGCTTCAAATATGAGCGGTTTGGCACCGCCACCGTCATATCGGTGATCTGTCGCAGTTGGTTGACTCAATGCTTCGCGCAACTGGGTGAGTTCAAAGGCGGGATTCCTATCGCCGAGACCGGCATTCGAATCGCCGAAGAGAGCGAGCATGCGTACAGCCTCGCCTACGCGTACTGTAGCTTGGGATTTTTATTCCTCGTCAAAGGCGATTTCGAACTCGCGATCAGCGCATTGGAAAGAAGCCAAAAAATCTGCGAGTCGAGCGAGATTCGGGTACTGACGACTCAAGTTGGTTCGAATTTGGGTTACGCCTACGCTCTTGCAGGACGTGTCGGAGACGCTATTCCATTGATGGAAAAAGCCGATGAGCAATCGGAGATGATTGGTCGTAAAGCGGGGTGGGCGTTACGGCTCACCTGGCTGGGTCATGCCAGTTTGCTAGAGCGTCGAATCGGTGCAGCGCGAGAACAGGGTCAACGCGCGTTGGCTTTGGCCAGCGACGGCGGCGAGCGAGGATATCAAGCTTGGGCCCATAAACTCATAGGCGACGTTATTCAAGAAGAGTCATCAAATCCCAGCGAAGCCCTTAGTCATTACGCTTCGGGCATGGCGTTAGCGACGGAATTGGCCATGCGTCCGCTCCAGGCTCACATTCACTTGAGTCTAGGACGATTGCATCGCAGTGAGAATCAGATCGAGCAAGCCAGAACTGAACTATCTCTGGCCCTCACATCTTACCGCAGCATGGAGATGCCCATCTGGATAGGCGCAGCGGAGCAAGAACTCAGCACATTAATTCACTGACGGACGAATTGAAGCGGGAGTTGCCATGCCTCTGGAGAGGGACAAACCATCTAGCTGCGCTTCGCGCGCCAGGTCTTGGGTTATGCCCGGCAATCCTTTCACCAAGTTTACCAGGAACAACATCGAGCAATCGATTGCCAGCCGGTTTGAACAAATAGTCGACAGTGACCCGTCGCATGTTGCGGTCAAGGTAGACGACCAAGCCGTAACCTACGGTACATTGAATAAGATGGCGAATCGGATTGCCCATGCCCTGCGGTCAGGCAGCGGCACGAGCAACGAACCGGTTGCCGTGTTGGTAAAGAATGACCTTGGGACGATAGCCGCCATTATAGGAATTATGAAAGCGGGCAAAATTTATGTCCCTCTCGATATCTCGTTTTCACCCGCTTGGGCAAAGTTCATTCTTCAAGATATCAATATCAAGATCGTGCTAACCGGAGGGGACGGACTGGGCCTGGCAAAGTCATGGCTAAATTCAGCGCACATTCTAATTGACTTCGAATCCCTCGATGCCGGTTGGAACGAGGCAAATCCTGAAAACGGGGTGTCGCCCGACGCCCTTTCGCAAATTCTTTATACCTCGGGAACCACCGGCCATCCGAAGGGAGTGATGGATAACCATCGCAACATGCTTCATTACGTCATGAGATTGGGGAACGCATCGCATATTTCACCAGAGGATCGTATGACTCTAGTGCGTCCGCCCAGCAGCGCCGGTGCGTTGAGTAATCTCTACCTGGCCTTACTGAGCGGCTCGGCAATATTCCCGGTGGACCTTAAGCAAGTTGGATTGACGGCAATCGCTGATTGGCTCCAGCGCGAAAAGATTACCATCTTACATGCTGGCGGAACCGTGTTTCGTCATTTCGCCCAGCAATTGACCGGCGCCGAACAATTTCCCGACTTACGCCTGATTCGGTTAGGCAGCGGCCCGGCTTTCGAACAGGATCTGGAATTGTCTAAGCGCCATTTTCCCGACGCCTTACTGCTCCATGTTTTGTCGAGCACTGAAACAAACACTTGCCGAGTTCATTTTTTTAGTAAGGATTCGCATGTCCCGGACGGTGCGTTGCCGGTCGGTTACGCGGTCGAGGATATGGAAGTCTTGATTCTCGACGATTCGGGGAACCCGCTCGGAGTGAACGAGGTCGGCGAGATTGCCGTTCGCAGCGCTTATATTTTCCCGGGGTATTGGAATAATTCGGTCCTGACAGATTCGGCGTTTGTCGGTACCCCTGATGCCAACGGTCGGAGAGTTTTCCGTACCGGGGATTTGGGGCGGCTCCAGCCGGATGGATGCCTCGAATATCTGGGGCGCAAAGATTTCCGACTGAAGATCCGAGGCTACAGAATTCAAGCCGAGGAAGTTGAGTTGGCATTGCTACAGATCCCGGGAATAAATCAGGCGGCGGTGGCGGCGCATAAAGACGGTCACGGCGATGACCGGCTGGTCGCGTATGTTACAACGGCCACTAAGGAGATTCCTACCATAAGCCGAATGCGCGATTCGCTAAAAACATGGCTCCCGGATTACATGGTGCCCAGTAAGTTTATGATCCTAGAGAGCTTCCCCCTCAATACCAACGACAAAGTCAATCGCCAGGAATTACCCACGCCGGACCTAGATCGGCCAAAACTCGGCACCCGATTCAACGCACCAACCACCCGGACGGAATCGGTGCTCGCCAAGATTTGGTCTGAAGCCCTGGGCATAAACAGCGTCGGCATCCATGATCTGTTTTTTGATCTTGGCGGCGATTCGATAATTGCCACCCGAATCGTTTCGGCTATCGGCCGAATTTTTCCCTGGAATCTTACCTTAGTGGAGTTTTACGATGCTTGTACCGTGGCACAGGCGGCTCAACTTCTTGTGCAAAAGGCACCGAGCGCAGAACGGGCGGAAAAGGTGGCGACTCTGTTTTTACAGGTCGATGGTATGTCTTCCGCGGAAATCGAAACCATGCTAGCCGACGAGCGTAACTAACGGCGGCCGGAAGAAAAAAACACAGCTTCTAAAAAAGACTAGTGCCTTGAACCAGAGAGATGAGCTTCTTGCCTACCTTTTAGAACGCGAGGGATTTGAGCGGCAGTTCGAATACATTATCCCGCGCAGGGATAATGATAACGCTCCGCCCCCTCTATCGTTTGCCCAAGAACGATTTTGGTTCTTAGATCAGTTCGAGCACGCCCGTCCGGTATATAATGGGTGCAAAGTCGAACGACTCGTCGGCGAACTAAGGGTAGAAGTTCTGGTGGAATGCCTTAATCTCATCGTGCGCCGTCACGAGGTCTTGCGCACCACCTATCCCGCCCCGGATGGCAGGCCAATCCAACGCATTGCGGCCAGTTGCTCAATCGAGATTACTGTGACGGATCTGGAACATGTTGCCGATACTGAACTGCCATGCGCAATCGAACTGTCGATTCGCAATGAATGGCTACAGCCAATCGATCTTTCGGAAGGACTACCGATTCGCGCGCGACTGGCACGGATTGATCAAGCCCAACATCTGTTGATTTTGACCTTGCATCAGATTGTTTTTGACAGTCAATCCGTGGCGATTTTTTTTCGCGAACTATGGACCGCTTACGAGGCTATACTGAACGGCAAAGAGCCGCAGTTAGCGGCATTGCCTGTGCACTATGCGGATTTTGCAAGCTGGCAGCGCCGTTGCGTTTCAGGCCAAACCTTCCAGACGCACCGTGAATATTGGGTTCAGCGACTGAGCGGTACTCTTCCAGTCTTGAATTTGCCCACCGACAAGCCTCGACCGCCGGTGCTGGGGTTTGACGGATCAAGGCTGTCAATCCTATTGCCCGAAACGTTGCAGCTAAAGCTTAAAGAGTTGAGTCGAGAGAATGGCGTTACGCTTTTTGTGACGCTGCTCACGGCGTTTAAGACCCTGCTTTATCGCTACACCGCTCAGGAAGATCTGCTAGTCGGCTGCCCGATCCTTAATCGCCCGCTGCCCGAGATTGAAAATTTGCTCGGCTCATTTATCAACACTTTGGTGCTGCGCACGAACTATTCGGGCAGTCCGAGTTTCCGTGAAACGCTTCGACGTGTCCGAGAGACTTGTGTAGGCGCTTTCGCACACCAAGACTTTCCTTTTGAAAAGTTGGTTGAGGAATTACAACCCCAGCGCGATGTGGCCCGTAACCCGATCTTCCAAGTCATGTTCGCTTTCCAAAATACTTCGGTTCCAGCCCTTGAACTGGCGGGACTTCGGTCCGAACCCGTCGATATTGACGGCGGGATGACAAAATTCGATTTGACCTTCTCTCTCATTGATAAGGAACATGGAATCGCCGGCCATATCGAGTACAGCACAGACTTGTTTCATCGCGACACGATCGAGAGGATGGCTCGACATTTTCAGATCTTATTGGAGGGAATCGCCGCCGACCCGGATCAGCCCATATCAACGCTGCCAATAATGACCGAGCCGGAGCGCCACCAAATTCTTTTTGAATGGAACGATACCGCGGCGGATTATCCGAAAGATAAGTGCATCCACGAACTGTTTGAGGCGCAGGTCGAAAAAACTCCTGACGAGATCGCAGTAACTTTTGATGGGCGGCAATTAACCTATCGTGAGTTGAACCTGCGTGCCAACCAACTCGGTCGTTACCTGCGAGCACTGGGCGTTGGGCCGGAGGGACTCGTCGGGATTTGCGTTGACCGATCCTTGGAAATGGTCGTGGGATTGTTGGGGATTCTCAAAACCGGCGGCGCATATGTACCCCTTGATCCGAGCTATCCTCAAGAACGTTTGGCCTTTATGTTGGAAGATGCCGCGTTGTCAGTGGTTGTTACGCAGGAGAGGTGTCTGGAGAGCGGTCAGCGGCCTGCAGTCAGTCGCCGGATTACGTACGTGTGCGTTGATCGAGATTGGCCGGTCATTCAGCGGGAAAGCGCAGATAATCCTCAAGGCGAAACCAATTCCGACAACCTAGCGTACGTAATTTACACGTCTGGCTCGAGGGGGCAGCCCAAAGGCGTTCAGGTGTCGCATCGATCGGTGGTCAATTGCCTGCTTTCGATCGGCGAGCGCGTCGGTTTGACCAGCCAAGACCAATTGTTGGCGGTTACGACCATTTCGTTCGATATAGCCGCGTTGGAGCTCTATTTGCCGTTGCTGGTGGGTGGCACTGTTGTTGCGGCGAGTCGCGAGGAAGCGACGGATGGGAACGAGCTAGCGTGTCGTGTGAAAGAATCTTCGGCGACGGTCATGCAAGGCACGCCTTCTACCTGGAGAATGTTGATTGACGCGGGATGGGAAGGTTCGCGGGAATTCAAAATACTCTGTGGTGGCGAGTCACTCTCCGGAGAGTTGGCGGAAGCGCTGCTTACGCGCGGAGAGGTCTGGAATCTCTACGGGCCGACCGAATCGACGATCTGGTCGACAATGGCCAAGGTTGAAGCGAACGACAAACCGATTCTAATGGGCCGGCCCATCGCTAATACTCAAATCTACATTCGGGATACTTATCTCCAACCTGTCCCCATCGGCATCCCTGGCGACCTCTATATCGGCGGTGACGGTCTGGCGAGGGGCTATCTCAATCGCCCCGAACTGACACCGGGAAAATTTATTCCAAATCCCTTCAGCGATAATTCGAACTCCCGCCTATACCGAACTGGCGATCGAGCGAAATATCTCGCCGACGGCAATATCGAATTCCTCGGCCGAGTTGATAATCAGGTAAAGATTCGTGGCTATCGCATCGAGCTAGGCGAGATCGAATCCGTACTGAATCAGCACCCCGCAGTGCGAGAGAGCGTGGTTGTAACCCGGGACGATGTAACTGAAAAACCGCGCGCTTCCGACAATCTAGAATCTAAAACCGGTACTGAGCACAGTCGAAGTATCGAAAATCCAAAATCACTGGTCGCCTACATCGTGACTGTCGCTGTGTCGCCGTCCGTTACTGAGCTTCAGAACTTTCTCAAAGAAAAGCTACCTGACTACATGATTCCTTCCTGGTTCGTATTCTTAGACGCCCTACCCTTAACACCTAACGGTAAGATCGACCGAAATGCGCTTCCGCCACCGGACGGCGAGCGGCCGCTGCTCGACCGAGGCTTCGTTGAACCGCGCACGGAGATTGAAGAGTTGGTCGCGCAAATCTGGCGCGAAGTGCTCGAGCTCGACAAGATAGGCATCCACGACAACTTCTTTGAGCTCGGCGGCCATTCGCTTTTGGCGACCCGGGTTGTGGCTCGCCTGCGAAGTAACTTTTTCGTCGATCTACCGCTGCGTAAGTTGTTTGAGTTGCCGAACGTAGCTGAGTTGGCAGAGCACGTCGATTTACTTCGTCGAAATCAAAAGGGTGTCAACCTACCACCTGTCTTGCCGGTTACGCGGGATCGTTCGCTGCCGCTATCGTTCTCCCAGCGCCGCCTCTGGTTTTTGCACAAGCTCAATCCCGGGTTGGCGGCGTACAACATCCCTGCCGTGTTTGAGATAAAAGGCCTCTTTAATATTCCGGCGTTAGAACGAGCGCTGAATGAGGTGATGAGCCGGCACGAGGTGTTACGGACACGCGTGATTGAATGCGCCGGCGAGCCGCTGCAGCAGATTGTCAACCGGGTATCGGCCGCGCTAACACTCATAGATCTCTCCCATTTGCCGGTAGACCATGCAGCAGTGGAAGCTCAACGGCTCGCGGCCAACGATTCGCGCCAGCCTTACAATCTTGAAGAGGCTCCGCTCATGCGGGCGAAGGTGTTGCGGGTTGCAGAACAAGAGCATGTGTTCATCCTGAACTTTAATCACATCATATGTGACGGCTCGTCATTGATCATTTTTTATCGCGAACTTGCGACACTGTACGAAGCTTTTGTGAATGGCAAAGATTCTGGTTTGCCTCTACTCGCCGTTCAGTTCGCTGACTACGCTGTTTGGCAGCGTGAGTGGTTCAAAGGAGAAGTGTTGCAATCGCAGTTGGCGTATTGGATGCAGCAACTGGGACCCGGATTGACAACGCCGCAACTGACTGCGGACCATGAGCGGCCGGTGGTACAGACGTTTCGGGGAGCCA
>JBOHVS010000215.1:0-4273 GCA_050735975.1 Binatia bacterium | reverse complement strand
CCGTGCCCGGCGGGCTTAGTGTCGTCAGTTCAAGGTTGTCCCATCATGTCGTTTTTGCTTACCGAAAAAGCTAAGGCGATGTTGACCCATGCGAGGGTAGGGCTAATGATTCGGTCAAATTTGCCAGCTTGCGCTCGAGCCCCGCGATAGGCTTTGTTTTACTGGGCCTGACGGGGCGTGAGACCGAATTGAACCTGAATGTGATGAAAAAATTGAAGAGTGTGAGCGCTAAAGACATCGATGCCGTTACTGGTTACTTCCATCAGATCACTCACGTCGCCTTTATGAACCCTCGGTATTGTTGGCGGTCGGCCTCGCTTCAGTCGGGGCCCAGCTGATTTTGCCAGACGCTTAATCGTTCGACCACAGGGCTAGAGGGGCGGGCGCGTAACATCAGGGCGGCCTCCTTTGGAGAAGGTGGAAGACCTATTAAGGCTGGAGCCCCCAGGCCAGAGACCCGTGGCGGGGGCAATCCGTGTGCCTTGTCGAATTAGATGGACGGCTTTGCTAAAAAGGCTCTAACTTGGTTGAGGATGCCCGGCAGATCCTGGAGAGGATCGCCGCTCAAATGCGCTTCTTCGACCTCGCCACTCTCCTGGTGAACATGGTGAGGAAAAGTATCTAAGGCCGGAAAATGCGGAGCGTTGTCCCAACGAATCAAAGGTCGATCCGTAAAGAGCTGATAAGAATAGATCGTCTCGTTTTCCGTTGCGATCAACCTGACCTCTAACCGATAAGCAGGTCTGAGAAGCTGGCAGCGAATTCTATATAGGGCTCGATCTGCAGTTTCATCTTGAGTCAGGACTTGCCAGGAAGTAATAAGATCAGAAACAGTTAGGACTTCTTTGACCTGCTCAATGTCCAGTTTAAGCGCCACTGTTGAGCAGTTCCTGAAGGGCTTTCTGCCAGGCTTGGAGCATCACCTCCGCCCCTTTCCAGTCCATCCACTCCTCCTCCTCCTCTACCGTGGCCTTCCCTTTTAGTAGACGGCTATGTTCTTCCAGACTGTGCTTGTATTTTCGCTCAAGGTCCTGAACCTGTCTCGTGTAATCCGCGATTTTCCTCTCAACCTGTTCAAGAGCGATGGCTTTGATCGCAGTACTTACATCCTTATAGACACCAGCCGCTACCATACCCTTGGCCACCATTTCTAAGATTTCCTGTGAGCTCATCGTATTATCTCACCGTCTATCGGCTACCGCGACTAGACACTCCCGTTAACGAACTGATGGGAGCGACTGGGTTCGAAAATAAACAAAAAGAAAAATATCAGGAAAAAGAAAAGCTAGCAACGCCTGGAATTGCGCCATTCTCTATCCACGCTTCTGTTCCTGGGGGGTAGTCTGAAACAGATTATATCCATCGTTCAAGCATGGTCAAATCAAATTCTGTTTCGAGCAAGAAGATCGTCGCATAAGAAACTTCCCCCGGCGCACAAACTTTGCCACCACCTGAGACACTGACGGGGCGTGAGACCGAATCGAACCTGAATGCGATGGAAAAATTGAAGAGTGTGACCGCTGAACGCCTCAAGGCCATTACTAGTTGCTTCTATGAGCTCGTTCACGTCGCCCTTATGAACCCTCGGCGGTTTTTGGCGGCCGCGCTTCAGTCGGCTGCCAGCTGATCTCGCCGGGCGTTTAATCGTTCGACCTGAAGGGCGAATGGGCCGAATTTTGGGTTGCTGTCCTTCTTGCATTATTATTTTTTTATGAATTCTGATGTTGATATTGCGAACCTTGTCGTTCGGACTCCGTAGGAAAGCTGGCGTATTGCTGGCACACGCGTCTCTCTTGATAGTGTGGTTTATTCTTTTTGTGAAGGTGCAACCCCAGAGGAGATTTGCCAGGACTTTCCCAGTCTATCTCTTGCCCAGGTCTACGCGACCATAGCCTACTACCTGAACAACCGGGAGCAGGTCGATCGCTATCTCCAAGAAGCGCATCAGTCCGCCGAAGACCTTCGGCAGGAGCTGAACACCCGTCACAGAGACTTCCTCAAAGATCTCCGCCAGCGGCTTACTGCCGCCCGCCAATCACCAACGCCTGCGTGAGCGCAGTCAAATACCTTTTTGACGAAGACTTCAACGGGCGAATTGTGCGCGGCGTTCGTCGGCGAACATCAGACCTCAATACTATGACCGTACAAGAAGCCGATTTGTCTGATGCCTCAGATCCGGTAGTTCTAGAATGGGCAGCGACCGAAGGGCGGGTCGTGATTTCACATGATCATAGAACCTGCGGACCTATGCGGAAGCGAGGCTCAATGAGGGATTGCCGATGGCTGGTCTTATCTTAGTAAGTCAAGGCGATCCTCTGGGGCAAGTGATTGATGATTTGGTTCTCGTGGGCGAGATTACCACAGCAGAAGAGTGGGAGGAAAAGATCGAAGTGCTAGGAGACAGGCGCGATTGCCGAGGATTAAGAGTCCCAAAGTTCGTGGACGCTAGCTTTCCGAACCAAGAGAGGAAATAAGGAAGCAAAGGTTAGCCTGAACCCGCAATTCCGTTATTAAAGAAGGACGGGATCGGCTATTTTCTCGAGCGTTTTAACTACCGCAGTCGCAGGCAAAGAAGGCGTTGCGGCAAATTCGCTGATTGCCGGCAACGCTTCGCCCCAGTAAAGCGACATGGGGTTTTGCAGTGCTTGTTTTAGCTCAGCCGGCTCCGGCACTCGGTTTTCCACTGCAAGGGCCTGGGCCAGCAGGAGAATGGTTTCCATCGACGCTTCACGCGCCTCTTCCGTGAGAGCGCCGGCTTCCAGCAAGACAGCCATCTTGAGCTTTCGCCCCGCTTTTTGGCGATAACCAAGGGCCTTTTGCTTTTCGCTCTCAGACAGAGGGGCCGCGGCCGGCACTTCTCCATCACGGGAGTAAAGCGGCCGAACCGCGCGGGTAGCTGAAGCAATCAAGCCCGCTTCTATCATTCGCTTGAGAGCCTCGTCAGTGGCCCGGTCTATTACCTCAACTTTGGAGGGCGGCTCAGATTGACCGTTGCCAAAGACCTCCCTATGAAGTGAAAGAAGACTTTCGCGCCAGAGAGCGGCATCTCTGTCGACTACAGCCACAAGGACCGAATGCGATCCCTCCATCGGATAGCGTTCTTCGCAGCGCACGAGGGTCTCTCCTAATTTTTCCGCGGCAAGCGAGCTAAAAGCCAGTGCGCGGTCTACAGGCAAGCGTTTTGCTCTTTGCACTTCAGCGTCGCTTGGCGAAAGCGTGGGCCCTAGAATCTGCTCCAGACCGGAGAGCAGGGCCTGGCGTCCGCCCCTGAACCGAATTTCCTTGAGATCGCCGCGCAAGTCGAGGACTCCGTCAGCTAGAGCCTGTTTGCTGGCGAGGGTATCGAGCATGCGGTGCTCGATCGTTCCATCCGAGACCAGGTTTATCACCGAGACCGAGCGCGTTTGGTTTTTGCGCCAGGCGCGCGCGATCCGCTGTTCTAATCGGGCCGGATTCCACGGCAAATCGCAATTAATGACCACGCTGGCGTTCTGCAAGTTCAACCCTGTGCTGCCGCAATCCGTGCTAAGAAAAACGCGGCAGTCAGGATCGTTCTTGAAGAGTAAGATCTCTGCTCGCCTGCGCCGCTGGGGAACCGAGCCTGTGTGCAGCGCGTACCCCATGTCCAGCCGTTCGCATAGCTCGCGGACCAGCTCCAGCATGCGTTCCCATTCGGAGAAGACCAAAACCTTAACATCGGAGTTTTCCCGGCACTCCTCAAGAAGCTTTTCCAGTTCCGACAATTTAGGGCAAGCCTTTTCTTTAGGTTCAAGGATGTAGTTGGTATCGCAAACCATGCGCATCATCGCGAGCTCGCGCAAGAGTTTCTCGGATTCTTCTTGCGTGAGAGGTCGTCGCTTGGCAATGCTGGCGAGCCGCGCTACCTGGGCCTCATGTTCTTCATACCGGCTTTTCTGCTCACGGCTCAAGGGAACAAAGAAGGTCCGCACAGTTCGCTCTGGCAGTTCCGTTTCCACATCGGCTTTGCGCCGGCGCAGCATGAACGGCTCGATCCTGGCGTGCAACTGGTCGAGGTTGCGGTAGCCCATGGGGCGACCGCGGTCATCCAGCTCGTAGAACTCCCGGTTGAAGCGAAAGAGCGGACCCAATAGAGCGGGATTGAGAAAATCCATCAGCGAATAAAGCTCATCGATCCGGTTTTCGATCGGCGTGCCGGTTAAGACAAACGCGTACCGGCTGCGCAGGCGCTTTACGGCCTGGGCTGTCTTGGTATTCCAGTTCTTGATCCGCTGCGCTTCATCGAGGATGACGG
>JBOHVS010000214.1:0-3849 GCA_050735975.1 Binatia bacterium | reverse complement strand
GCCGCAGACGCAAGTTGAATTTCCCCTCGTCGAAAATGTTAGCATCCAAAAACCCTTGCCGGGCGCGCGCAAGGACGGAGACCTGGACCGGAAGCTGAAAAAACTCATTAAAGATTATGGCGAGTACGACTTATACTCTGACCAAACCTCAAAAAAGTACAGGGCGGGAGTGATCGCGGCATTGGTGATTATCGGCGTCGTCTTTGGAGGGATCTATTTCTTTTTCCCTTCCCGGAACGAAGCCGTAATAAATCCCTCGTCTTCTTCGCCTGGTATCCAGTCCGATCGCGGCCCCGAGAGCGCTAGTGACCATACGAGCACACGCGACGCGGGAACCGGAGACGGGTCGAAGGCGGCATCCGGCAATGAACGTGACAACTCGAAGCAGTCCGATCAAAGCGTGTCTCGCGGGTCAATAAACAAATTTCCAGCGACTAAAAACACCACAAATGATGAAAAGGTTGGCAAATGACTATGAAGAACGAGTTACATAACCTGACCGAAGATATTTCTCGGCTTTATGAAGAAATCACTGACAAGACACAGTCGCTGGGTCAAATTGACAGCATCACTCGTCTCTACGACGAGCTGCAAAGCCAGCTCCAAGGGATTTCAGCCGAAGAGCTCGATCTCCTGCAAAGCCAGATCAAATCGACCTTGGAGCAGATGGTCAACATCAGTAAAAACTTAGCGGTCATCAAGACTCTCAAGCTGACTCTCAACGGCCATGACGACCTTACGGAACACGTAAGGAAAATTCAAACTGTTTCAGCGCCGCGACGGAATTCGGAGGAACGTTAGCCCAGCTAGTAGGCAAATCCAATGCAAGGTAATCTATCGCAAATCAGCCTGAATGATCTCCTGCTGCTCGCGACCGGCGGCAAGAAATCGGGCGTTCTCAAGTTGTCACGCGGCAAGGAAACCGTGGAGGTATACTTGAATGCCGGAGAAATCATCCACGCGACTTGCCCTATCGGCGATGGAGAGAAGGCTTTGCTCTATCCCGTGACATGGGGCGAGGGCAGCTTCGCGCTTCTCCCCAACGGCAACGCGCCGGCTCCGACTATTAGGAAACAGTCAAGCCAGATCCTAGAGGAAGTAAAGGCTATGAGCCGGGAGTGGGAAACTATCCTGGAAGTCATCCCTTCCGGTAAGACGGCATTCCGCCTTGCGGACTTGGGAGAAGAACAAAGCGGGCCGGTCACGGTGCCTCATGTCGGGTGGCGGGTCCTGACCAAAATCGACGGACTTCGCAGCGTTCAAGAAATCGCGGAGATCCTGCGCGTACCGTATGCATACACCGCCAAAGTCATATTCAACCTGCATAAAGCCGGACTGGTTGAGATCGTAGCGCCCGCGGCCAAATCGACCTCTGAACTCGTGCCCCCGGCGTTATTTAACCGCATCACTGCCTTGCTTACAGAAATCATCGGTCCTATGGCTCCACTTGTCATCCGCGATCAGATTGAAGCATTGGGTGAGTCGCAGAGCAACTTTCCCGAAGCCAGATTCGACGAGCTCATGGGGCTCATCTGCAAGGAGATCCCGGATGGCAAGTCCAAGACCAAACTTCAAGAATCAGTGGGGCAAGAGATCTCCGGTTTAAAAAAATTTTGACACATCCATAGAAGCCATTGGGAGGAAACATGTCTCAGGAATCGATTTCAATGGAGCGTGCAAAAGCCGCCAAGCCGGCAACCCTCCGGTGGAAACAGGCGGGCTTAAAGTGGAAAATCAGCGCCACATTCAGTGGGCTCTTGCTCGTTCTGGGAGGATTCGTTATTGGAATCGTCTACTATTTGACTGAAAACGCGCTCCAAAAACAGGTCGATCTAAGGGCCTCGGCGATCGCAACCAACCTGAGCGATGCCGCCGCGGGCCATGTATCCAAAAGGGCCAGCTTGGAGCTGGACGCCTTGATTGCCAAATACGGCCGGCTGCACGGTGTTGCTTATGCCTTCATACAGGATCCCAAGGGCGAGATTATCGCCTCAAGTCTGCAACCCTTTCCCACCGAACTCAAAGGGCCATCGACGACCCGTAATCAACGCCTGGCGAGTTCGCGGGAAACCCGAGTTCGCGGCAAGTCAGTTTACGAAACCCGGGTGCCTCTGTTAGATGGTCAATTGGGCGCCGTTCATGTTGGCCTTTGGGCCGATACGGTTCAGGAGGAAGTTAAAGCCACGCTTCTTCCGATCATCGGGTTGATCGCGCTTTGTCTTGTTTTAGGAATTGCTATGTCCATGGCGATCGCTAGCAAAACTGTGCGACCTATACTAGAGTTGAAGGCCACCGCTGATGATATCAGCCGTGGTCGCCTCGATACCATAGTTTCTGTGCAATCGAATGACGAAGTGGGCGAGCTTGCGCGCTCCCTGGAACGTATGAGAGCCAGCCTCAAGGCGGCAATGACGCGGCTAAACAAGGTCTGAAATCATGTTTAACGGCTTACATAGCCGAAGGAGATAAAAATGAACGGAGTAAGCAAGACCAAAAGACGGCTCGTAATCTTGATCGCTTTGGTTTTTGGGTCTTTGACGGTCGGGGCACCTCCACCGTCTGCTGCCGCTGATAAAACCGGCTCCGCAGCCCTACAGAAGGTGAACGTTGCGTACAGCTCGATCTCCGGCAACAACGCCCCCCTTTGGGTCACGTTAGAAAAAGGATTCTTCAGAAAACACGGATTGGATGTCCAGGCGATTCTAATCGAGTCAGGCACCACCTCGGCCCAAGCCCTCGTTTCAGGAGAAGTAAGCTTCGCTCATATGGCCGGGGCCGCGGTCATGCAGAGCAATCTTCGCGGCGCCGATACCGTGATGATCGCCGGCGCGGTCAACACGCTCGTCTTCAAACTGTTCACGGACAAAAGCATCAGCCGCCCGGATCAATTAAAAGGCAAGGCGGTCGGCGTCACGCGCTTCGGTTCATCGACGGATTTTGCGATGCGCTACGCGTTGGACAAATATGGCCTCGAACCGAACAAAGACGTAGCCATCCTTCAATTGGGCAATGTGCCCGCTTTATTGTCCGGCCTGGAGGGCGGCAAACTACAGGGAGCGATGCTCTCGCCGCCGACCACGCTGAAAGCCAAGAAGGCGGGTTTCCCGGTCTTGGCCGATCTTCAGATGCTCGGCCTCGAATATCAGCACACCGGGGTGGCGACGACGCGAGCCTTGATCAAGTCCAAACCGGACCTCGTACGCGACTTCATGCGAGCGTACGTGGAAGGAATCCATTATGCCAAGACTCACCGGCGGGAATCCCTGGAAATACTCGCGAAGTATCTGCGCACCGACGACAAGGAGGTTTTGGAGGAGACTTACGAGTCCATCACGCTTACCTTGGTTCCCGAAAAGCCTTATCCAACGCTCAAGGGCATGCAGATCATGTTGCGCGAATGGGGCGCCAAAGACCCTGCCGCTCGAGCGGCGCGTCCCGAACAATTTGTGGATCTCACGTTCGTAAAGGAGTTGGACAGTTCAGGCTTCATCGATCGTCTATATAAGTCGCAGGCCGTGGCCAAAGCGCCGCCGCGCGCGGAACCGACTCCAGCGCCGGTGGTCGCGAGCGCGCCCGCGCCGTCGGCGACCAGTGCCAGAGTTGCTCCAATTGTCACTCCGGCTGAGGAAAAAGGGAAAAGCGCCGCCAAGCCGGCGCCCGCGGCTCCCGAAAAGCCACCGGTGACCCAAGTCGCGCTCAAGCCGGCAACCGCGACAGCCGTGGTCGAGCCGTACGTCGTCAAGGCGGGAGATACGCTAAGCAAAATAGCCGGGCATTTCTACAATTCGGTGTACAAATGGCCAAAAATCTATGAAGCCAATCGGGATGTCGTGAAGAATCCGCACTACA
>JBOHVS010000213.1:0-5783 GCA_050735975.1 Binatia bacterium | reverse complement strand
CCGTAATCTTTGCAGATATTCAGAAATGCCAAAGCATCAAGTGCCCAGCCTTCTTTGTCGAAGTCGCAAGCTAAGAACCAGCACGTGTCATCTTTGAGCAACGGATAAACACCGATGATTTTCTCTCCGGTCAGGTGGCTAAAAATAACTTCATCCGTCAAAGGGAGATACTTCTTTGCTTTTCCTTTCCTCGAACTCCATGGATCCTCGCAAGCTGGAGAGTAACCCTTCTTTCCAGTTCGTTCGTTAAACCAGAAGACTGCGTAGACATCCTCTCTCCCGCTGAAGAGCGACCGAAAAAGCTTTATTTTCTCTTCACTGAAAAAATTGGAATCAACGCCAAGCGGCCTGGCAGAAATTGAGACTCCATGTCCTCCGGAGGTCCGGGCTTCCCGAGCTTCCTCAACTCCGGTGTTGGACGCTGCAGAAGTGGGCTCGGATTGGCTGTAATCCGCTTTCAGTTCAGAAACCTCTAATCCCAGTTTTTTTCTAAGCTGAGCGTTTTCCTGGCGGAGTCGCTCTATCCCTTGGATGGCTTTCTCTAACTCGGGCGTCATCTTTTTTCCATCGTGTCCATTCGGCGGTGTTACTCGAAGAACATCGGCAGGTTCGGCTGCGGGATGACGTGATGCAATGCGCTAGAGCATTTGACGCAATCACCATTTTTCAAGGAAATGAAATGCCAATGCGCTCAGTTCAGTTGCTCTGTTAGAGCGCGAACGGCCTTCTCCAGCGCGTTGAGTGCACCTTGGTAGAGCTTTTCGCCGGTCTCCGGAGTTGCAGCCGACGGCATTCCTATCACGCCTTCCTCGGAATGCTCCTTCATATTGACGTAGCGCTTGATCCCGGTCGTCGGGCTGGGTTCGTCGATGCCGAGAACTCCCTGGGGAATGCTCTTATGATTTACCAGATGAGGTGCGAGGTGGAGCATCAGCGATGTTTCCAGTTCCCCCGAATGACCCAGACCGCTGGATTTGGTTGTTTTTAACGACTTGACGAGATCCGGCACCAAATCCCAGTAAGCCACTGTGTTCACGGTCAGGCCTAACTCCATGAAGAGTTCTTGTCCCAGCACTTCGAGGCTCGATCGGTTGCCGCCGTGGCCGTTTAGGAGCACGATGCGGCGAAACCCGTGATGGTGCAGCGAGACGCAGACGTCGTGCAAAACGTCGATGAACGCCTGGGCCCGCAGCGTGATGGACCCTGGGAAATCCATGTGGTGGGCCGAGACCCCAGTCCAGATAGGAGGCAAAAGCAGGATCTCCGGGATTTTTTTTTCCAGATCCTCGGCCAGACGCGCCGCGATAAAGACGTCCACCTGAAAGGGCAGGTGCGGGCCGTGCTGTTCCATGGAGCCCACGGGCATCACGCTGACGATCTTCTCTCTGTTCAGTTTTTTCACCTCCGGCCAGTGCAGTTCAGCGAGTTTCATGCTTTTACTCCTGTAAAGAAACGTGCTCGCGTGGCTATATTCGGAGCCTTCGTAAATTCGGTACGGCAACCCAGGTCAACGAAATCTGTGGATAGGACAGGGTGGTTGACGGGAAATCCATCTCAAGCAACCGGCACTTGCACTGTAGCTCCCGATTTTGGTCTGCCCTTGTTTCGAGGAAGCGCGTCCTTGATTGTAAACTGCTCTGCTTAACTGGGGCTATCTTGAAAGTGACTTGACAGTGAAGCCTTGATCTAGTAGCGCTCTACCATATCCAACAAGTCGTTACAATATTGAATTGGTTGATGCCAGGGAGCAGAGAGAGCTTGGAGCTTTTAAATGTCCATAATGTCGAGAGCTAGATTCGAGGTTAATCGAACGAAAATGGCTGACAAGCGCGATGTTCATGGTCCCGTTAGCATGCTCGAAAGGAGCCTTTAAAATCTTCGAATTCTATTCAAGTTTGTGCATGGCCGACACGCCGTACAGGAATTTGAATTTACCGCTGTTTCCATCTTCGTAAAGCGCATACTTCGTCATTCATGTTCATCAATAAACGCGCCGCGCGACGGGAACGAGATTCATGTCACTCATCAAGATCGTAGCGACTGGGGGAACCATCGCAAACACCAGCGACGGGCTGATCGGAATCGATCAAGTGCTCCAAAACATCCCCCGCGCAGCCGCCATGGCGGATTTCGACATCGTCGACGTGATCCGATTGAGAAGCGGTTCGCTGCGCCTAAGTCATTGGCTCGATATAGGTCGCGCGGTGAGGGATGCCGCTGCCTCGGCACAGGTCGACGGTATCATCGTTACGCATGGAACCTTTACGACCGAAGAAACAGCTTATTTTTTGCATTTGACAATCCGCACCGAAAAACCTTTGGTCATGGTGGCCGCGCAGCGCAAGCACGATGAGGTCGGAGGCGACGGCGATCGAAACTTCCTGGACGCGACCCGCGTCGCGCTTTCGCCGCACGCGCGCGGAAAGGGTGTGCTGGTAACGATCCACGAAGAGATCCACTCGGCACGCGAAGTGGTCAAAACAAACCAACGCCCCGGAGGTTTCGTCTCGCCGGGCCGGGGTATTCTCGGACACATAGAGTCGGATCGGATTAGTTTCTACTACGTCCCCATGCGGCGGCATACCACTAATTCCGAGTTCGACATCCGAGATATTGGCTCTTTACCCCGTGTAGACATCGTATCCGCGTACGTAGGCGCAGACGATAGCGCCGCTCAGGCCTGTGTAGCGGCGGGAGCGAAGGGCCTGGTAGTCCAGGGGTACGCTTATAACGGCCGCCCATCCTACGATCAACAGGAGGGGCTCAAAAAGCTCGCCGCTTCGGGAGTCCCAATCGTACTAACCAATAGAGGCGGCCAAGGGCGTATTCCAGTCGACTGGGAAGACCCGTACATCCAAGGAGACAGCCTTGTAGCACATAAGGCCCGCATTCTTTTAATGCTCGGTCTGACAAAGACTAGAGATCCGCGGGAGCTCCAACGAATGTTCGATGAGTATTAATGGATGTAAGAGACAACTGTTGTTTACCGCTTAGGTCGGGTCGGTTCAAAGATTTTGGGGAGGCCTGCGAAAGAAAAAACCACCGCGCACGAGGGACGGCTAGAAGTAAGAAAGTCGTTGCCGACAGCCATAGAAATGAAAAGAAACGAATCTTGAGAGAACTTAAGGAGGCCGATGATGTCGGTAGCCGAAAAAAAGCTCAATGCTGCTCCGGAGGAAAAGCTAGCCCAACCCTATGAAGATTTACGACAGTGGCTGCATATAGTGGATGGAATGGGGGAGCTGAAGAGAGTTAATAATGTCGATTGGAATCTTGAGATTGGGACATTAGCCGAATTGATTTACCGGGAACGCACGGGGGTTAATCCTGCGCTCCTCTTTGACCACATAAAGGGTTATCCTGAAGGATACCGTATTTTGGTCGGGCAGAATTCATCTTTCCGCCGGTTGGCGCTTACCCTGGGCCTCCCCGTCGATTGTGTCGGTATCGAACTTGTAGATCGCTTCAGAAAGAAGCTTAGCGGACTCCAGCCAATTCCTCCAAGGGTAGTAAAAACGGGGCCGATTTTTGAGAACCAGCTGTCCGGTGATAGTATCGACTTGCTGAAATTTCCGGTGCCCGTAGTTCATGAACTAGATGGAGGGCGCTTTATAGGAACGGCCTGTGTAGCTATCACGCAGGATCCCGAGGAAGGCTGGGCGAATTTGGGGACGTACCGGGCAATGGTGCTTGAGCGGGATTCAATGGGGTTGTTTACATCGTCGGTTACAAAACATGCTCGTGTACACATGGAGAAGTATTTCCGAAAAGGAAAGCCCTGTCCGGTAGTGGTATGCGTGGGGCAAGATCCTCTTCTCCTTTTAGGAGGAGGCAGCCCCGTTGATTTTTCCTCCTCCGAATATGACTACTGCGGAGGCCTTAGAGGTAGACCGTTTGACGTCGTAGCGGGCGAGGTTACAGGTTTACCCTTTCCTGCCCATGCCGAAATCGCCATCGAGGGGTTTATGCATCCCGGGGACATCAAGCCTGAAGGTCCTTTCGGAGAGTGGATGGGCTATTACGGAACCAGAACAGAGGATACGCCGGTTGTACGTGTCGAGCGAGTTTACTACCGCAAGGATCCGATTCTCTGTTGTGCTCGTCCCGGCCGCACGCCCACCGATTACTCATTGGTTAACTGCGTCATCACAGCCGCTCATATATGGAACAATGTAGAAAGAGCCGGCCTTCCTAACGTGAAGGGGGTTTGGTCTTTAGAGCCCGGGGTAGGGCGGTTGTTCAATGTCATTTCCATCAAACAGGCTTACCCGGGTCATGCTCGCCAAGCGCTCTTTCTGGCGTCACAGGTTTTAGGCGGAGCCTATCTTGGACGGTTCGTTATAGTTGTGGATGATGATATTGATCCAACAAACGTTTCTGACGTTCTGTGGGCTATCGGAACCCGCTGTGATCCGGAATTCGCAATAGAGATCATCCGCAGATGCGGGAGCGGCCAGCTGGACGTGGTGATTCCTCGCGAGCGCAAGGGACACAGCTCGCGTGCTCTTATCGATGCATGCATACCTTTTGAGAGAAGAAGTGACTATCCACCGGTCGCCGAGTCTAGTGAGGAACTCAAGGCAGAAATGAGGACGAAATGGAAAGATTTGATTTATCAATAACTATGACGAGCTTGTCGATAATTACTTCTTAAAAAACTAGAAGAGGAGGTTATCTATGATTAAGACAAAGGGCCTGTATCATATAGGGATACCGGTAAACGATGTCGAGCGAGCAGTTAAATTCTATACTGAGATTTTGGGAATGAAGGTAGCGTTGCTCAACCGGGATGACATGGGGGATAGGCTGAACCGAGCCGATCTCAGATCCGGTGAAGATATGGTTGTTCTCTTTCAACGTCCCAAATCTATAGAGAAGGATGCTCTAGCCGAGGATGGCGCGACGCATCATGCTTTTGTTGTTGACAGGGAGGACTTCGAACTAGCGAAACAAAAGATGAAAGAGTGGGGAGTGAAAATCCATAACATTCCGGCGGTAGACCGCCCCACCGGCAGCGGATTTTATTTTTTTGATCCGGACGGAAATTTACTCCAGCTTTATGCTCCGCCGAAGGGAACTTCGACGCCTGTGAAGCCGCCTGTTACGGGAGCAAAGCAGGCATAGTACCCCGATTCGATCTATTGCCTCAGGACAGATTCGTAGAAGCATTGCATATCGTCGGTCAACCATTGCCTAGGAAGGATGGGGTCAACGTTGTTACCGGCAATGTCCTTTACGGTGTCAATGTTAGTCTTCCGGGGACGTTGTATGGAAGAGTGGTTCGTGGGCGATTCGTAGTTGATTTCATCGCACTCAGGTCCCGAAAACGCTTGCAAATCGGGTTTTCTCGAAAAGCGACACGCTTAAAATCTGTCGATGATAGGCTGGGGAGAAGGCTGGTCTTCGCGGACTGCTTCAAGGCGTTGTGACAGCGCACCCAGTGATTTTGATCTGCGCCTCTTCCTTTCAATAGGAGACTGCACGCACTGCGGGGCCGTTTCAACACGAAAGAATCACGCCAGACGAATAATGGACTGCTAATTAAGTTTCCATTTTATAGAACCGCTTGCCGTTATCAGAAAGGATCTTTCTCTTAGCGGAATCTGCGAGATCTTTACGATCCTCAAACTTTCTGATCGCCTCAGCAAGATCCGGCTCGTGTGGGTAATCGCTTGCGTATATAATCAGATCCTCCCCAATCCGCTCGATCACATAAGGGAGCATGGTTTCCCAAAGCTCCGCGTGATAATAGATTCGGCCGTCTGTCATGTACTCACTAGGCT
>JBOHVS010000212.1:0-9633 GCA_050735975.1 Binatia bacterium | reverse complement strand
GCGACTCAGGTTTCGTAATTCACCATCAAATAGGAGGTGGAGATGAAGCGAAGGAAGACCAACATTTTTGTCGTAGCGCTTTTGGTTCTTTTGATCCCGCGCCTGGTCTGCGCCGTCGTAGGAACCGCGCAGATCAATCTGGTCGGCGCGCCCGGTCCTGTAGAGGTCACTTTCACCCCGCAAGATCCCGCGCAGGGACCGCCGAAAACAATCACCGCCGAAGTGGGCCAAACAGTTAAGGATGAGATTGAAGAGGGTTCCTACGATGTCACGGTAAAAGGGCGTAATCACGTCACCAAGACAACAAAAATGACAGTAGAACCTGGGAAGACTACCTCTAAAGACATCCAAGTCGTCGGCATTTCCGGCTGGATGGTGCAGAATCCCGGCGGTGTCCTCGGAGGGTTCCTGGTCGGTCCCTTCGGCATCTTCCAACGTACGGATCTACATATCGACGACGAGACGGAAAGGATCTTCGTCAACGGTACCCAGGTGGCGGTCTTCAAAAATCAAAGCCCCAATAGATTCAAGATGAAAATGGGCGGAGGCGGTCTCGATCTCGCCGCCGGCCTCCCCGGCTTCTCAGCGTTCGGCTGGTCATTCAATCCTGCCGCCAACGGTGTGATCGGGGGCACGCGCGTCAAACTCGAAAACCCGGCTACCCGCTTCAAGCTAACCGGCAACGGAATCCAATACGGGGGCGGTGTGGAGCTGGCCGGGGTGCCGTCGAGCCTCCCGGCCTTTTACCTGGCCACGGGCTGGCAAGGCTGGTGGATGAAGGCCGACGATTTGGAGGCGGAAGTCGGGGGCCAAGACGTATGTTCGCTGTTCGTGGTTGCGGTCTGCCGATTGCGCGAGGAGGTGAAGTCCCGAAATCACGAGGTGTTTGTCCGAGGCGGCTACGGCGTCCTTCAGGGCCGGTTGGTTCCCTTCTTGGGCGTCAAACGGAGGTGGACCCGTGTCGAGCGCGACAGCGATCTGAAGCTCGTCGATGCCGGCACGGAGATCAGAGACAAGATCAGTATCGACTTTAAACGGAAGGCGTCTTCGCCGGTTCCGATGGGCATCGCCGGATTCGACTTCCGCGGGCCCGACATCGGCTCCTGGGGCCGGGTATTCGGCCGGCTCCAGGCACAGTTCGATAACGAGGGGGTGGATGTGCTGTTCAAAGTGATGTACGGCTTTGGGTTCCTGGATCCGTAGGGAGCCTGAAAACGATTTCGTTCTGTCGCGACCGCATTTTACAGAGAGGAAGTTTGAGCCGGGAGACTCGAGACCGGCTCGAACCCGTGCAACTGCTTTGATTAGCATCGCTAGAGCACTCCTTTGTGGGCATTGGCTATAATTGTTTATAGGCGAATATCCTAAACGGCTGGTAGCCCAAGCGTTGCCATGAGACCGCGGCTAACTCGTTTGTAGCCATATACGACAGCTCCACCAGAAGCACGCGTTTCTCCTGAAACCAGTCCTCGGCGGCTCGTACCAGCCGGGTAGCGATACCCGACTGGCGGAACTCCGGCTCTACCCAGCACGCGGAGATGTGACCAACGTTGTCGAGTCGCGCCGCTGAAAAAGATGAATGGGCAATCGTTCCCAACAAGCAACCCACAGCCCTTCCGTTCAACTCTTCGATCAACGCGATTGCGCCATCGCGGCCTACGTAGCGGGCTACTTGAGCCAGTGTTGCGTCATCGGGGGAGGATGGAAGGCGCGATATGTAGAGGTCCTGCGACCCTGCTTTCATATGAAGCGCGATGTTTACGTAGCATTGCGCTAGAAAATCCAAATCTTGTTCAGTCGCTTGTCGCATGATGGCTCGAAACTCCTCAACTGTATATCGAGTTTTCAATCGGCAATCACCCGAGGACAATGCCCAGTTTGGCGCCGGTTGCTTACGGTGGTATCAACCAAACTTTCGTATAGCTGTCGGCGGTCTAATAGCGTTGAAGCAGTACGCCCAATATTTTTCTCGTAGGCTCCAAGCACGCCTCCAGAGGTAACGAAAGATCGAATGCCTCGTTCAAGACTTCTTGCACCATTTGAGCAGGGTTCGACGGCTGGTCGCTCGACGAGAGTTCAAAAAGAATATCAATCGCTTGGGTTTTGTAGCCATCGGAGTCGAGAACTGTGGCGGCTTGTTCACCGAGCGGATTCCACTCGGCTAGAATCTTCGCGACTTCCTGTATGTCGACGTCTCGCATTCAGCACCTCGTCCTCATATTTACTAACGCTATGCCGCTAGGCCGCGCCAAAGGTCGCCGATTGAATATGCCGCCGGCATAGGATGCCCGCTACGTTCCGATGGGCCTGAGAGGATTCTTCTGTCTCAGATCACACCTTTTTCCTTTAGCTCCGCGATCGCCTTGTCGTCGTAAGCGAGATCCTTCAAAAATTCAGAGTTGTGCTCGCCTAGTTCCGGCGGCGGCGCGGGATGCGGAACTTTAGTCTCGCCGTATTCAATGGGAAACTTCACCGTGCGAATCGCCGGTTTGTCCTGCCTGTCGATTTGAATTTCCAAACCCATGTGTTTGATCTGCGGGTCTTGAAACACTTCCGCCAGGTTATAGACAGGGGTATGGGGAACGTCGTTCGCTTCGAGTTGCTCCAACCAGTACGGGCGCGGCTTTTCTTTGAAGAACTCGGCAAAGGTTTTGCTCAGTTCCTGGTAATTTTTCCGGCGGTTCGGCCGCGTGTTGAAGCGCGGATCGTCGATGAGCTCCGGACGGCCCACGGCTTTGCACAACCCTTCCCAGAATTTTTGCGGTGACGAGAGGTGAATCGCCAACGGCAAACCATCGGAACCGGAAAACGCGTAAGTTTGAGACTGCATTGGACGTGAGTACGGGCCCGGCACTTTGCCTGTTGCGAGGGTATCGGTGGCTTGGGCGTTTAAAAATCCCAGGATCGCTCCCGCCATCGTGGCATCTAGATGTTGACCCCTGCCGGTTTGTCCTCGAGCTACCAACGCACCCAGGACACCGATGGCAGAAAACATACCGCTTAAGCAATCGGCATAGGCGGGTCCGATTGGCCGCGGATTTTTGGCATCCATCAAGAGACTTAACATTCCGCCGAGCCCTTGACCTACGGTGTCATAGGCCGGGCGATTAACATAGGGACCGGTCGGGCCAGTTCCCGTGATCGAGCAATAAATGATCCTCTCGTTCATTGCCCGAAGCGTCTCGTAGTCGATAGCCAATTTCTTCGTCACGCCGGGCCGGTAGTTTTCCATGACCACGTCCGCTTTTTTTACGAACCCATAAAAGATTTCCCTCCCCTCGGGCGTCTGAAGATTCAACGTGACGCTCTTCTTGCCCCGGTTGTACGCCCAAAAGTTCGGTTGGTCTCCGCCAAGATCCCAACCCCGGAAGGGATCTCCGCCTTTCGGATTCTCAATCTTGATCACCTCGGCGCCCATGTCGGCCAGCAACATGGCCCCGTAGGGTCCCGAAATAAAGTTGCCCAACTCCAGTACTCTGATGCCCGCTAGAACACCTTTCATCCTTCTGCTCTCCTTGGTTATTTTTACTATTGCCCGGTGCCCTTTGCCTGCCGCCTTCTTCTTATCACACATAGACACGCGCGCCCAATTCAGATAGTGGAGTTACCAAAACTGCCGGCCCGAAAGGAAGACCGAGATGAGCAGGCCCCCGCCCGTGACCGATATCTTCGCCCGCTTTGTTGCCGAGACCGATTACTCGACTATCTCCGAGAAAGCTCTCGCCAATGCCAAGCTGCACATCCTCGACACTTTGGGCGCCGCGTTGGCCGCGGTTTCCACACCGGTTGCCACCATCGCTTTTGACTATTGCGCACACATGGGCAGTAAACCGCAAGTCTCGATATGGGGAACCGCTTCGCGAGCGTCCGTCCCCATGGCCGCCTTCACCAATGGCTTATTGGCCCACGCGCTCGACTACGACGACTGGGACGCTTTCATCCACGCCGGGCATCCCACCAGCATGGTGACTGCCGCGGCGCTAAGTCTGGGCGAAGATATAGGCGCGTCTGGACAAGATCTCCTGAAGGGCTACGTGCTCGGAATCGAGGTTTTGACCCGGATCGCCGGCGCGGCGCCCAATCTTCAAGAGCGGGGCTTCCACAGCACCCCTGTGTGGGGCGGCATTGGCGCCGCTGTTGCCTGTGCCAGCCTGCTTCGTCTCGACCCGGGGAAGATCAAAGCTGCCTTCGGCGTCACCGCCTCAGGCTTGGGCGGCATCCATCGCCAACAAGGATCGATGGTAAAGCCATTTCACGCCGGCAACGCCGCGCGCCACGGCGTCGAGGCAGTTTTATTGGCTGGTCAGGGGTTCACGGCCGATGCCGGCATTATCGAAGCTCCAAGAGGCTTCTGTGACACCTTCTTCGGCCCGGGGACTTGCGACTATGAGAAAATGATTAACGGCATTGGCAAACCTTACTTCCTGGAGTCCCCCGGACTCGGGCTTAAACTCCACCCTTGCAGCGCGCCGCAATTTCTTGCAGCAGACGCGGCGCTTCATCTCAAGCACCGGCACAGCATCCGTTACGCTGATGTCGCCAAAATCGAAGTCAGCATCCCGCCGCTCCGTTATGAGCGCCACTATCATGCGGAGGTCAAGACCGGCCTGCGCGGGAAATTCGCGATCAATTACGTGGCCGCACTGTGCATGTTGGACGGCAAACTGGAAATCGACACTTTTACGGACGCGAAAGCCAACACGCCGGAGGTTCAAGAAGCGCTGGGCAAAGTTAAAGTCATCGTGGACGAAACCATTCCCGAGCCGGGAACTTACTGTCCCGTGAGCGTCGAGCTACAGGACGGCACCCGCTTCAGCCACACCGCGACGATCGCCAGAGGCCATCCGGAGAATCCGCTGACGGAAGAGGAAGTCCTGGATAAATTCCGCAGCAACGCCCGGAGCGCTATTTCCGACCAACAGTCGGAGGCGCTCGTCAATGCCGTGAAGAATCTCGAATTGATCGGCAACGTGCGGGAACTTGTCGATCTACTCACACCCAAATAATCATCGCATCGTCTTTCATAGCCTGCGACGAGGTCATCCTGAGCGTAGCTAAGGATCTCCGGCATGAAATTTTTCGGATTGGCGAATGACATCGGGAAATCAAGCCTTTGAGCGTTGGACATCCATTTTTAACTGAGATAAGTCAAAAATTCGAATCAGGGATTCCTGTCTTTACTTCTCCCGGAGGTTAGTTTGTCGGACCATCGACCCTTGGCCTCGCTGTTCGAAGCGGACCGGCTCGCAATTATCGGCGCCAGCGAGCGCAATCATTATGCCGCGAACATCTTCAAAAACTTGCAGAACCTGGGTTTTGACCCGTCCGGAATCATCCCCATAAACCCCGGCCGGCCGGAGGTCTTTGGATTGAAAGCGTATCCGAGCATTCTCGATGTGCCGGGTGAAATCCCGTTGGCGGTGATCGCAGTCAACAACAAGACCGTTGTCTCGATCGTGGAGGAGGCGGGTAAAAAAGGTGTGCAGGCGGGAGTTATTTTCGCCGACGGTTTTGCTGAGGGAGGCGATACGGGAAAACAATTGCAACAACAACTGACAGACGCTGCGAAAACGGCGGGGCTCAAGCTGCTCGGCCCCAACTGCATGGGTTTTGTTTCCATGCGGGCGAAACTGGGGATTTGGGGCGGCGAGCTGCCGAAGTCGCTGCGCCCCGGCAACGTCGGCTGCATTTTCCAGAGCAGCGGCATGATGAATCTGCTGATGATGGCAGGCGCTAAGCGCGGCCTCGGATTTCACGTATGCGCGAGCGGCGGCAACGAGGTCGTGCTCAACTCGGCTGACTATCTCGACTATCAGGCGGTCTGTCCGGAGATCGACGTGATCGCAACCTATATCGAAGCCGCGCCCAAGGAGCCGCAACGTTTTGCCGTGGCACTGGACCGCGCCGTCGCCAACGGTAAGGCTGTTTTAGTGCTTCGCGCGGGCCGAACCGAACGCGCGAAGCGAAACGTCATCGCCCACACGGGCCAGCTTGCCGGTTCCGCCGCCGCGTGGGACGCATTCTTCGAACAGCACGGTGCCGTTATGGTCCACGACCTGGATGATCTCATCGATACGATCGCTCTATTTGCCGGCGCGAAGCTCCGGCCCGATAAGCATGACCGGGGAGTCGGACTGATCACGATATCCGGCGGCGACTGCACCTTGCTTTGCGACATCGCCGATCAGGAGGGCGTTCCCGTGCCCGAGCTAAGCCCGGAGACGCAGCAGGTGCTGGTGGCAAGCCTCGATAAGCCTACCTTATTGGGCAACCCGCTCGATGTCGAAGATCTGCAGCGTCAAAATAGCGAAGCCTTTGACCGCTGTTTGGAAAGCTTCTTTCAGGAACGGAACATCGACGATATTGGCGTTAGACTCAACCTCCCTGAAACGATCACCCCGGGTTCAGAAAAGCTTTACCAAAGGATTGCCGATCTAGGCGGCGCCAACGACAAGCGGGTATTCGTCCTGACGCGCGCCACGGAACCGGTCAGTGAAGTCTGGCACGAGCGCCTTAACCGGCTAGGGTTGACGTTTACCGGCGATTACCGCAAATCATTGCGCGCCTTGAGCCGGCTGCGAAAAAACGAGCGCGACCGGACCGAGGGCCGATTCACACCAGCGACTCGTTCGGGGCCGGCGCCGGATCTACCTCAATTAGGAAGCGGTGTTCTGGCTTACGGCGCGACGGAGAAGTTGCTTCAAACTTACGGCATTCGGCTGGCCCCCGCGTTGATGGCGCAGTCTGCGCAGGAGGCGGCACGAGCCGCGGAAAACGTCGGTTATCCGTGCGTGCTTAAAGTCGCGTCTGTCGATATTCCCCACAAGACCGAGCTTGGGGCACTCCGGACCGGCCTAGAAGACCGCGGCGCCGTGGAGAAAGCTTACGTGGAGATGATGGCATGCGTCCGGTCGGCCAAGCCTGACGCGATCATCGAAGGCGTCTTGGTACAGAAACAGTTGAGAGGCGTCGAGTGTCTGATCGGCGTCTCACGCGACGAGCAGCTTGGACCGAGCCTGGTAATGGGGCTCGGTGGTATATTCGTCGAAATTCTGAAGGATGTTGCGCTACGGATCCCGCCGATCACAGCAGCCGAAGCCCGGCGGGCATTTGAAGCTCTCAAAGGTCGGGCACTTTTCGCCGGCGCGCGCGGCGGTCCACCGGCCGATGTTGACGCGCTCTCAGACATGGCTGCTCGGCTCTCATGGCTGGCGTACGATCTGCGCGATAAGATCCTCGAATTCGATCTCAATCCAGTTATGGTTCTGCCCCAGGGTCAAGGAGCATTCGCTGTTGACGCATTGCTGGTGACACGTGACGGCGAAACTAAACGTTAGCGCTTGGATCAGGCGTAGACAATAGCCTGTCGTTGGAGTAAGTGAATTCTCATTGCCCGCTTAGGGTAATCTGAAATGATAACCGGAGCACTTGAAGAAACGATCGCCGTTGATATTAGTGGCCATGTCGCCGGAGCGCCATTACGAGATCGTCAAAATCTTAGCAGAAGAATTTCGCAAGCAACCGCGCGAATATTGGTTGGAACGATTGGACGCCAACGGCGTCCCTAACGCTCCAATCAACACTATTCGTGAAGTATTTGAGGATCCGCAGGTTAAGCACATAGGAATTCCCAGGCAGATCAGCCATCCGAAGATGGGCGCCACCAACCTGATCGGCAGTCCGATTAATCTCTCGGACACACCGCCGCAGTTCTTCCGGCCGGCGCCGTTGCTGGGCGAACACACGGAAGAGATACTCGGGCGGCTGGAGTTCGACAATAACGCGATCAAAGAACTGCGTACGAACCGAGTAATTTAGAGAAACCCGTCATTGTTTTCTTTGAGGCTAATTTCATGCGCAACGTTCAAAAAGAGCCCAAATGCGAGGCGCGCGACTTCGGAAGGCTGAGGCTAAGGCTTAGGCTGAGATTGAGCTAAACCTTAACCTAAACCTCAACCTGCTTCGGAGTACGTCGGCGAGTCGGACAAGCGCAACGAAGCAGGTGGGGCTTTTTCAACGTTGCGATAGGAGAAGTTATGGATTTCAATGTATCAGCCGATCCACCGCATGTAGTTGAATTCCGCAAAGAGGTCGCCGCCTGGTTGGCCGAACAGATAAAGGGTCACGAGCATCTGCGCTGGTCGGCTTCTTGGTCCACCCGGGAAAACGACGAGGAATATAGTTTTCGCCGCACTCTCGCCAACAAGCTGGGGAAAAAGGGCTGGTTGTTTCCCCTGTACCCTAACCAGTATGGCGGCGCCGAGCTGACCGTAGACCACCAGATGGTGTTGGAGACGGAACTCTTCAAGTACGGCCTGAACCTCTCGCATGTGTTTTACACGTTGGCGCGTATTGTTGCGCCGGTTTTGATCAGGTGGGGCACGGAAGAGCAGAAGCGTGAGTTCCTCCCGCCGATTACTCGCGCCGATGTCTGTGTTTGGCAGGTGCTGACCGAGCCGCACGGCGGCAGCGATATCGCCAATTGCCAGACAAAGGCGATCCGCGATGGTAACGATTATGTCGTCAATGGGCAAAAGGTCATGGTCGGCCATCACTTGCCGCCGGATTATCTTTGGACCTTGGTGTGCACGGACCCGAAAGGCAAGCGTCACGAAAATCTCGCCTGGCTACACATCCCGGCGAATCTTCCCGGCATCACGATTCAACACATGTATCTCATGATGGGGATCAAAAACGCGGTCTTTTTCGATAACGTGCGGGTACCGGCCAAGTATCTGATCGGCGGCGAGAACAACGGCTGGAAAGTCGCGAACACCCACATGGAGCTTGAACATGGCGGCGACGGCAGAATCGGCGTTGATCCCTTGATCGAGCGCGTCATCGAGTACTGTCGCAATACCCACGTGGACGGCAAACCGATTATCGAGGACTCAAGGGTGCGCGATACTATCGCCGACATGATGATCGAGCTCAACACGCTCCGGCGTTTCAACCAGCGCATTTACTGGCACCGCTTCGCGAAAAAACCACACCCTTATGGCGGCCCGCAGCAGCGCTATTACCAGCGCATGATGCGGCTCCGCAACGGCGAACGACTGCAGCAGATCATGGGCGCCGATGCTTTAGTGCAAGATCTGTCGGTTCATGAAGTGGTGGATTTTGAGTACGCCGTGCGCACCGGACCAGGGCAGTTGCACGGCGGCGGTACTTTGGATACGGACCGGTTGATTTTCGCCCGTCGACTCGGTTTAGGCCGGCCGACCCAGGAAAAGGCGCCTGAAACGGATTAGGAAAGGCAACAGGCGAGGGGCTACAGGCAACAGTAAGTGTTCCGCGTCCCGCGTTCCGAGTCCCGAGCTGAAAACCCGAGACCCTGGACCCGAGACTCTCACGCTTCACGCCTCACGCCTTCCGCCGCATGGTTTTTGGAGAAAAAGATGGACCTATCACTCACCGAAACCCAAGAAATGTTTAAGAAGGTGGCGTCAGACTTCGTTAAAGCCGAAGTGCCAGCGCACCGGATGACCCAGTGGTATAAAAATAAGGAAACCTTCCAGCCCCAGCTCGTAAAAAAAGCCGCCGAGCTGGGCTGGCTCGGTATGATGCTGCCCGAGCCGTACGGTGGATCGGAAGTGTCCGCCACGGATTGTGCCGTGGTTTTCGAGGAATTGG